>NZ_CP121659.1:615000-922500 GCF_029714365.1 Sinorhizobium terangae
CTGCCTTCAAGTCCTGCGATAAGCGCCAGGCGCCCGGCAAGATCGAGGCCTTCGAGCGCTTCGCTGAGGGCTGCCGCTTCGGCTTCGAGGGTTTGCGTGGTCATGGCTACATCCCGTTGCAATTTGCACGGAATATCGCAGCCGTTCGTGACAAATGACAGAAAAACGGATTTCTATTGCTCAAGGATCAGAGCAAATATCTCTCTGATCCCTAAAGTTCTAAGAAAACCTAGTAATTTAGTAGATTAATCTTGCGGGAAGGGCGTGGCACGTTGCACCCGAGAGCACCGGCCCATGCTCGCCATTCAAGAATAGTTGAATGCTCTGTCCTTTCATTGCGCCTGCTCCAGGTTCAGGCTGATCTCGCGATCCATTGAAAGGAGACAAGTGATGGCCAGGTCCTTACCTGCTCGCATGCTCGGGGGGGGGAGCTCTGGGGCTCTTGCTTGTGACGGGAGCGTACGCGCACCACGGCTGGTCCTGGGCGGAGGCCGATCAGATCGAGCTTTCCGGGACGATCCAGGAAATCTCCATGGCTCCGCCGCATCCGACGCTGGACGTCGCGACGGAGAATGACGGCCTCTGGCGGGTCGAGCTCGCAAACCTCCGCCAGACAGAGCGGTCGGGCTTTGTCGAGGGCGTGGCGAAAGTCGGCGATCCGGTGGTGGCCCTCGGAAACCGTTCGCTCGACCATAATGAAAAGCGGATGAAAGCCGTTCGAATCACGGTGGCCGGAAAAGTCTACGACATCTATCCCGACCGGATACAGACGAATTGACGAGCGGCATGGAGGCGGTGGAGTGGATCGGCACCCTGCCTTTCGCGGTGGCGATACGGCGTTCCGCGCTCCTCTACCTCTTCGTGAACGCCGCCCATATCCTGTCGATCGGAATAGTCGTCGGCGCGATCCTGCCGCTCGATCTGCGCCTCATCGGGTTCTTCGGCAAGGTGCCGGTCGCGACGATCGGGCCGTACCTTTCGCGCGCCGCTGCAACCGGCGTGATCCTCGCGATCGTCACGGGCTTCTGCCTTTTCAGCGTCCGCCCGCTTGAATATGCAGGCAACGCTGCCTTCCTGACAAAGATCACGCTGCTCGTACTGGGCATCGTCAACGCGGTTTTGCTGCATCTGACGCCGCAGTGGCGCGCCGTCGTCAAAGGCGGACCGCTCTCCTGGAGAGTCCGCCTTTCGGCGCTCATTTCCATGGCGGTCTGGACAGGAGCGGTTCTTGCTGGCCGCTGGATCGGTTTCCTTTCGGAGTAGGTTACTCGTGGGGAGGGGGTGGGGAGGGGGCTTGTCCCCAAGGCGCGCGCCTCAACTCTTTGTCTTACCGGTCGCTTAACGCCCAGCGTGGATTGATCCAGGGCTCCTGGTTGGAGCGGGCGAGGGGCTGCCTGCCGAGGATGTGGTCGGCCGCCTTCTCGCCTGTCATGATCGAGGGCCCGTTGAGGTTGCCGTAGGTGACATGCGGGAAGATCGAGGAGTCGGCGACGCGCAAGCCATCGACGCCGATCACCCGTGTTTCCGGATCGACTACCGCCATCGGGTCGTCCTTGGCGCCCATCTTGCAGGTGCCACAGGGGTGATAGGCGCTTTCGAGATGTTCGCGCAGGAAGGAATCGATCTCGTCGTCCGTCTGGACCTTGTCGCCCGGCTGGATTTCCGGTCCGCGATACTGGTCGAAGGCCTTCTGGCCGAAGATCTCGCGCGTCAGCCGCACGCAGTGGCGGAATTTCTCCCAATCCTCCGGGTGGCTCATATAATTGAAGCGGATCACCGGATCGGACTTCGGGTCGGACGAGCGAAGGGTGACGCTGCCGCGCGACTTCGACAGGTTGTAGCCGACATGCACCTGGAAGCCGTGCGTGTTGGCCGCGGCCTTGCCGTCGTAGCTGATCGCCACCGGCAGGAAATGGTACTGGATGTCAGGCTGTTTGATGCCCGGCGCCGACCGCAGGAAGGCGCAGGCCTCGAACTGGTTGGAAACACCGAGGCCTCTCTTGAAGAGCAGCCATTGCGCGCCGGCGACGCCTTGCCAGAACCACGGCAGCCAGGAGTAAAGCGAGACCGGCTTGGTGCTTACCTGCTGGAAGTAGAACTCCATGTGATCCTGGAGGTTCTGGCCGACGCCCGGCCGGTCGGCCTTCACCTCGATCCCCATCTCCTTCAGATGCGCCGCCGGACCGATGCCGGAGAGCATCAACAGCTTCGGCGAGTTGAAGGACGAGGCCGACACGATCACCTCGCGATTGGCCTTCACCACCTCGGTCCGGCCATTGCGCTCGATCTCCACACCGGTCGCGCGGCCGTTCTCGACGACGACCTTGTGGGCGAGGCAGCGGATCAGTTCGACATTCGGACGCTTCAGCGCCGGCTTGAGATAGGCGGAGGCTGCCGACCAGCGCCGGCCTTGCCAGGTCGTCTGCTCCATCAGGCCGAAGCCTTCCTGCTTGGAGCCGTTATAGTCGTCGGTGAGTTCGAACCCCGCCTGCTGTCCTGCCTGGATGAAGGCATGAAAGAGCGGGTTCCTGACGCTGCCGCGCTGGATGTGCAGCGGCCCCTGCGTGCCGCGCCAGCCGTCTTCGCCGCCGTGCGAATGTTCCATCCGCTTGAAATAGGGCAGCACGTCCGCATAGGCCCAGCCCTGGGCGCCCAACTCTTCCCAGCGATTGAAGTCCTCCGCGTGGCCGCGCACATAGACCATGCCGTTGATCGAGGAGGAACCGCCGATCACCTTGCCGCGCGGCGCGGTGATGCGCCGGTTGTTGAGGTTCGGCTCGGGTTCCGAAAGGTAGCCCCAATTGTAGCGGTTCATGCTCATCGGCCAGGCGAGTGCTGCCGGCATCTGGATGAACGGGCCGACGTCCGAGCCGCCGAACTCCAGCACGATGACGGAATGCTTGCCGTCCTCCGACAGGCGATAGGCGAGCGCCGAGCCCGCCGAACCGGAACCGATGATGACAAAATCTGCCTGCATAAGCGTTGTCTTTCTTCTACGTATCTGCGGTGTGCCCCTCATCCGGCTGCCGCCGCCTTCTCCCCGCTTGCGGGGAGAAGGGATATGCCGTGCCGCGCCAGTCCCCTCTCCCCGCCTGCGGGGAGAGGGTTAGGGTGAGGGGCAGAATTGCAATTCAGTACGGCGCCTCGACCTTCCCCATGCCGACATAGACGGTCTTGAGCTCGGTGTAGTGGTTGAGCGCCGCGACCGAATTCTCCCGCCCGAAGCCCGATTGTTTCGAGCCGCCGAACGGGATCTCGACCGGGCAGAGGTTGTAGGTGTTGATCCAGAGCGTACCCGCCTCGAGCTGGTCGACCACCCGATGCGCGCGGGTGATGTCGGCGGTGAAGACACCGGCGGAAAGGCCGAATTCGGTGGCGTTGGCGCGGGCGACGACCTCCGCCTCATCGTCGAAGTCGAGCACGCACATCACCGGCCCGAAGATCTCCTCCCGCGCGATCGTCATCTCGTCGGTGACGTCGGCGAAGACGGTGGGCTGGATATAGGTTCCGTCAGCGCTGACGGCGTTCGGAATGCCGCCGCCGGTCACCAGCCGCGCGCCCTCCGCCTTGCCCTTCTCGATATAGGAGAAGACCTTGTCGCGCTGTGCCTTCGAAACCATGGGCCCAAGCTGTGTCGCCTCGTCCATCGGGTCGCCGATGACGATCGCCTCGGTGCGCGCCTTAAGCCGCGCCAGGAACGTTTCCTTGACCTTCCGCTGCACGAAGACGCGGGTGCCGTTCGAGCAGACCTGGCCGGTCGAGTAGAAGTTGCCGAGCATGGCACCGCCGATCGCGCTTTCGAGATCGGCATCGTCGAAGACGATCAGCGGCGACTTGCCGCCGAGCTCCATGGTGACGTGCTTGAGCTCCGCCGCGGCGGCCCCTGCGACTTTTTTGCCCGTCGGCACCGAGCCGGTCAGCGACACCTTGGCGACGTCGGGGTGATTGACGAGCAGGGGGCCGGTCGACCGATCGCCCTGGATGACGTTGTAGAGCCCCTTTGGCAGGCCGGCTTCGACCAGGATCTCGGCGATCTTCAGCGCCCCAAGCGGCGTGTTTTCCGACGGCTTGAAGACCATGGCATTGCCGGCGGCGAGTGCCGGCGCGCCCTTCCAGCAGGCGATCTGCTGTGGATAGTTCCAGGCGCCGATGCCGACGCAGACGCCGAGCGGCACCCGCTTGGTGTAGGCGAAGTCGCCGCCGAGCGGGATATAGTCGCCATTGAGCGCGGCGGGCGCGACGCCGCCGAAGAACTCGAAGCTGTCGGCGCCCGAGGTCGGGTCGGCGACGATCGTCTCCTGGATCGGCTTGCCGGTGTCGAGTGTTTCCAGTTCGGAGAGCTCGCGGTTGCGCTCGCGCATGATCTCGGCGGCGCGCTTGAGGATGCGGCCGCGTGCCGTCGGGCTCATCGCAGCCCATTCCGGCTGCGCCCGTTTCGCTGCGGCGATCGCCTTTTCGACGATCGCAGGCGTCGCCGCATGAAGCCGGGCGATCACCTCGCCGGTCGCCGGATAGATGCTCTCGATCACCGTGCCGGCGGTGTCCTCGACATAGTCACCGTCGATGAAGTGCGACGCTTTCGGTTGGGCTCTCATGTCATTCTCCCCGCGGGTAGCGTTTGGACTCCTCGAGGTTGTCGAGGTTCATGTGGTTGCGCATGTAGCGCTCGGATGCCCTCTGCAGCGGCTGGTGGTCCCACGGGTAATAGGCGCCGTTTCTGAGCGCCTCGTAGACCACCCAGCGCCGCGCCTGGCTTTCGCGCACGGCCGCGTCGAAGGTCTCCATGTCCCAGTGGGCGGCGCGCATGTCGCGGAAGGCCCTGAGCGTCGCCTGATCGACAGGCCCGCGCGGGTTCTCCGCAAGATTGGTGAGTTCCAGCGGATCTGCCTCAAGGTCGTAAAGCTGGTCCGGGTCGAGCGCGCAGTGGACATATTTCCACTTGCCTTCGCGGATGGCGACGAGTGGCGCATAGGAGGCTTCCGCCGCATATTCCATCAACACTGGTTCCGTGCGCTCCGCACCGTTTACCATCGGCAGAAGGCTGATGCCGTCCGTCCAGGGCTTTACCTCGTCCATGGAGATGCCGGCGAGATCGGCAAGCGTCGGCGTTACGTCGAGGTTCGAGGTCGGCGTCAGATGCAGGCCGGCCGTGACACCCGGTCCAGCGATCATCAGCGGCACGCGCGCCGAGCCTTCGAAGAAGTTCATCTTGAACCACAGGCCCCTCTCGCCGAGCATATCGCCGTGGTCGGAGCAAAAGAGGATGAGCGTGTCATCGAGCATCCGCGTGCGCGTGAGCGTGTCGATGAGCTCTCCCACCTTTTCGTCGAGATAGGAGATGTTGGCGAAATAGGCCCGCCGCGACCGGCGAATATTCTCCTCGGTCAACTCGAAGTTATCGTAGTCGCAGGAGAGCATGATGCGCCGAGAATGCGGGTCCTGCTGATCGACGGGGAGCGCGCCGACCTCCGGCAGCAGTTGCTCGCATTTCTCGTAGAGATCCCAGAACTTGCGCCGTGCGACGTAGGGATCGTGCGGGTGGGTGAAGGAAACGGTAAGGCACCAGGGACGGCGGCTTTCGTCGTCACTCTCGCGCGAGAGCTGGTAGAGCTTCTGGTTCGCGAGGAACGCCACCTCGTCGTCATATTCCATCTGGTTGGTGATTTCCGCCACACCGGCGCCGGTGACGGAACCGAGGTTGTGATACCACCAGTCGATCCGTTCGCCGGGCTTGCGGTAATCCGGCGTCCAGCCGAAATCGGCCGGATAGATGTCGGTCGTCAGGCGCTCTTCGAAGCCATGCAACTGATCCGGCCCGACGAAATGCATCTTGCCGGAAAGCGCGGTGTAGTAGCCGGCCCGGCGCAGATGGTGCGCATAGGTCGGGATCGACGACTGGTACTCGGCGGCGTTGTCGTAGACGCGGGTGCGGCTCGGCAATTGGCCGGCCATGAAGGACGCGCGGGCGGGAGCACACAACGGCGACGACGTGTAATTGTTGCGGAAGCGCGCCGAGCGCTTGGCGAGCGCCTTCAGGTTCGGCGCATGCAGGAACTCGGCGGGGCCGTCCGGAAAAAGCTTTCCGTTCAACTGGTCCACCATGATGATCAGAATATTGGGCTTCCCGGCAGTCACGTCGTTGATTCCTCGATTGTTCGAATTACAGTTTTGCGGTGCGGGCGATCGCGCCTCATCCGGCTGCCGCCACCTTCTCCCCGCTTGCGGGGAGAAGGCTAGTCCTCGGGTTAAACCCCAGAAGAGGGGCGACTTCCGTCGTCCGTCGCCCGCAAATGCGCATTTACATAGTCCTCGGTCAGCGCGATCGAAGCTTCGATGCTGATCGGAGCCGAGCGCAGACTCTGGCGGATATAGAGTCCGTCGATCATCGCAGCCGCGCCCTCGGCGATGCGTTCCGCGTCATCGAAAGCGCAAAGCAGCTTAAGGCTCGCCAACAGATTGGAACGCAGCCGTCGCGCGTAGATCACGAGGAGACGGCGAACGTCCTCCGAGCGCTGCGCCTCGGAATAAAAAGCGAGCCAGGCAGCGATCGTCTCTGGCGCGAACTGCTCGGCCCTGAAGCTCACGCGGATCAGTGCACTCAGCTTTTCGCGCGGCGTCTTCGCGGTCTGAAGCGCAGCGACCGCGTCGTCGCGCAGTTGCGCCAGGAGACTGCGGATCGTTGCGATCAACAATTGATCCTTGCTGCCGAAGTAGTGGTGCGCGAGCGCCGGCGAGACGCCGGCGGTTCTGGCAATATCCGACATGGTGACCGAGAGCGTGCCTTGGTCGCCGATCACGCGCAGCGCCGCGTCCACCAATGCCTTTCGCCGTACAGGCTCCATCCCGATTTTCGGCATCCGAAACTCCCTCGACTCCTTCCAGTTTATTTTTGATTGACTCATCAATCAATAAAAAACTTTGTCGCTTTTTCTCTTTCTTTTTGCTGAGAAATCCGGCTCAATCGAAAGGTGGCGTTCATGCTCGCCGATAAGACTGGAGGTTGAAGATGGCCCACGCATTCGATCCCGCCGGTAGAGAGGCTGTCGCCGGAAAATGGGTCTGGTTCGTCGCCCTTGGCGTGATCCTGATCATGTGCGGCGGCATTGCCTTCGGCAATCTGCTCATGGCGACGGTTGCCTCCGTCTATTATGTGGGCATCATCATGCTGATTGGCGGTCTGCTCAATCTCGGTCACGCCTTTCAGGTCAAGACTTGGGGAAGTTTCCTCTATTGGCTCTTGAGCGCGGCCTTCTACGCGGCGGCGGGCCTCTTCGCCTTCATCAATCCGGTGCTTGCCTCTGCGGTCCTGACCTTCCTGATGGCGTTGGCGCTGATCGTTGCAGGCTGCTTCCGCGTCTGGGTCGGCTTCAAGCTCCGGCCGTTCGGCGGATGGGGCTGGATGGTCGTCGGCGGTCTCGTCACGCTCGCCGCTGGCCTCGTCATCGCCGCCGGTTGGCCGGTCAACAGCCTCTGGATCCTTGGCCTGTTTCTGGCGGTCGATCTCGTCATGCAGGGGCTCGCCTCGATCGCCTTCGGCGTTCTCGCAAAGGGCTGAGGAAGATCGCGCCGCTTCGGCGTTGTGCAACCATAAGGGGCGCATACCGATACACTCTACTCAGGCTGCCAATCCTTCATCAAACTTTCACACTCGCGAAAGCTTTCGTTGACGCTTGGCTTTGATGCTGGCGCGCGTGTGTTTGTCTTTATCCTGGAGCCGGCATGTCCGTCGCCCCCACCGAAATCCTCTCGCTTCGCCGCTTCGGCGACGACCAGATTGTCACCCTTGCCAAGCTCGTCATCGAGAACGCCTTTCAGCCGATCGTCGAGGCGACGACCGGTGCCGTCTTCGGTTATGAATCGCTGATGCGCGGGTTCCAGCGTCTTGGCTTTGCCTCGCCACTCGAATTGCTGGACAAGGCGGAGGAGGTGGGCCAGCTTCTGCCGCTCGAACACCTTATCAACAGCCGCGCCGTCGCCGCCTTCGCGACGATCCCCGATTTTTCGGCACGGACCCTTTTCCTGAATTTCGATTCGAGGCTGGTCGGTGGCGAGGACGATATCGTCGAGCGCCTCGTCAACCACCTCAAGCGCGCCAACATTGCCCCGTCTTCGCTCTGCTTCGAGCTTTCGGAGCGCTTCGACAGTGGCAAAATGCCGGATTTTTCCGCGCTGGTGAGGCAATTGCGGCTTGCCGGTTTCAAGCTTGCGATCGATGATTTCGGTGCGGGCTTCAACGGCTTGAAGTTGCTCTGCGACCAGCCCGTCGACTACGTCAAGATCGATCGGCACTTCATCTCCGGCATCGAGCGGGACCCGCGCAAGCGCCACCTCGTCCGCCACACGGTAAACACGGCCCATGTGCTCGGAACGCGCGTGATTGCGGAGGGCGTGGAGACGGAAGCCGAGTTCCTCGCGTGCCGTGATCTCGGCTGCGATCTGGTTCAGGGTTATTTCATTGCCCGCCCCACCACACACTTAAGCGAACTGCAGCCGGCTTATCCCCATCTGGAACTGAGCGGCGCCGCACGGCGCACCTCCGCGACGCTCGACAGCATCCTGATCAGGAAACAGATCGAACAGCTCCCTGCCGTCAGGGAAAGCGATGAACTCGAATCCGTCTTCGATCTGTTCCGGCTCAATCCGCGCCAGGCTTTCTTTCCCGTGCTGAACGCCAACGGCGAACCGCGCGGCATCCTGCACGAGTATCACGTCAAGGAAATGATCTATCATCCCTTCGGCCGGGATCTTCTGAAGAACCGCATTTATCAGCGCCGTATCTCGCATTTCGTGAGCCCCGCGCCGATCGCCGATCTCGACACGCCGGCCGACGAGATGCTGAAAATCTTCGCCGGCATGGACGGCAGCGACTGTGTGATCCTGACGGAAAACATGCGTTATGCCGGCATTCTATCCGCTTCGTCGCTGCTGAAGATCATCAACGAAAAACAGTTGAAGACGGCGCAGGAGCAGAACCCGCTGACGGGCCTGCCGGGCAATCGCGCGATCCGTGACTATGTGCAGGATGCGATCCTCGACGGCGATGTGACGCGCTATTTCTGCTATTGCGACTTCGACGACTTCAAGCCTTTCAACGATACCTACGGCTTCCAGAAGGGCGACCTGGCGATCACGCTGTTTGCCGCTTTGCTCAGACGCCACTTCATCGGCGAGGAGAAGTTCCTGGGGCATGTCGGCGGCGACGATTTCTTCGTCGGCGTCAGCGGCCTCGACGAAGGGGAAATCCGCGCCGTCCTCATGCGCCTCGTCGATGACTTTCGTTCGGACGTTCGCCAACTTTATTCGCCGGAACATCAGGTGGCGGGGCGCATCAGCGGGTATGGCCGCGACGGTGGCGCGAAGGACTTTCCGCTGATGCGCTGCTCGATTGCGGTTCTCGTGCTGCCGGAAGGCTTCGTCCTTTCCGACAGCCAGACGGTGAGCAAGAGGATCGCCGAGATAAAGGCGCGCGCCAAGGCAAGCCTGGACGGTCTTGTGTTGGAGCAACTGGACGGCAACGGATATGTCCAGCCGGAATCGTAGATCCACACGCCCTTTCGATTGCGCTTGGCCAGCAGCTTAAGCAGCTCCCGCTCATCGCCGGTAATCCTGCCGACAGCACGGCGAGCTATGGGGCCGCGAAGAGCTCGGAGCTCACTGAGATCAGGTTATAGACGGCCAGGGAGGCAACGGTCAGGCCCACCATGGCCGCCAGCACCCCATGTGGCAGCGTCTTGCTGATCCAGCCAGCCAGGGGCGCAGCCACGGCGCCGCCTATGATCAGGCCAAGCACGACCAGCACATAACCTCCGAGGTCGAGCTGCAACACGAAGGTGGCGCTGACAGCAATCGTCACAAAGAATTCTGCAAGGCTCGCGGAACCAATGCTGCAGCGGGCGCTCTCTCCGCGGGTGATCAATGTGGAATTCACGAACGATCCCCAGCCACCGCCGCCCACCGCATCAAAAAAACCTCCGGCAAGCCCGATCGGCGCGGTCGGCATATTGTGATCGCGCTCACGCCCGCCGGTGTAGATTTGCCGGGCAATCAGCACGGCCATCGCCAGCAGGTAGATCGATATCAGAAGCTTGACCGGATCTTCCGGCACCTGTGTCAGCACATAGGCGCCGGCGAAGCCGCCGACAACGCCCCCCCGGCACCAGGCGTGAGAAAAGCCCCAATCGACGTTGCGGTGCCAGATGTGTGAGCCGCCCGCCAGCCCGGTGGTCACAATCTCCGCGGCGTGCGTACTGGCGCTGGCGACGGCCGGTGGACTGCCCGTTGCGAGCAAAGCTGTTGTAACGATCACGCCATAGGCCTGACCCAGGGCGCCGTCAATTAGCTGCGCCACAAAGCCTAGCACTATGTAGAGCGCAAAATGTACGGTGAAGATGTCGGATGCATCTATGCTCCAGATGGCGTCCACAGGGCGCACTCTCCGCTTTGACGGGCACGGCGCCAACGGTTCCACCCATCAGCACGCACCTGCATTGGTCGGATCAGGCCGCCAAGCCACTGACGCGGAAACGTCTGGGGCCGGAAATGGTTCTTTCTTCCTTTCGGAAGTTGGGGTGAGCTCGCGCCGGGACCTTTCCGGAGCTGCAACCGAGCTATAGGTAGAACGGAACGGATGCCGCTTGCGAGGATGCCGCCATGACGACTGAGATGAATCTTCCGACTGAAATGACCTATGTGGACCTGCCGGGCCCGGGTGGCCCGGAAAACATGGTTTTGGCGCGCGGGCCGCTGCCGGACGTCAAAGCCGGCGATATCCTGATCCGTGTCGAGGCAGCCGGCATCAATCGGCCGGACGTGCTGCAGCGCAAGGGCGACTATCCACCGCCGCCGGGCGCGAGCCCGATCCTCGGCCTTGAAGTGGCCGGCGAGGTCGTTGCTATGGGCGAGGGCATAACCGGCTTCTCGATCGGGGACAAGGTCTGCGCGCTCGCCAATGGCGGCGGCTATGCGGCATATTGCGCGCTGCCGGCGACACAGGCTCTCGCCTGGCCAAAGGGGTATGATGCGACAAAGGCGGCGGCGCTGCCGGAAACGTTCTTCACGGTTTGGGCCAACGTCTTCGATATGGCAGGGCTCAAGGCGGGTGAAACGATCCTGGTCCATGGCGGATCGAGCGGTATCGGCACCACCGCAATCCAACTCGCCAAAGCCTTCGGCGCCGAGGTTCTGGTGACCGCCGGTAGCGCCGAGAAGTGCAGGGCTTGCGAGGCACTCGGGGCGAAGCGAGCGATCAACTATCGCGAGGAAGACTTCAAGGCCGTTGCGCTTGACGAGACAGGTGGGCGAGGGGTGGACGTCATCCTCGACATGGTCGGCGGGCGCTACTTCGATCGCAATATCGGTTCGCTCGCCAGGGATGGCCGTCTGTCGATCATCGCGTTCCTGGGTGGCGCGCGCGTGGAGGGCGCCAATATCGGGCCGATCCTGACGAAGCGCCTGCATATCATGGGGTCCGCGCTTCGCCCGCGCACATCCGCGGAAAAACAGGCAATCCGCGACGGACTTGCGGCAAAGGTCTGGCCATTGCTGGAGGGAGGCGCCGTGGCGCCGGTCATCCATCAGATTCTACCCTTCGAAAGGGTCGCCGATGGCCATCGCCTGATGGAAGAAGGCGATCACATCGGCAAGATCGTGATGACCATGGGCAGATCCTAGGAGTTCTTGTCCAATCCTCCGATCGATGCCTTCGACGATGGTCGGTCTTGTATTCGGGCGGGAATGACTTACGTTTGTTGTAACGTCAACGAACAGAAAGGAAGGTGATCCAATGTCTAGTGAGATTTCGGACCTCGTGACAGGCATGGGAGAGGTGAAGGAGTCGAGGCAGCCCTCGGCTTGATACCCGCCTTCCTTGGGCTGGAAAAGCCCGGGCCGTCACAGGCCAAATGCTCATGGAAGGGTCGCTGACGCGGCCCTTTTCCTTTTTGTTCTCAGGAAGCGCTGGAACCCGGGTCAGATCCCGAAGCGCCCGAGCGCCGGTATCTTGATGCCGGGCCGTACGATGTCGAACCCAGCCACCAATCCCATGAAATGCAGTTCCAGCCCGCTTCGCCAGCCGGCGGAGATTCCGGCGAGCCCGTAGAGCGTTGCGTGCAGGTCGCGGCCATCGGCGTCGATCTGAAAAAGTTTACCCTCAGGCAGGTAGTCGCGGCCGACGGCGTTCGGCGGCAGTACGGCGTCAAGCTCGGGTACCGAACGAAGAACGTGCGCGACAAAGGTGTTGGAGTTCGGTCCCGGCCACAGCCTGTAAGTGCCGGGCGAGGAATAGGGGTAATCGGCAATCGCTTGCTCGACTTTAGGGATCAGGCGCTGCGCCTGCTCTCCCTTGATCATCGCGACGATGCGCGGCTCGTTCGAATACCAGCGGCCATCGGCCTGGTAGGCGTTCTTACGGATAGGTTTGCCCCAGCCGACCTTTTCGTATCGGGCATAGGCCAGCGCTCCTTCTTCCTTTGTGACGATCCAGGCATGGCTGGCGACGGCGCCCTTCATGCCGCCGGTCGTTGCCGAGAGGATATAAACTGCGGCCTCGGGGCTTACAGCCGCTTTGGGGAGAAGGCCGGCGGACGACCAGTCCGCGTCCCGCCAGCTCTGCGGCCTCTCCTTCATGTACCACCAGCCAGCCGAGGCTAGCGCCGGAAGCAGGTAGATGATCATAAAGGCGACAAGCAGCTTGCGGATGAATTTCATCGCACCCCCCGGTTCCCAGCGGTCGGATTCCTGATAAATGCAGAGGCGAAAGAGGAAATTTGAGGGCAAGCATGTCTAATCCCGTCCTGGTCGAAGTAACTCGCGGAAATCTAGTCGAAAGCCGCCATCGCGGCACGGTCATCGTTGTCGACGGTGACGGCAACACCGTGTTTTCATTGGGCGATACGGACGCTGCCATCTTCCCGCGTTCGGCGTGCAAGGCCATGCAGGCTTTGCCGCTGGTCGAAAGCGGCGCGGCGGACGCCTACGGGTTCGGCGCCAAGGCGCTGGCGCTCGCCTGTGCTTCGCATTCCGGCGAGCCGGAACATGTCGCGCTTGCGGCTGAAATGCTGGCGGCGGCCGGTCGGGATGTCGATGCGCTCGAATGCGGCGCGCACTGGTCCTTCGACCAGAAGACCTTAATCGGGCAGGCTCGTTCGATCGAGGGGCCGAGCGCCTTGCATAACAATTGTTCCGGCAAGCATGCGGGCTTCGTCTGCGCTTGCTGTCATTCGGGCACGGAGGTTCGCGGCTATGTCGGCTACGACCATCCGATCCAGCAGGAAATCCGCGGCGTCATGGAAAGCCTGACGGGTGCAATCCTTGCGCGCGACAATTGCGGGGTCGACGGCTGCTCGATCCCGACCTATGCCGTGCCCTTGAACGGGCTTGCCCATGGCTTCGCCAAAATGGCGACGGGGGCAGGGCTTGCGGCCGAGCGGGCGCGCGCTTCCAGGCGGCTGATCGAGGCCTGCATGGCCGAGCCCTTCTACGTCGCGGGTACCAAGCGTGCCTGCACGCGGCTGATGAAGACTGCGCCGGGCCGCATTTTTGCCAAGACCGGCGCCGAAGGCGTCTTCTGTGCGGCGATCCCGGAGAAGGGGATCGCCATCGCGGTCAAATGCGAAGACGGGACGACCCGCGCCGCCGAGGCGATGGTGACCGCGACGCTTGCGCGGCTCTTCGCCGATGATCCTCAGGTCCAAACGGCGCTGATGGCACAAGCCAACCATTCAATGCGCAACTGGAACGGCATCCATGTGGGCGACGTGCGCGTGACGGAAGCTCTTTCCGCCTAGGCAATTCCAGGAAAAGTGCGTAGCGGTTTTCCATCCGGATTGCGTAAGCTCAATGATCTAGGCAACGATCAAAGCCGTGCAATCACGATAGGGCGACAGGGCTTCGGCAGGCGTCTCCGCGTGGACGATGAGCCCGGCAAGTTCGCTGACGCTCATGATGCGGTAAGGAGAGGCTGCGCCGAACTTCTCAGGAGTTGCGAGCACGTAGGTGTCCGCCGCCTGGTCGGCGATCGCGCGCTTGATCGCCGTCTCCTCGTAGTCTCCGGTCGAAAGCCCCTGCGCCGGATGAATGCCGGTGACGCCAAGGAAAAAGATATCGACGCGGATCTGTTTGATCGCGGCGACTGTTGTCGCGCCGGTGGCCACCATCGAATGCTTGTAAAGCCTGCCGCCGATCAGGATCACCTCGGCGTCGTGACGCTCTAACTCCGCGGCGATCGTCGGGCTGTGCGTGATGATCGTGACCCGCATGTCCCGCGGCAAAGCACGAGCGATTTCGGCATTGGTCGTGCCGCCATCCAGAAAGACCGTTTGCCCGGGTTTGACGAGGTCAGCCGCTCGTCGTCCGAGTCGGCGCTTGAGGTCGCTGGCGATCGCCTGGCGTGCGGCGAAATCCGGGAGCGGCGGCGCCAGAGGCAGGGCTCCGCCGTGAACCCGCCTGAGCAGGCCCTCTACCGCCATTTCCCTGAGGTCGCGGCGGATCGTGTCTTCCGAAAGCCCGAGTTCGTCCGCAAGCGTCTTGGCGACAATTTGCCCATCGCGGGCAAGCCTTGCCGAGATCATCGCCCGTCTTTGCGTCGTCAGCATCGATTCCTCCTTGACTCATTCACGATATTGCACGAAATATCACGATACTCCAGGAATATCAGGAAAATTCGTGTAATAACGTGGAGGATGGCTATGTTGATTCTCATTGCGGGCCCCTATCGCTCGGGCACGGGTGACGACCCGGCAAAAATGGCGGAAAATTTGGAGCGTCTAGAGGAGCCGTCCTATGCGCTCTTCAAGGCCGGGCACGTGCCAATGATCGGGGAATGGGTGGCCTTGCCCGTGTGGCATGCCGCCGGCGGAAGCCGAGTGGGCGACGACCTTTATGAGGAGATCTTCCATCCCGTTGCCCACCGTCTGCTTGCGCTCTGCGACGCAGTCCTGCGGTTGCCGGGCGAGTCCAAAGGCGCGGACAACGATGTGCGCATCGCCCGCGAGCGCGGCATTCCAGTCTACTACCGGCTCGAAGACGTGCCGGGCTGTGCGGGAACGGTAGCCCCGTGATATGGAAGGGTGGGGCGGATTGCGACAGGCCGGGCGTTCAGAGGCCTTGTAAACAGCAGCAATTTCATTTTCTCTGCTGGCGAACTTGCGGCACCGCGCCGCAACACCATCACGGGAGGCAGAATGATGCTGAAACTGTTTTACGCGCCCGGAACCTGTTCGCTCGCCTCACACATTGCGCTCGAGGAGGCCGGAGCGGCCTATGAAGCCCGTCGCGTCGATTTCGCGAAGGCCGAACAGACCACTCCCGAATATCTCGCGATCAATCCGAAGGGACGGGTGCCGGCGCTCGTGACCGACCGCGGGATCCTGACGAAAACGCCGGCAATCCTCGCCTATGTCGCCCAGAGTTTTCCCGAGAAGCGGCTTGCTCCCCTCGACGATCCGTTCGAGTTTGCAAGGCTGCAGTCGTTCCTGAGTTATCTCTGCTCGACGGTGCACGTCGCCCATGCCCATGCTCGGCGCGGCCCGAGATGGGCGGACGATCCGGCGGCGCATGAGGCAATGAAGGCCAAGGTGCCGCAGAACATGGGCGATTGCTTCGCGCTGATCGAAAGCAAGATGTTTGCCGGCCCCTTCGTGATGGGCGAGAACTATACGATCGCTGATCCCTATCTCTTCACGATCGCCAATTGGCTGGAGGGCGATGGTGTCGATCCGGGGCGCTTCCCGAAAGTTCTCGACCACCGCAACCGCATGGTCGCACGGCCGGCCGTTGCCAAGATCCTCGCTGCGGTACAGGCCTAATTTCAGGAGAAGTGTGTAACGGCTTTCGAGCGGCCGAATTTCAAGTTCAGTTCGACTTGGCGTCGAAGCGGCTTGCAAGGCGCCTCGGCGCCTTTTCCCGCCAGGCGGCGATCAGTCTTTGCGTCAATGCTTCGTCGTCGATTGGGGCGAGTCTCACCAACATCGCCGGCCAGCCTTTGTAGTGATCGGTCTCGAAGAAAAGCGATGGATCGAGTTCCATCAACATCTCCTTTTCTTCGAGCGCGCACATGACCACCAGTGTGTGCGGGTCTTTCATCCGGACAAAGCTCTTGCCTTTGACGAGCAGAGCCGGTGTCCCATAGGACGTGCCGACCGTCGTTTCCGGGAGTCCTGCCGCCTCCGCCAGCCGCCGCACGCGCTCGAAGGAGCGTTCGAGATCATCGCTCATGTCTCACCATCGCCTCTGCGTTGCGCTATCGCAGTGCGGCCAAAGATACCTTCAGATCAGGCACAGTCGCAATGTTCGCCGACAGCGCGCGGCCATGGCCAGCCGGGAAACGGCAGATCGGCCAGTTCGCGTTCGTCCATGCGGGCGACGTCCGGATGCTGCAGCGGATCGCGCTGCCAGTTGAGCAATGTTTCGACTCGATTGCCTGGGTTCGATGCGGCACGGTTGAATATCGATAGAATCTTCAGCATGGCGGATCATCCTTTCGATGCTCCTGAGCATCCGCCCGTTGCGGCAAGATTTCAATTGAGATTGCCGGCGACGCGGTTTAGAAAAACTATATGAGGGAGCTGAATGCCATTCATCTCAATGGCCTGCGCGCGGTCGAAGCGGCCGGGCGGCTAGGCTCGCTGGCGAGTGCCGCGGAAGAACTCGGCGTCACCACCGGCGCCGTCAGCCAGCAGATTACCAAGACGGAAGCGCAACTCGGCCGCACACTGTTCGAGCGCACCTCGCGCGGGTTCGTCGCCACGGACTTCGGACGCCTGTTCCTCGCGCGTCTGTCAAGCGCTTTCGGCGAACTTGCCGATACGGTGGCATCGGCGCGTCGCCGGGATGAATCGGTGCTGACGATCTCAGTGGCCCCGGTTTTCGCAGCCCGATGGCTGGTTTACCGATTGAACCGTTTTGCCGAGCGGCATCCGGATATCCGGCTGAGGATCGATGCGACGACCACCCTCGTGAACCTCGACACTTCCGACGTGGATGTCGGCATCCGCGTTGGCACTGGTGACTGGCCGGGTGTGCATGCCGAACTCCTGTTGGAACAGGAGATCTTCCCCGTCTGCTCGCCGAACATGGCTGGAAACCTGCGCGCGCCTGCAGATATTCTAAATCTGCCGGCGGTGATCGACGGTCACTCGATGTTCACTTGGGAAGTGTGGTTGAAGGAGGCCGGCCTGTCGGGCTCCGAAATGACCGTACGCCACACGTTCAACGAAGCCTCGCTCGCACTCGATGCGACGATTGCCGGACAGGGCGTCATGCTCGCTTGGCAAACCCTTGCCGGTTATGCCGTGACCGAAGGCAGTCTCGTTGCGCCATTTGGTATCCGGGCGAAGACTGGCTTCGGCCATTATTTCGTGCATTCGCGATCCCGGCGCGAGAGTAAGGCCGCCGCGGCTTTCAAGCGCTGGGTGCGCGATGAGGTCGAAGAGGGAATGCGGCTGCTCGACGCCAAGGTTTCGAGCTATCTCGGCAAGTGAGCGCAAGCAATTCCAGGAAAAGTGTGTAACGGTTCTCCGTCCGGGTTGCGTCAAATGACGAAGCTCGGCGATCCTATTCCGGCTCCTTCAGGCGCTCCTCCATCATGGCGATGAAGCAGGGGCGCGACTGGCAACGCGCAAGCCACGCCTTGATGCGCGGATGCCGGTCGAACAGCGCGGTCTGGGTCATCGTGTAGCGGAAGACCTCGGCAAGGTTGAGATCGGCGACGGTGAAGCGGTTGCCGACGACGTAATCGCAGTTATCGAGGTGCGCTTCGAGAACCGCGAAGGCTTTCTGAAGTGACTTGGCGCAAGCAGCAATGCGCGCTTGACCCTCGGGCGTGTCCTCGATGCCGTTGTCATAAGCGAGAACGATCTTGACCGCATGCGGCTCCACCTCCGTCGCCGCCCACATCGTCCAATTGCCCATCTGTCCGTCCTCGCGGAGATCGGCCGGCGCGAGAGGACCGCCATATTTGCGCGCGAGATAGAGATTGTTGGCGAGTGACTCCGTCAGGACCAGACCGTCGTCATCGATAGCGGGGATGAGGCCCATCGGATTGATCGCGAGATAGCTCGGCGACCTGGTGTTGAGCGGTGCATCGGCGGCGAGCGGATCGGCGACGCGGCGCGCCTGAATCACCGGTACGGACGTGAAGGGAATGCCAAGCTCGCGCGCCATCCAGTAGTTGCGCGATGCGCGCGAACGATAAACTCCGTAAATTGTCAGCATTCTGGCTTCCTCCCGACCGTTGTGATGCGCATTCAATAGGCGATTGCCGGGGCCGGCAGAAGCGTCCTCGGTTGATGTCGCTCATGAAATCTCTTGATGAAACGCAGCCCCTGCGCTCCTTCGGGTCGTACCTGTTGCGGCGACCGTGCCCGGCATGCAACCTTGAGACGCTTTTTTCCCGCAAAATTTAGAGAAGCATAACCTCTATTAGCTAGACCGGAGACCGGATCGATCCGCAATATGTTGGCGTTGCTCTTCCGGAGGCTTTGCTTGGCAAGGAAAACGTCCCGCAATACCCGCTATGCCGCCCTCAATGCCGGAGACAACGTGGAGACGCGCCGGCTGATCGACGCCGGCAATCGGCTGGCGGACGAGGTGGCGCGCATTTTTCCTTCCGAGCCTGACATAGCCGATCGCCACTATTGGCTGGAGACGATGATCAATCACGTCCCGGACTATATTTTTGCCAAAGACACGAAGGGCCGCTTTCTCATCGCCAATGAGGTCACCGTCGCAGACAACGGGCTTACGAGTCTTCAGGATCTCGTCGGCAAGACGGATTTCGACCTGCACCCGGCGGAGTCCGCACAGGCGATCGCCGACGTGGAACAGCGCGTGATCGAGACCGGCGAACCGATCTTCGGGATAGAGGAGCGCGCGATCGTCACGAAGGGGCGCGATCGCTGGTTGATGACATCCAAGGTGCCGCTGCGCAACAAGAGTGGCAAGATCGTCGGCGTTGTCGGCGTTTCGCGTGATATCAGCGATCGAAAAGCGGCGGAACGCCTGCTCGAAGGTCAGGCGCGGCTGCTGGAGATGATCGCAAAGGGCAAGCCGCTCGATCAGTTCTTCACCGACCTCATCTTGCTGATCGAATTGCTGCTGCCGGGCACCAAGGGTTCCATCCTGTTTCTCTCCGAGGACGGGCGGCATCTTCTGCATGGCGCTGCCCCGAGCCTGGACGAGGTGTTTTGTGCCACGATCCATGGAGTCGAGATCGGTCCGAGGGTCGGTTCGTGTGGAACGGCCGCCTGGCGCGGCGAGCAGGTAATCGTTGCGGACGTGTTCGCCGATCCGTTGTGGGAAGGCTACACCGATGTTGTGAAGCCCTACGGCTTCCGTTCCTGCTGGTCGACGCCGATTCACGCTCACGACCGCAAGGTGCTCGGAACTTTCGCGCTCTATTCCGAGGAGGCCGGCGTCCCGAGCGAGCAGCAGAAGGAGCTGATCGCCACGGCGACGTACCTCGCCGGAATCGCGATCGAACGCAAACGAGCCGAAGACAGAATAAGCTTCATGGCGCATCACGATGCGCTGACGGGCCTTCCCAATCGCGTCCTGTTCGAGGAGCAGGTGGCCGGCATGATCGAGGCGATTCGCGGACGCGATCAGTGGGCAGTGCTCGCCTTTCTGGACCTCGACAATTTCAAGCTCATCAATGACAGTCTCGGGCATACGGCCGGCGACGAGTTGCTGAAGGCGGTTTCCGAGCGCATGCGCGCGGCAGTGCGCAAGTCCGACATGGTCGTACGGGTCGGCGGCGACGAGTTCATACTGCTCCTCAACGGCGTGCCGACGGAGCGCGACGTCGTCCTGTCGCGCCTCGAGGAAATCCGCGCGGCCATTGCTGCGCCGGTACAACTCAGCGGCCGCAGCCTGCGGGTGACTTGCAGTATGGGCGTCGCCTGCTTTCCCAATCAGGGCCGGACCGTCAGCGAATTGCTTGCCAATGCCGATGCCGCGATGTACCGCGCCAAGGAGCTCGGGCGCAACAACCTGCAGGTCTTCACCGAAGAGATGGCGGCCAAGGCGCATGAGAAGCTCTTGCGGCAGGAGGAACTGCGCGAGGCGATCGCCCGCGACGAATTTTTTCTGCATTTCCAACCGCAGATGAACCTTGCAAGCGGCCGCATCTTCGCGGCAGAGGCATTGTTGCGCTGGCAGCACCCGGTGCAAGGGGTGATTTCGCCCGGTGCCTTTATCCCGCTGGCGGAGGAAACCGGCCTGATCGTGCCGATCGGCGATTGGGTTCTGAAAACCGCATGCCGTCAGTGCAAGGCCTGGCAGGATGCCGGCCTACCGCCGCTGATCATCAGCGTCAATGTCTCCGCCCGGCAGTTCCTCGAGCGCAACTGGGCGACCCGCGTGGCGGCGGTGCTTGCGGAAACCGGCCTGGAGGCTCGCTATCTCGAACTCGAACTGACCGAGAGCCTGATCATGCAGGATGTGCCCGGCGCGATCGCGACGATGCACGAGTTGGAGGCGATCGGCGTGCACCTTGCAATCGACGACTTCGGGACGGGCTATTCGAGCCTCAGCGCTCTTAAGCGATTCCCGGTGCAACGGCTGAAGATCGACCGCTCGTTCGTCGAGGACGTTCCTGTCGACGACGACGACAAGGCCATCACCTCGGCGATCATTTCGCTCGCGCAGAATCTTGGTCTGCGGGTCATCGCCGAAGGCGTGGAAACGGAGGCGCAGGTCGATTTCCTGCGGCAAAGCGGTTGTGATGAGATCCAGGGCTATTTCTTCAGCCCGCCGCTTGTCGCCCGTGATTTCGAGGCGCTGCTTGGCCAGCCCGGGCTCCACGCTGACTGTATCTGAGTGGCGGTGGCGTGGCTTGCGGAGTACGATGCCGCGATTGTGATTGGAAGTTTGCTGACATAAGTTTCGTTCCAGCCGTAGATGCGGTGACCGACGGAGAGGCGAGGGAAAATTAAGACCATTCCGCTTACATTCCGACTTGAGAATAGACCGCGATGATTTTGGTTCCAGGATCATCGTGATCCACAGCGCCGCGTGTCTTTTGAGACGCGCAAAGGTCGCTGTAGCACTTTGAATCGCTGCATGATTTTCTCCTCAAATCGATTCCGATTTGAGGAATCATGCAGTAGGTCTGGCCCGGAGCGGGGAGGTGTGAGTCGCGGATGCGGATCGCGCCCCTTCTGCTCGCATACAACCTGCTAGAGTTCGATGCCTCCCATCTTTTCCCGCCGCCAATTTCTTCGAACATCCGCACTCGCAATCGTTTCGACCGGGCTTGCGAGTTGCACGTCGTCGATGAACACCGACCGCTTCCGTCAGCAAACCATGCCGGTTTACCGCAATCCGGCGCTGGAGGGACGCTGGATCGATCCGCGTACCGGAGCTTTGCTGGAAGGGCCCGTCGAGGAAGCGGCACTGCCGACCGGCCTGCCGCCGCAGGACCCTTACTACTCGCAAATTTATGCCGCAGTGGACGATGGCGGCTATCTGGTCCCGGCGGTGCCTTATCAGCAGATCGACGCTCGATTTTACCGTCAGGAAGTCGACGACCCGTTCGGCGAGCAGCCGGGCACGATCGTGGTCGACACCGCCGATCGCTTTCTCTATCTGGTCCAGCCGGGCGGAAGGGCCATGCGGTACGGCGTCGGCCTCGGTCGTGAGGGCTTCGCCTGGTCGGGACGAGGCGTCATTCAGTGGAAGCAGAAGTGGCCGCGCTGGACGCCGCCGGGTACGATGATCGAACGCCAGCCGGAGCTCGCCCGCTACTCGGAAAGCGCAGGCGGCATGCAGCCCGGCTTGAACAATCCGCTCGGCTCACGCGCGCTCTATATCTTCCAGAACGGCCAGGACACCTTGTATCGCGTACACGGCACGCCGGAGTGGCAATCTATCGGCAAGGCTGTTTCCTCCGGCTGTGTGCGCATGCTCAACCAGGATGTGATGGATCTCTACGACCGCGTCCGCGGCAAGGCGCCGATCCTCGTGATCTAATGCATGTCGCCCAAAAGTATGCAGCGGTTTTGGGACAACGACATGCATAAATGCAATGGCCTACTGCATGATTCCTTAAATCGGAATCGATTTAAGGACAAAATCATGCAGCCATTCAAATTGTTACAGCGACCTTAGCGCGTCCGATTGGACGCGCGGCACTGTAAAGTGCGTCGCATGTGTCCGATTGAACGCGACGCGCTTTAGTCTAGAGCGTTTCAGGTTTTGACAGAAGCATATCCGGCGTTGGCGAAGTAGTTGCTGCATTCGTCGGGCTGGAGTGAGGGGACAAGGCTGCCGAGGTATTTCCATGTCTCCTCGACGGTTCGCTTCTGAGCCGCCCGCATCCAGTGTTTGATTTTGGCGAAGGCCTGCTCGATCGGATTGAGATCGGGCGAGTATGGCGGGAGATACCAGAGCCGCGCGCCGGCGGCTCGGATCATCTGCCGGATGGCCGCCGACTTGTGCGAGCCGAGATTGTCCATGATGACGATGTCGCCGGGTTCGAGCACGGGCACGAGCTGTTGTTCGACATAGGCGCGGAAACACCGACCGTTGATCGGTCCGTCGAAGACGCAAGGCGCTGCCAGCCGGTCGTGGCGCAAAGCGCCGACAAAGGTCAGCGTGCGCCAGTGGCCGTGCGGGGCAAAGCCGCGCAGGCGCTTGCCTCGTGGCCCCCAGCCATAGAGCGGCGCCATGTTGGTCTTGATCCAGGTTTCGTCAATGAACACCAGCCGTCTCGGATCGAGACCGGACTGCCAGGAGCGCCAGCGTTGCCGCCGGCGGGCAATATCGGCACGGGCCTGCTCAAGGGCGAACAGCGTTTTTTTTAAACCGCAACCCCTCGCGGCGCAGGAACCGCCAGACCGTATCGTGCGACACCTTCACCCCACGCGCCGCCAGCTCTTCCTTCAGCCTGTGCAGCGACAAATGCGGCGTCTGGTTGATCCGCTCCGCGATGAACGCACGGTGCGGCTCCAGCACATGCTTGCGGTGGCCGCCCATCTTGCCGGGCGCCACGGACCCGTTCGAACGATAGCGCTGAGACCACTTCACCGCCGACGATACGGCAATGCCGAAACGAGCCGCCACCGATCGGCAGCTTTCCCCCGCCGAAATGGCGCCAACAACACGTTCACGAAGATCGTTCGAAAGAGGTCGCGTCATCGGATGCTGGCCTCCGCTCCAGCCAGCATCTTGAATCACAAAACGGACTAAAACGGAATCCCCTCCGATTCAGTCAAAACCGGAACCGCTCTAGAGCAATTCCAGCCAGCTGGTCAGTTTTCCTGCTGACTGCTGGTCAGTCGTTGGGTCAGGCGCTGCAGCGCCTCGCGCAACTCGCGGACCTCCTCCAGGGTGCATCCGGTCGCCTTGCTGATGTCGGCGAGGATGACGAAGGCTTCCGCCTTCAGCTTCCGCCCCTTTTCCGTCAGGCTGACGATCACCTGCCGCTCGTCTTCGCGATCGCGGAGCCGGCTCACGTAGCCGGCGGCTTCCAGCCGCTTCAACAGGGGGGAAAGCGTGCCGGAATCGAGGCCCATTTCCTCGCCGATGCGTTTCACCGTCATCTTGTCGTGTTGCCAGAGCGCGAGCAGTACAAGGTATTGCGGATAGGTGAGGCCAAAGCGGTCAAGCAGCGGCTTATAGGTGCGGTTGAAGGCGTGTCCGGCCGAATAGACCGCGAAACACAGTTGCTGGCCCAGCGTCAGCATCTCATCGGATGTTGCCTCAAATTTTGCCGGCTTAGTCGTCATGATCGCATTGTCGCAAATTCACGGCCAAAATGCAATTTGCAAAATTAATTTGCGTGCAATTTAATTTTGCGATATGGAATGCGTGTTGACAATGATCACCCAAGGAGACTGCCATGCCTATCCTCTATCGCACCACCGCCGCCGCGACTGGCGGCCGCGCCGGCCAGGCCAAGAGCGCCGATGGCGTCCTCGACATTTCCCTCACTGTTCCGAAGGAGCTTGGTGGCGACGGCGCGCGCGGCACCAATCCGGAGCAGCTCTTCGCTGCCGGTTATTCCGCCTGCTTCCTCGGCGCGCTGAAATTCGTTGCCGGCAAGGAAAAGGTAAAACTTCCGGAAGACACGAAAGTGACAGGCACGGTCGGGATCGGCCCGCGCGACGACGGCACGGGCTTCTACATCGATGCGGCGCTTGAGGTCACTTCGCCCGGCGTGGACAAGGCCGTCCTTGAGGACCTGGTGCAGAAGGCTCATATCGTATGCCCCTACAGCCACGCGACCAGGGGCAATGTCGACGTGAAGTTGACGGTGGCTTGAAGCAAAAGGCGAGAGCCTACATGCACTGAAGCCCGGGCATTCACCCGGGCTTCGAATATTGGCGGCTGCGTCTTTGCAGGCACGCGGACCGAACGAAGGGATCGGCGCCTCAAGCTTTCTTGAGGAACTCGGTGCGCAGCACCAGTCCCTTGATCTTTTCGACCCGGCATTCGACCTCGTCCGGATCGTCGGTCAGGCGAATGCCCTTCACCAGCGTGCCGCGCTTCAGCGTGGTGGAGGTTCCTTTCACCTTCAGATCCTTGGTCAGCGTGACGCTGTCGCCGTCCTTGAGGACGGCGCCGTTCGAATCCTTGACTTCCATCGTCAATCCTTTCTGGGTCGCAAGAATGCAGTCTGGTTCGACCCCGCAGGCGCGGGGGCCGCTCGCCTGTTCGCTGCGGTGCTATCGCTTCAGGCTGCCGAGGATGCCGCGCACCAGGGCGCGGCCGACCTGCGTTGCAACCGTGCGGGCAACGGACTTCATCGCCGCCTCGACGATGGTTTCGCGCTGATAGCCGGATGAGCGCGGCCGCGCCTGCTTGCCGGAGGGCGCCGCCGGTTCGTCGTCGCCAAATCCGGGCAGGGTCCAGCGGCTGCCGCCGGACGTCCCTTCTTGAGTCTGTTCTTCCGCCTGTCTTGCGGCCTCGGCCTGTTCGGCAGCCTTCGCGGCGCGCTTGGCGAGCAGCTCGTAAGCCGATTCCCGATCGAAATCCTCGTCATAGAGCCCGCGCACCGGGCTGACATCGATGACCTTCTGCCGTTCGGCCTCCGTCAGCGGACCAAGGCGCGATGCCGGTGGGCGGATCAGGGTCCTCTCGACCATGGAAGGCGAGCCCTTGCCCTCGAGCGTCGAAACCAGCGCTTCGCCGGTGCCGAGATTGGTGATCACCTCGGCACAGTTGAAGTCCGGGTTGGGACGGAAGGTGTCGGCGGCGGTCTTCACCGCCTTCTGTTCGCGCGGCGAATAGGCGCGCAGCGCATGCTGGACACGGTTGCCGAGCTGCGCCAGCACCGTTTCCGGCACATCGAGCGGGTTCTGAGTCACGAAGTAGACGCCGACGCCCTTTGACCGGATCAGGCGCACCACCTGTTCGACGCGCTCGACGAGCACTTTCGGCGCGTCGTTGAAGAGCAGATGCGCTTCGTCGAAGAAGAACACCAGCTTCGGCTTGTCGGGATCGCCGACTTCCGGCAGTTCCTCGAAAAGCTCGGAAAGAAGCCAAAGCAGGAAGGTCGCATAGAGCCTGGGGTTCATCATCAGCTTGTCGGCGGCAAGCACCGAGATCGCGCCGCGCCCGTCATTGGTCGTGCGCATGATGTCGGTAATCTTCAGTGCCGGCTCGCCGAAGAAGTGCTCCGCGCCCTGCTGCTCGAGAATCAGCAGCTCGCGCTGGATCGAGCCGACAGAGGACTTGGAGATGAAGCCGAACTGGTTGGAAAGCTCGCTCGCATTGTCGCCCATGTAATTGAGCAGCGCCTGCAGGTCCTTGAGGTCGAGGAGCGGCAGGCCCCCTTCATCGGCTATCTTGAAGGCGATGTTCAGCACGCCTTCCTGCGCATCGGTGGCGTTCATCAGGCGCGACAGCAGCAGCGGTCCCATCTCGGACATGGTCGTGCGGACCCTGTGGCCCTTCTCGCCATAGAGGTCCCAGAAGATCACCGGAAATTCCTGGAATTCGTATGGCGTAAGGCCAATTTGCTCAGCACGCTTGAGGAGGAAATCCTTCTGTTCGCCGATCGCGCCGATGCCGGAAAGGTCGCCTTTCACGTCGGCGCAGAAGACCGGAACGCCGGCATTGGAAAATCCTTCCGCGAGGATCTGCAGCGTCACAGTCTTGCCGGTGCCGGTTGCGCCGGTGATCAACCCGTGGCGGTTGCCGAATTTCAGCTCCAGATATTCGCCCTTGTTGATCGAATCGTCCGGCTTGCGGCTGGTTCCGATATAGAGCTTGCCTTCTTGCAGCATGTGGGCCTGGTCTCCGTTTTGCCAATCAAAGCGGGCGTTTCGTTGCACTGCGCCGTCACCGAAATATCGTGCGTTTCTGTTATAGGCGGTGCAATTGGGCGCGGCAACTGTTGCTCGATCGAGTGCGTTGCCAAGGCCGACGGTCCGTGAAACGATGCACTCGGATACGTGCCTCCGGTGATTTCGGCGGTGGCCGCGATTGCGTCGTGAGCCGTTCGCTGCCGCTTGTTATTTCGGAAACGATCATTTACCTAGACGTCAACGTCAAAATTCAAACGAGGAGATTTCCATGAGTGAGCTGGTCACCCGGGTGGCGGAAAACGTCGGCATCGAATCTGCAACGGCTGAGAAGGCGGTTGGCATGATTCTCGGCTTCCTGCAGCGCGAAGCGGCGGAAGGTCCGGTTGCCAGGATGATCGAAGCCATTCCCGGCGCCCCCGAATTGGTCGCCCAGTACAATGGCGAGGGCAGCAATGGTGGCGGTCTGCTCGGCGGTTTGATGTCGGCAATCGGTGGCGGCGGAGTCATGGCACTCGGCCAGCAGTTGATGAGCCAGGGCCTCGGCATGGGCGAGATCACCTCGCTTGCCAAGGAAACGATTGCTTTCGCCAAGGAAAAAGCGGGTGACGAAGTCGTCGATGAAGTCGTCGCCTCCGTTCCGGGCCTCAGCCAGTTCGTCTGATCGGTTCGGTCCGCATACGACAGCACCCGACGGAAATGATCCGGCGGGTGCTTTGATTTTGCCTAATCGCGAGCGCCGCGAGGCGGTCGCTCAGGCCGCCTTATCCCATTCAGGCGCGAGACCCGCCGGGCTGACGATACGGCCATCCGGGCGAGCAAGCTTGCGGATCGCCACCATTTCCTCCGGCGTCAGCGCAAAATCGAAGATTGCGTAATTTTCCTTGAGCCGAGACTCCGTCGCAGTCTTCGACAAGGTGATCACGTCCTTCTGCTGCACCAGCCAGCGCAAAGCCACCTGAGCCGCTGTCTTGCCGTGGCGCGCACCGATATCCTTGAGCAAGGGATCGGAGGGCACCTTGCCATTGGCCATGGCATAATAGGCGGTGAGCGACATGCCCAACCGGCGGGCGGCTTGCAGGACCTTGGTCTGGTCGAGATAGGGGTGATATTCGACCTGATTGGTCGCTATCGGCGCATCGCTAAGCAGGACTGCTTCTTCCATCTGCGCGATGTTGAAATTGCTGACGCCGATATGGCGCACCTTGCCAGCCTTCTGCACCTCGTTCAGTGCGCCGATGCGCTCGGCCATGGGCACATCGCTGCCCGGCCAGTGCAGGAGGAGAAGATCCACGTAGTCCGTCTTCAGCTTTTTCAGGCTCTCGTCGACGGAGGCGAGGAAGACGTCGTGGCGATAATTGTCGACCCAGACCTTCGTGGTCAGAAAAATGTCCGAGCGCCGAACGCCTGACTTGTGGATCACTTCGCCGACTTCCGCCTCGTTGCCGTAGATCTGCGCCGTGTCGACATGATGGAAGCCGAGTTTGAGCGCTTCGGGCAGGACGCGAAGGACATCGGCGCCGGGCATGCGGAAGGTCCCGAACCCGAGGGCGGGAATATTGGCGCCGTTGGAATTGACTGCGTGCATGGAAAAGCTCCTAGTTTGGAGAGGCCCGGCAGGGTGCCGGGCGAATGAGACATTCTATACTTGTGGTGGCGGGGCGAAGGTTCAAGCCGGCTGCGCGACGAGAACCGCGCGCCGGTCGAGCGCGCCGCTCCACAACGTCAGTCCCAGGGCGACGGCAACCAGCATCGCGCCGACGAAGGGTGTCGAACTGAGACCAAGCGGCGAAGACATCACAAGGCCACCGAGCCAGGCGCCGACTGCAATGCCGAGATTGAAGGCGGCGATGTTGAGCGCCGAGGCGACGTCGACGGCGCCAGGGCGGTGCTGCTTGGCAAGCTGCACGACATAGAGCTGCAGGCCCGGCACATTGGCGAAGGAGAGGAAGCCGAGCGCCGCCAGCGTGACCAGCGTCAGTACCGGAGAGGGGGCAGTGAAGGTGAAGAGCACGAGTACGGCTGCCTGGGCGACAAAGAGGCCGATCAGTGCCCTTACCGGATCGCGGTTGGCAATCTTTCCCCCGATGACATTACCGATCGCGATGGCGATGCCATAAAAAACCAGGATGAGGCTGACGCTGCCTTCGGAAAAGCCGGTTATTTCCTGCAGGATCGGTGCGAGGTACGTGAAGGCGACGAAGGTGCCGCCATAGCCGAGAGCGGTCATGGCAAAGACGATCAGCAGGCGGCCGGATCCAAGCACGCGAACCTGATCGACGAGACGTGCCGCGGCGGCCTTGCTCAACGTATTCGGCAGCAGGGCGGCGATGCCGATAAAGGCAACGACGCCGAGCGCGGTGACCGCCCAGAACGTGGCCCGCCAGCCGAAAGTCTGACCGATATAGGTGCCAAGCGGCACGCCGGTAACAATTGCGACCGTCAGCCCCATGAACATCATCGCGATTGCCGAAGCGCGGCGATCTTCGGGCACGAGATCGGCGGCAATCGTCGAGCCGACGGAGAAAAAGACGCCATGTGCGAAGGCTGACAGGACTCGTGCGACGAGCAGCAATTCGTAGCTCGGCGAAAGTGCTGCGGCGGCATTGCCGATGATGAAGAGGGCCATCAGACCGAGGAGCAAGGGCTTGCGCTCAATCCGACCGGTGAGCGCCGTCAGCACCGGCGCGCCGAAAGTGACGCCGAGTGCATAAACGCCGACGATGAGGCCGGCGAGCGGCAGGGAGATGTGAAGATCGGAGGCGACTGTCGGCAGCAGGCCGACAATGACGAACTCCGTGGTTCCGATCGCATAGGCCGCGATCGTCAAGGCAAAGAGAGCGATGGGCATAGAAATACCTTCCCCGCCCGCATGCGATGCGGGCTGAGCTTTGCGGCTGTGCCGCTGTTGAGTGATTGATGACCGGGAATATGGATCGATCGGGCTTGCGCGATAATCCGGGAGAATGGATAAATGCCTGTGAACTGAATTCAAAGGTAACGCGACATGGACAACCGCGCCGGCGAAATGGAAGTCTTCGTTGCCGCTGCTGAACTGCGCAGCTTTTCCGCCGCCGGCCGGCGGCTCAAGCTGTCGCCCTCCGCCGTCAGCAAGCTTGTCTCGCGCATCGAGGACAGGCTCGGAACGCGGCTCGTCGTTCGCTCCACCCGCATGCTGCAGCTGACGCCGGAGGGAGAAATCTACCTTCAACGCGCGCAACGTATCCTGGCCGCGATCGCCGAGACGGAACAGGTGATTGCCGGCGGCGGTCGGGCGATGCCGCGTGGCCCGCTACGGGTGAACGCATCCGTCGGCTTCGGCGAGCGCTATATCCTGCCGCTTGCTGCCGAATTCCTCGCGCGTTATCCGGACGTGCAACTGGATCTTTCCCTGACCGACGGCATCATCGACCTGATCGAGGAACGGACAGATATCGCCATCCGGTCGGGTCCGATGCGCGATTCCGCGCTCAAGGCGCGCAAGCTGTTGGAGAGCCGGCAGGTGATCATCGCCGCACCGGCCTATCTCGAGGCCCACGGCGTGCCGCAGACGCCGGATGACCTCGCCGACCACAATTGCTTCACCTTCAACTTCCGTCGCAGTCTCGACGGATGGCCTTTCCGCGACCCGGGCTCCTCCAACGTCTATGTGCGGCCTGTCACCGGCAACATGCAGGCAAACAGCGGTGCGATCGTCCGCAATCTTTGCCTTGCCGGTCTCGGCCTCGGCCGCGTCGGCGCGTTCCATGTGCAGCCGGATATCGACGCGGACCGATTGGTGCCGGTGCTGGAAGATTACAATCCCGAAGACATAGAACGCGTTCACGCCGTCTATGCCGGGCATGAACACCTTGCCGCCCGCATCCGCGCTTTCATCGATTTCCTGGTCGAGAGAATCTAGTGCATGTCGCCCAAAAGTGCGTAGCGGTTTTGGGACAACGACATGCGTGAAACTAACAGTGCATGTCGCCCAAAAGTGCGTAGCGGTTTTAGCTTGCAGGTTCAGATGCCGAACTGCAGGCTTTCGAGCGAAGGGAGGATAAGCGCCGGACCATAATCCTTGTACTCGTCGGGCATGTCGTAGCGGTTGATCCAGACGGTGCGGAAGCCGAATTTCGTCGCGCCCGCAATGTCCCAGCGGTTCGACGATTGGAACGAAACCGCGTACGGATAAAGCCGGTATTGCGTCGTCACCAGATCGTAGACCGCAGGCGCCGTCTTGAACGCCTTGACCGCGTTGACCGAGAACACATCGTCGATGACGATGTCGAGCGCCGCGTTCTTCACCGCCGATGCGAGCATGGCCGGTGAGCCATTGGAGAGAATGGCGATGCGGGCGCCGCGCTCCTTCAAGCCCCTGAGTACGGCCGGAACTTCCGGGTAGCAGTCGAGCTCCCAATAGGCATCGAGCAGCGACTTCTTGAGCTTCGGATCGGCCGAGGGGAAGCGCTGAAAGGCGTAGTCGAGCGACTGCTCAGTCAATTGCCAGAAGTCGACATAGGCGCCCATCAGCGAGCGCACCCAGGAATATTCGAGCTGCTTGGCGCGCCAGAGTTCGGAAAAGGCCTGGCCGTCAGGACCGATCGCTTGGGCATGACGCCGCACTGCCGCATGCACATCGAAAAGCGTGCCATAGGCATCGAAAACATAGGCCGCCAGAGGCATCGAACACTCCCGTCATCACCGTTCAGCGGCGCATCACGCACGTGCTCGCTGAAAATCGGTTCCGACTTCGGCCCCGGTGCGGTAGGCGCAACGCTTCGTCAGTTGTTTCCCGGGATCATGTCAAAACTTTGTGCAGCGCACAATGCCATCATGCGTAGCAATGCGAATTTTGTTAGCCTTTCCAGACTTTTGCCGGAAAACGCAGCGCCTGTTTCGCGAGTTTCCCCTTGAGCCCAAGGGCGGTATCACAGAGGCCGACGACGTGCCGGTTCGGCTTGGCCTCCGGGCGGAGCGCATGAAGGGCGGCGGCCGCTTCCTCCGGCGCCATGTAGCGCGCCAGAATGCCGAGGGTCAGCGCGGTCGATCTGCCGAAGCCCCGAAGACAGTGGACGAGCAGATGTGCATCTTCGGGCAACGTGTCGATGAAAGCAAACGTTGCCTCGATCGCCCCCGCCCGCGCGGCGTCAGGTGCGTCCGGGTCGGTCGCATCGCCGAAGTAAAGCTCCAGATGCCGCTCGGGCGGCAACTCGATCATGGAGAGCAGGCGGCTCGCGGGCGCACGGATCGAGACAAGATGCGTCGGCGCCCAAAGATGGCGGTTGTGGCGTGCCTCGGTCTGCGAACTGACGATCACGCGTATCGGCCAGCCGTTCGGATGCCGGGAATTGCTGCCGAGAACAGGCCGATAGAGTTCAATATCGGTGGATTGAGCCGCAAGCGCCATGACGGGACCCTCGTTGATTCGTCTTGCTTGCGAAAACCATAACAGCGCGCGGCGGCGATCGGAATCCCTGATCAGAAGCGCGCGGGAGCCTATTGCAAGCCGACGGAGGGCCGCAAAAAAGGAGGAAAAGAGAGGGAATCGTCACCTTTGAAACTTTCGGGGCAAGACCCCTCCCCAACCCCTTTCCACAGGGGGGAGGGGCTTTGGTGCCCGCAGCGCCCGACTGCCATTTTCCCGAGCTCGACCCTGCCGCTACCATACAATAGAGGCGGTACGGGTGCGGTAGGTTAAGCCCCTCCCACCTGTGGGGAGGGGTTGGGGAGGGGTCTTTGAACGAACTTGTGGGACGAAGGCGGCCGCTTCGCCCGCTGCACGCATCAGAACCGTGTAATCACGCTGATGCCGAGATCTGTCGCCCGGTCCATCGTCACCAGCGCTGGCACGGCTTCTTCGAGCGAGATCTCGCGGCCGATCAGTTGTTTCGGGTTCAGCTTGCCGGCGGTGATCATCGAAAGCATCGCGTCGTAGCGCCAGGCCTGCATGCCGTGGCTGCCGTAGATCTCAAGTTCGTGGCCGATCACCTGCGCCATCGGGATCTGCGGCGTCGCATGTTCCGCCAGCATCAGACCCACCTGCACGTGGCGCCCGCGCCGGCGCAGGTTCTTAATCGAATTGAAGCAGGTGACCGGCGAACCGAGCGCGTCGATCGAGACATGGGCGCCGCCCTTGGTGATTTCTCTTACGGCCTCGGCAACGTCCCCCGTTTCCTTGCCGTTGATCGCGGCCACAGCGCCAAGCTTGCGGGCAAAGGCGAGTTTTTCCTCGGAAATGTCGATTGCGATCGGGTTGGCGCCGAGCGCCGCGGCGATCATGATCGCCGAGAGGCCGACACCGCCGCAGCCGTGCACCGCCACCCATTCACCGCCCTTGACGCGAGCCTGGTCGGCGACCGCCCGGAAGGATGTGGCGAAGCGGCAGCCGAGGCTTGCGGCGGTCGCGAAATTCATGCTTTCCGGCAGGTGCACGAGGTTCTGGTCGGCAAAGTCGATCGCCACATATTCGGCAAACGAGCCCCAGTGGGTAAAGCCCGGCTGGAACTGTGCCTCGCAAACCTGTTGGTTACCCGAGCGGCATTCGGCGCAACGGCCGCAGCCGGAAACGAACGGAACGGTCACGCGGTCCCCGACCTTGTAGCGCAGGACTCCGCGTCCGGCGGCCGCGATGGTCCCGGCGAGCTCGTGACCGGGCACATGCGGCAAACGAATGTCGGCGTCGTGTCCCATCCAGCCGTGCCAGTCGCTGCGGCAAAGGCCCGTAGCCTCGACCTTGATGACGATACCGTTTTCGGTCGGCTTCGGATCCGGCAAAACCTTGATCTCCGGCGTCTTTTCGAACGCGTCGTAATACATCGCTCTCATGGCTGGTCTTGCTCCTGTACTCGTACGGCTATTTTGGCATGGCGATTCGGCCGGTTCCACAATAGACGCCATGACATTTTTTGATGTACCCATTCACCCTGATACTGCTTTTTTCGGCTAAAGCGAGATGAGGAAAAAGTGTCCGCTTTTCCGGCCGCTTCGCTCTGACCAGTAGGGCCGACCACCATCGCGGTTGGACCAGCCGAAAGACGATCAAGCGGCCGAACGGACGATAAAGGAGAGGAGACACCGATGGCCATCGATACATCCCCCCGCTCAACCACCTGGACCTATGTCGACGGTGAATGGCTTTCCGGCAACCCTCCCTTGATCGGGCCGACCTCGCACGCGATGTGGCTCGGCTCGACGGTTTTCGACGGCGCCCGCTGGTTCGATGGCATCGCGCCGGACCTTGACCTGCATTGCCAGCGCGTCAACCGCTCCGCTGTTTCGTTGGGCCTCAAGCCCACCATGGCCGCCGAAGAGATCGAGGCGCTGACCTGGGAGGGCGTGAAGAAGTTCGACGGCAAGACGGCGATCTATGTCAAGCCGATGTATTGGGGCGAGCACGGCTCTTGGAGCGTCGTGGCGGTCGATCCGGAATCGACCCGTTTCGCGCTCTGCCTGTTCGAGGCACCGATGGGCAACGCGCATGGCGGCTCATCGCTGACCCTGTCACCCTTCCGCCGGCCGACGATCGAGTGCATGCCGACGGATGCAAAGGCTGGCTGCCTCTATCCCAACAATGCCCGGATCCTCAATGAAGCGCGCTCGCGCGGCTTCGACAACGCGCTCGTGCGCGACATGCTCGGCAATATCGCCGAAACCGGATCATCCAACATCTTCATGGTGAAGGACGGTGTCGTCTTCACGCCGGCAGCCAACAAGACCTTCCTTGCCGGCATCACCCGCTTCCGCGTCATGAGCCTCTTGCGCGAGGCCGGCTTCGAGGTGGTCGAGACCACGATGACGATGGCCGATTTCGAGGCGGCGGACGAGATCTTCACCACTGGCAACTATTCCAAGGTGCTGCCGGTGACCCGCCTTGACGACCGCGACCTCCAGGCCGGCCCGATTGCCGCCAAGGCGCGCGACCTTTACATGGACTGGGCGCATTCGAGCCGGGACGTCTGACGGCACGGACCCGCGTTTTATCGCAGGCTCGTCCTAACTCGGGCAAATGCTGCGCCGACCGACAGTGCGACGACTATTTCTCGTCGAGCCGGTCGCAGGCGCATGCCATGCCTTTGTTCCTTTCACGCCTCAGTCTCCGAGCGGACGGATGACGACATCCGCGGACGATCGGGTCGTCGGCCCGTGGTAGACCGCCTCGATGTTGTTGCCATCGGGGTCGAGGAGAAAGGCGGCGAAATAGCCGGGATGATAGGGCCGCTCGCCGGGCTCGCCATTGTCCTCTCCGCCGTTCGAAAGGCCGGCTTCATAGAAGCGGCGAACCGCATCCGGGTCGATCGCCTGAAAGGCGATGTGAACATGGCTGCGATAGCTTTCGGCCTGATCGATGTAGAGTTCGTCGAATGCAATCGCCTGCTCGGTCTCGAAAGTCGGCTGGTGGCAGAGAGCTGCAAGAATTGCGCGATAGAAACGCTTGCTGGCGGCGAGGTCTCTTGCGCGGAGATGCACATGGTCGAGTAGCCGCCCCTGATGGAATTCCATAACGTCCTCCGCTTGCTTGTTCTGTGCATGGACCCTGGAAGACATAGGATCCTTATGCAGGATGTCGATGCGGCTGCCGGGCAGGCGGAAACAAATGCCGCTTTCGAGTCGCCCGACCGCATGGTTCCCTAAAAAATGGGAATCGATTTAGGAAAAAATCAAGCAGCACTTCAAAGTCCTACAGCGGCCTTTGCGCGTCCAATTGGACGCGCGGCTGTAGACCCGGTCTATCTTGCGGTCAGCGGGAGAGGGGGGCGCGGGCGGCTTTCACCGCGACAGCGCGCCTGCGTAACAAATAGGCCTGAAGCGAGACGCCCGAGAGGAAAATCACGAGCCAGACCATCAGGGTCGTCTGGACAATCGGCGACTCCGGTCCGCTCGCGAGCGGTTGGGAAGCAGGCAGTCGCGTCAGCGACTCATTGATGGCCGGCACGATCAGCAGGAAAAAGCTGAAGCTTAGTCCGAAGCTCAAGAGATAGGGTTTCAAGCGGCCGAGTCTGCCTGTGCGGGCGGCGGCAAGGCTCCCCGCCACGGCAACAAGCGTCACGATACCGAGCGCATGCCCCTCGTTGAAGCCGCCGGTGCTCGACAGTCCGAAGGATGTCAGCACCGAGAGCACCAATGAGGAGAGATAGAACTTGCCCGAACGTGTCTGCGGCAGGATCGCACCGTGGCGCGCAAAGCCGTAGAGGCCTGCGACGACCGGCGCGAGGCTGATCGCCGTATGGACAATGCCGAGGGTGGAGAGGGGATTGGCCATTTTCCTGTTCCTTCCTGGTAGACCGACTAGTTGGTTGATATCGACTCAAAAATTGATGCGTTTATCTCTTCGGCGACTGCATGATCTGTTCGACCGCGCGGCGCGCAATTGTTGAAAATACTTCAGGGTCCGATCCAGCGACACGCGCTGCGAGCATGGCTCCATGAACGGTTGCCATGAGCATTTCCGCTTCGGCGGTCGCTCCCTTTTCCGTCTCCAGTTTGCCGGCTCGAACTCCGCCGTCGATCGCGGCGGCAAGCCACGAGGCAAGATCCGAAAAATGACCTTGCACCTGCCGCACGACGCCCTCCGGCAGCGAAGGAATTTCCGAGGCGAGCAGGGCACCGATGCAGAAAGGCCTCTCCTTTCTGCGGATGCAGTCTTCCCAGTAGCCGATATAGGCGCCAAGCCGCTCGGCCGGATCCGACACCGCCGAAAGCAGCTCTTCGACGCTTCGTCGATTCCTCTCGCGATAGCGCGCGAGAACCTTTTCGGCGAGGTCCGCCTTGGTCGGAAAATGGTGGTGGATCGTTGCCTTGCCGACGCCGACCTCGGCTGAAATATCCGCATAGCTGAAGGCGTTGTAGCCCCTCGAAACCATGAGGTCCTCCGCCGCGTCCAGGATTTTGTCATATGTCCCGCTTGCCATAACAAGAACCTACCGACTAGTTGGTCGACAAACAAGTGTCTGAATCTCACAAGATCGTGACGGCCCGCCGAGGTCATTGAGAGGCGGAAGCGTGGGTCACGTGATCGGCTTGTCAATTACGGCTTGGACGCGGGTATCACCTGAGCGCCGATCTCGCCGCCGAGTTCCACGGCTTTGGTCTGCTTGTCGTAGACGCAAATCTGCGTGACGTTGCCTTGGCCGCCTTTCGGCTTGCCGGAGACGAGTGCCACTCCGTAGCTTTCGGTACCGAAAGGATCAACGATCGCGCTAACATCCTCAAGCGATTCGGCGGCGGCAACGCACTTGGCCGACACGTCTGCCCGGAATTCCTCCCATGCGTCGCCGGACGAGGCATGTGCCGCACCGGCTCCAAGGCTTACGGCAAGGAGGCTCAGGATTGAAGTAGTGCGTATCGGCATCGGGTTCCTCATATGTGTTGCTGGGAATGCGCGGCCAGGTAGCACGCCGATCGTGACGAGAATTTGCCAACGAGAATGGTTCGTTACTGCATGATTCCTTAGCTTGGAATCGATTTAGGGGACAAAATCATGCAGCACTTCAAAGCGCTACAGCGACCTTGGCGCGTCCGATTGGACGCGCGGCGCTGTAGAAACGCGACGAAAGTATTTTGCGTGTGGCAGAGAAATTTTGGCACCGCATCGGTTGCCTCGGTCCATGCCGGTGCCTATGTTCCCGCTCACAGATTTCCTTGACGAAAATCCATACCAAGAGGAGATGCCACAATGGCTTTCGAATTGCCGAACCTTCCCTATGACTACGATGCGCTCGCGCCCTATATGTCGCGCGAAACGCTCGAATATCATCACGACAAGCATCACCTCGCTTACGTGACGAACGGCAACAAGCTCGCCGAGGACGCCGGTCTTTCCGGTCTTTCGATCGAGGAAGTCGTCAAGAAGTCCTATGGGACCAACCAGCCGCTGTTCAACAATGCCGGCCAGCACTACAACCACATCCATTTCTGGAAGTGGATGAAGAAGGGTGGCGGCGGCGCCAGCCTGCCGGGCAAGCTCGACGCGGCCATCAAGTCCGACCTCGGCGGCTACGACAAGTTCCGCGCCGATTTCATCGCCGCCGGCGTCGGCCAGTTCGGCTCCGGCTGGGCCTGGCTCTCGGTCAAGAACGGCAAGCTTGAAATCTCGAAGACTCCGAACGGCGAAAACCCGCTCGTCCACGGCGCGTCGCCGATCCTCGGCGTGGATGTCTGGGAGCACTCCTATTACATCGACTACCGCAACGCTCGCCCGAAATACCTCGAGGCATTCGTCGACAATCTTATCAACTGGGATTACGTGCTCGAAATGTACGAGGCTGCGGCGAAGTAAGCGGCTGCTTCCGTCTCGACAGGCAATTCGGCCCGGCGCTCGCGCCGGGCCTTTTCGTTGCGGTTCGATGGCGGGGTGACTGGCGGCCTTTTCGGGAAAGCCGGTGAAATGCCCCTCACCCTAACCCTCTCCCCGTCATGACGGGGAGAGGGGACTTAGGAGCGCACGGCTTAGCCCCTTCTCCCCGTCAAAACGGGGAGAAGGTCGCGGCAGCGGGATGAGGGGCATTCCTCTGTCTCGAAGCAGTTTGAAGTCCGAGCCTCTGCCTATCCATCCTCCGCCTCAAGCGGCCGAGCGGCATTCGCCTGCCACCCGTTGATCCACAATTGCCTGAGATTGTTGCCCTCGCCGCGGAAAAAGGCGTCGACTGGCTCGCAATGCTCCACCCGGTCGGCGCGAAAGTTGCGGATGTCCTGCCGCAGTTCGCACCAGGCGACCATCATCGCGTGTTCCGAATAGTAGATGAGCGCCAGCGGGCGCACCGTGCGTTCGCTCGCCCGCCCAAGTTCGTCGCGATAGTCGAGCGCGAGCTTCTGCTCGTCGCGGATCGCCCGGCGGATCATGGCGAGATCGATGGCCGGCGGCGGCGCGGCAACAGTGCCCCAGGCGTGGAGCGCCTGGGACTGGAACGCCTGGCGAAGCGGCCCGGGGACGGCGCCGGTGATCTTCTGGTTCACGCGCCGCGCGGCCGCCTTCAATTCCTCATCGCCCGTGCGTGCGAGCAGCGCCAACGCCAGCACGATCGCCTCCGTCTCTTCGATCGTGAACATCAGGGGCGGCAGATCGAAGCCGGGTCTCAAGACATAGCCGAGGCCGCGTTCGCCCTCGATCGGCACCCGCATCGCCTGCAGAGCGGCGATATCGCGGTAGATAGAGCGCGGCGTCACCTCCAGTGCTTCGGCAATCTCCGCGGCGGTTACCGGTCTCCTGGCAAGCCGCAGGATCTGGATGATTTCAAACAGGCGCGACGCCTTACGCACGGAAAAACCTCCATTGCCCGAAAGGCTCCTGACAAATCCCTGTCAGTTGGACAGCGATATAACATGCGTCAACGGATTGAAAAATCGACTATCCGGCCACGCATTCACATGGAAATCCCACGGACAACTGACATGAGCTACGCGGAAAACCTCTGGCTTTTCTTCACCCTTCTCTTCGGCATCATCATCGTACCCGGCATGGACATGGTCTTTGTCCTGGCCAATTCACTGACCGGCGGGCGAGCCTCCGGCCTGTCGGCGACAGCCGGCATCATGGCCGGCGGCGTGCTGCATACCCTCTATGCCGCGCTCGGCGTCAGCGTCGTCCTGCATCTGGTGCCCCAGCTATTCAACGTGCTGCTTCTCGCCGGCGCCCTCTATATCGCCTGGATCGGCTTCTCGTTGTTGCGCAGTGCGATCACCATTGGCAGTATCGAAAGGGCGGTGCAGCTGTCGCGCTGGGCGAGCTTTCGCCAGGGCGCGCTGACGAGCCTGATGAATCCCAAGGCCTATCTGTTCATGCTGGCCGTCTACCCGCAGTTCCTCAAGCCGCAATTCGGTCCGATCTGGTCGCAGGCCGCGGTCATGGCTTTGATGATCGCGCTGACGCAGCTCGCGGTCTATGGCGGGCTCGCGCTTGCCGCCGGCCGTGGCCGTGATCTGCTTGTCGGCAGTCCAGCCGCAACGGTAGCCATCGGAAGGGCGGCCGGTCTCGTGCTGATCGCCGTTGCTGTCTTCACCGTATGGCATGGCTGGGCCGCTGTCCGGTAAGGACGCGGTTGGCGGTCACCCCTGTTGCATGGATAAAAACATGCAGCAATTCAACGTGCTACAGCGTTCTCTGCCCGGCTGATAAGACGCGCGGTGCTGCAAGTATTAAGGCGCCGCAGTCTTGTCCAAGCTGTTTCCGGGGATGCGACAAACACCGCCAGTACCGCCGTCGAAGCCAATTATGCTGAAGCGGACAAGAACATCAAATAAATGTTACCTCCGTCGAAAGAACAAAATGCCATCATGCCCCGTCTTCAACAGGAAGCCGCAGGGGCGGTTTCGAATGACCGGAGATCATGATGAAGATACGAGCTATTATTCTTGCTGCCGCCTTGGCGGGCGTGGGTGTCACCGTCGTGGCGGCAGCGGACGAGCCACAGGCCGTGCGCCAGCAACTGATGAAGAAGGTGGGGCGGGCCGCCGGTGCGTTGAACGGAATTGCCAAGGGCGAAAAGCCCTACGACGCGGAAATCGTCAGGGCATCGCTGACGACGATCAGCGAGACGGTGAAGATCTTCCCAAGTCATTTCCCGGCCGGTTCGGAAACCGGCTCGGAAACCGAAGCAAGCCCGAAAATCTGGCAGAACATGGATGACTTCAAGGCTAAGGCAGCCAAGCTCGGCACCGACGCGAGCGCGCTGCTCGCCCAGCTTCCGGCGGACAAGGCCGGTGTTGGCGCTGCCCTCGGCATTCTCGGCAAGGACTGCTCCAGCTGTCACGAGACCTATCGCCTGAAAAGAGACTGAGAGGCGTTCCTTCATCCTGACCGTTTGCGATGCGCCGGCCCCGCTGGCGCATCCTTCTTTGTCTTCCACCATGAGGGGAGGCCCGATGGGCCGACGAACAACGAAACTGATGTCGGGTCTGGTCGTGCTGGCCCTTGCCGGAGCAGGCGGTTCATGGTGGCTGACGAAACCTGCGCCGTGGGACGAAGGCCATTGGGAAGGGCTCGGCGAACCGGATCTCGCGAATGGCGAACAGGTTTTTTGGGCAGGCGGCTGCGTCAGCTGCCACGCTCAGCCGGGGGCACAGGATGACGCGCGGCTCGTGCTTTCAGGTGGCCGGGCCCTGAAAAGCCCCTTCGGTACCTTCAATGTTCCAAACATCTCGCCCGATGAAAGCGCCGGCATCGGCGACTGGACGCTTGCCGAGTTCGGCAACGCCATGACGCGCGGTGTCGGGGAAAATGGCGAGCACCTTTATCCGTCGTTCCCGTACGGTTCCTACGCGCGCATGACTGCCAAGGATATCAATGATCTCTGGGGATATCTGCAAACGCTGCCGAAGAGCGCCAATGTGGTGCCGCCGCACGACTTGCCTTTTCCCTACAACATCCGCCCGGCGCTCGGTGCCTGGAAGCTCTTGTTCTTCACCGACGAGCCGCGCGTCGAGATGAATACGGCGGACGCGAAGCTCGCACGCGGGCAGTATCTGGTTGAAGGTCCCGGCCATTGCGGCGAGTGTCATACGCCGCGCAACGCCCTCGGCGGATTCGAGGCAGGCAGGTGGTTGGCCGGTGCGCCAAACCCCGAGGGCCAAGGCCGCATCCCGGACATCACGCCGGGCTCGAGAAGCGTCGGCAGTTGGAGCGCATCCGACATCGCCTCCTATTTGGAGACCGGTTTCACGCCGGATTTCGATTCCGTCGGCGGTTCGATGGTCGAGGTACAGAAGAACCTGGCAAGACTTTCACCCTCCGACCGCGAGGCGATCGCCGCTTATCTGAAGGCGCTCCCGTCGCTTTGACCGGGTTCGCTGCAGGATTTGCATTATCGTGCAGCGTGCACGACCGCATGCTCCCTGGCGTAGAGCGAAAGATAGTCGTCAAGCGCTGCGGAACCAAGGCCGAGCGCGTGGAAGATCTCGGCCGTAAAGCTGACTGGGGCCGTACCCGCAGCCGTCACCAGGCGGTCGCTACGAAGGGCCTGCGGTTGGTCGCGATAATGTTGGTGACCGTGATAACCGGCGACGGCTGAGAGACTTTCGGCCGAGTTGCCCGTGTGGTCCGTTTCGTTGAGAATGCCGCTGGCGGCCAGCGCAAGCGTCGCCCCACAGATCCCTCCAACGACGCGGCCTTTCCCATGAAAGGCATGGATCATCGCAGTGAGATTGGGTGCAGCGGAGGTTTGCCAGGCCGACCCGCCGCAGAGCACAAGCGCGTCGAACTCCGCCGGGGCCAGCGTCTTCGTCGGCAGGTGCGGCGTGATGTGAAGGCCGCCCATCGATGTCACCACGGTGCCGCCGGGCGCGGCGATCAGCACGTCGAGCCCGAGCTCGGTGCGCGCCGTTGCCATCAGCAGCGCGCATTCCCAGTCGGCGAAACCTTCCGTCAGGACGATTGCGAGGCGCATGAGCCCTCCCGTTCAGCCAAGTTTCTGCATATAGCGCATGCCGGTGACGGGTCGAGGTACGAAGCGTTCGGATTCGTAGAAGCGATGCGCCTGGAAATTGCCGGTGGCGGCGCTGACGGAAAGATAGTCGCAGCCGACCATACGCGCCTGTTCGCGTGCCTTGGCAACGAGGTGGCGGCCAATGCCGGTGCCACGATGGCCGGGACGAACGAAAAGGTGATGCAGTTCCATGCCGCGCACGCCTTCGGCTGCCCGATAAGTCGGAACAAGGATGGCGTAGCCGATCAGCTGGTTGCCGGCTTCGGCGACAAGCGCGGTGATCCAGGGGGAGCGGCTGAAGAGGTCGCGTTCGAGCCGTTCCGGCGTCAGCGGTGCGGCGTCGCCGTGATGCGCGGAAAGTTCGACGATCATCTCGTGCAGTTCGGGAAGATCGCGCGGTTTGGCACAGCGGATCGTCACCATCGGTGGGCGTGCCGATGGCAGGGGATGAAGGGAAGGGGTGGCGGTCTGCAACATTCTCGGCTCCTATGGTTCTGCCGCCATCAGGTGCCGTGAAAAACAAAAGCCGCCTGATGGCGGCCTTGTTGAATATGATCAGCAGGCCGCTCCTATCGGAACAGCCAAAAATACACGCGGGAAATGGGTGCGTTCTTGATCATGCGCGTAGATTCGCGATTTCCGCGATTTTGTCAACGGGAATTCTCAGCCGGTGGGCCTCAGTGCTCGGTCTCGCACATCGAATGGTCGGCGAGCGCCCGGATGACGTAGCAGTCGCCGATCGTATGATCGCCATGGCAGGCGACGATGCGCTCCAGTTCGCTTTCCAGCTTTCGCAGCCTGGCGATCCTTTCACGCACTGACGCGAGGTGTTCGGTGGCAATGCGGTCCGCCTCGCCGCAAGGGCGCTCCGGATGTTCGCTGAGCGCCAGAAGATCGCGGATCGCCTCGATCGAGAGTCCCAGGTCGCGCGCGTGGCGGATGAAGGCCAGTCGCTCGAGCTCGCGCTTTTCATAACGCCGTTGATTGCCTTCCGAGCGTTCCGGCGCCTCGATCAATCCCATCTGCTCGTAATAGCGGATGGTCGGGATCTTGACGCCGGTGCGGCGGGAGAGGTCACCGATCGAATACATGCTGCCGCCTCATATCTATAGTCGCTGGAGTATTTACATAGGGAACAGGCATTCGCCCATCAATAGAGGGGCCGATCGACCTAAATCATAAACGTGATCGATTCTAATAAGTTGGCGCGGGATGCAGGCGGAAAACCGCACACACTTTTCCTCATCCCGCTACAGCGCCGCACGTCCAATCGGACGCGCAAAGGTCGCTGTAGCACTTTGATTTGCTGCGTGATTTTATCCTTAGATGGATTCCGATTTAAGGAATCACGCAGTAGCCTTTCGGCCGTGTCGCCGCCGAGTAGGGCCGTCTCGCGTTCACATTAGGCTTCGGCAGCGCTTCCGGCGATGTCAGATGCCGTCTCGCTTGCCTGTTCCTTGATGCCGAGGCTTTCGGCGATCGCCTTGCGGATTTCGTCCTCGATTGCTGCGCGTTCGTCGGCCGGCATCGCTTCCAGGCTCTCCTCAGTCAGCCCACGTGCTTCGAGAAGCTGCGCCCGGATTTTTTCGGCCAACGACATCTTTGACCATTCAAGGAACTCGTCGGCAACGGTCGAGCCGAACGGCGACTTACCCTCGGTGATCGAGGGTCCGGTCGTTTCCTCCGTGGCGAGCGAAAGCCACAGTGCGCTTGAAAGCGAGGCGGATGGCGAGGCGGGGGCAATGGTGGGCGGAGAGCGGCGCTGCGCCTGGTCGCCGCCCGTGTCTTCGAGCGCGGGAAGGCTGCTTGCGACAGAGCGGCGTTGCGAAAGGTAATAGTTGGAAAGGCTGCTTTCGATTTTCATGGGAATCCCCCGGATGTGAAGTCCGGGGGAGCCTGTCTATCGCGGCTTGCGTGAGCCTTTCGACGCAACCGCCCGGCGAGTTCAGGGCAGGGTGTACGCAATGATGTAGTCGCCTGGCTTGGTGCCGACCGAACCGTGGCCGCCGGCAACCATAAGCACATATTGCTTGTCGCCGACGGCGTAGGTCATCGGCGTGGACTGCCCGCCCGCCGGAAGTCGAGCCTCCCAGAGCTGGCTGCCGGTCGTGAGGTCGTAGGCCCTCAGGTAGTTGTCGACCGCTGCGCCCAGGAAGGCGACGCCGCCCTTCGTGATCATCGGCCCGCCGATGCCCGGCACGCCGAGTTTGATGGGCAGCGGCAGCGGCGTCATGTCGTAGACCGTGCCGTTCTTGTGCTTGTAGGCGATCTTGCCGGTCCTGAGATCGGCGCCTGCGACATAGCCCCAGGGCGGCGCCTGGCAGGGGATCTGCAGCGGACCGAGGAACGGTCCCATGAAGACGCCGTAGGGCGCACCTTCATTGCGGTTGAGACCCTGCTCGCTGCCTGTTTCGCCTGCCTGCTTCGGTGGGATCTGGTCGCGCGGCACGAGCCGGGATGTGAAGGCGAGGTAGGTCGGCATGCCGAACAGCACCTGCCGCTCGGGGTCGACCGCGACCGAGCCCCAGTTGAATGTGCCGAAATTGCCCGGATAGACCAGCGTTCCTTCGAGCGAAGGCGGTGTATAGCGGCCCTCGTATTTCAGCGACCTGAAGGCTATGCGGCAGGCGAGCTGGTCGAACATCGAGATGCCCCACATGTCCCGCTCTTCGAGCGGCGGCGGCATGAAGGTGAGACCCGAGACCGGCTGTGTCGGCGCTGAAAAGTCCTCGGGGATTGCGCCGCCGGGTGCGGCCACCTCCTCGACCGGAATGACCGGCTCGCCGCTCCGCCGGTCGAGCACATAGAGGTCGCCCTGCTTGGTCGCGCCGACGAGCGCCGGAACGACCGTTCCATCCTCCTTCGTGATATCGATGAGCGACGGTTGCGCCGGCACATCCATGTCCCAAAGGTCGTGGTGCACTGTCTGGCGCACCCAGCGCACTGCGCCGGTGTTGATGTCGAGCGCGACGATCGAGGAAGAGTATTTCTCGACGTGCTCGCTTCGCCCCATGCCGAGCTGGTCCGGCACCTGATTGCCGAGCGGCACATAGATCAGGCCGAGAGCTTCATCAACCGAGGAAACCGACCAGCTGTTCGGCGAGTTCGTCGTGTAGAACTGGCCGGCCGGCAGGGGAGCCGTCTGGTCGGGGTTGCCGCTGTCCCAGTTCCAGAGCAACACACCGCTGTTGATGTCGAAGGCGCGGATGACGCCGGATTGCTCCTCAGTCGAGTAGTTGTCGTTGACGGCACCGCCGACGATGATCTTGCCGGCGACCGCCACCGGCGGCGATGTCGAGTAGTAGTAGCCAGCCGGATTGAACCGCATCCCCTGTTCCAGATGCAGGACGCCATTATCGGCAAAGCTGGTGCAGACCTCGCCGTTTGCGGCGTCGAGCGCAATCAGGCGCGCATCGGAGGTCGGCAGGTAGACGCGCTCGGCGCAGGCGCTGCCCGGGGTGGCCGCAGGATCGGCCCAATAGGTGACGCCGCGGCAGGTTTGGTGCTGGCGGTCGGGGTTCATGCCGGAATTCGAATCATACTTCCACTTTTCCTGTCCGGTCGCGGCGTCGAGCGCGATCGCCCAGTTGTGCGGCGTGCAGAGATAGAGCGTGTCCTTCACCTTGAGCGGCGTCACCTGATAGGTGGTCTCGCCGACGTCATCCGGCCGCTTCACGTCGCCCGTCTGGTATTGCCACGCGACCCTGAGATTTGCGACGTTTTCCGCATTGATCTGGTCGAGCGGTGAGTAGCGTTGCCCGAAGGGCGTGCGGCCGTACTGGTGCCACTCGCCGGGCGGCACATTGCCGCCAAGGTTGGCGCTGGCGGCGACCGCGCCGCGCGGCAGCTCGCCGCGGATATCGTGCGGGTCCTGAGTGATCGCGAATCCAGCGACGCCGATCGAAACAAGGCTGGCGAGGGCGAGCGGCCAGGCCGCGGCGCTGTAGTGCTCGCCCGAGGGGCTGACGAAGCCGAGGGGGCGTCGGATCCACGGAGTAAGCAGCCAGAGACCGAGCAGGATGATGACACCGCCGCGAGGACCGAGCTGCCACCAGTCGAAGCCGACCTCCCAGACCGCCCAGGCGAGCGACCCGACGACGACGAGCGCATAGACCCAGAGAGCTGCAGGGCGGCGGCGGAAAAGCAGAAAGGCTGTCAGCAGGAAACCGAGGCCTGCTATAAGGTAGTAGGGGCTGCCGCCGAGCATCAGGAGCCTGATACCTCCCGCGCCGATCGCGAGACCGATCAGGGCGAAGAGAATGGCCGTCAGCACGATGAGCATGAGTTCGTCCCCCGATTTGAAGTACGGTGCCGAGCTGTACGGCCAAACCTGCGGGCAGCCGCCGCGCGCCGTTTTCCGGGTGCCCCGATCAACCGCCTCGGACGACAGCGCCTTCTTGAACAGCTAACGCCTGCAGCGTGCCTTTCAATGGCCGCACGCTGTGGGGTTGCAAAAATATGGAGGCCGCAAAGCGCCGCGAATGTCGCGACAGACTGCGGCAGAGGGCTGCCGTTCAGGTGCCGCAGAAGGTCTGTAGCACTTCTTCGCCAGGCTCGGGCGGCGCGGCATAGGCCGCGTGCTCGGGCTGGTCTTCATAAGGCCTAGACGTGACGTCGAGCAGCGCTTCGAACAGCGAGAAATCCGCGTCGCGAGTCGCCGCCTCGATCGCCTGTTCCACGCGGTGGTTGCGCGGAATGAAGGCCGGATTAACGGATCGCATCGCCGCGGCGCATGCGCCGGCGTCGAGCATTTCGCGGGCCAGCCGTCCGCGCCAGTCGCGGAGCCAGGGGGACACCGCACCAGGCTCTTCGAAAAGCTCGACGAGCGCCGGGTCGGCGCCCTCGCTTTCGGCCAATGCTCCGAGGCGCCGGAAGACGAGCGTGAAATCCGCGTTGCCCTTGTGCATCAAGGTGAGAAGCGATTGGATCAGATCGAGATCGCCATCTTCTTCGGTCGAAAGTCCGATCTTGCGGCGCATACCGTCGAGCCAATGCCTCTGGAAGATCGATCCGTATTCGGTGAGCGCGTCGTTGGCGAGATTGATCGCCGTATCGGCGACCGGATCGAACAGCGGCACCAGCGTTTCGGCGAGACGCGCAAGGTTCCACTGGCCGATCGCGGGCTGGTTGGCATAGGCATAGCGGCCAAACTGGTCGATCGAACTGAACACCTTCTTCGGATCATAGGCGTCCATGAAGGCGCAGGGGCCGAAATCGATCGTCTCGCCGGAAACGGCCATGTTGTCGGTGTTCATCACCCCGTGGATGAAGCCGATGTGAAGCCAGCGGGCGATCAGTTCCGCCTGCCGCGCGGCGACCGCCTTGAACAGCGAAAAGTAAGGTTGTTCGCCATCCTTCAACTCCGGGTAATGGCGTGCGATCACATAGTCGGCCAGGGCCTTGACCGACTCCATGTCGCCGCGGGCGGCAAAGAATTGAAAGGTCCCGACCCGGATATGGCTTGCGGCGACGCGGGTGAAGACCGCACCGGGCAGGATCTGCTCGCGGTAGACCGGCTGACCGGTAACGGTGGCGGCGAGCGCGCGGGTCGTTGGCACGCCCAACGCATGCATCGCTTCGCTGACGATATATTCCCGCAGCACCGGTCCGAGCGCCGCCCGTCCGTCGCCGCGGCGGGAATAGGGCGTTTGGCCGGATCCCTTGAGCTGGATGTCGCGCCTTTTTCCGCCGCGATCGATTACCTCGCCGAGCAGGATGGCGCGCCCATCGCCGAGCTGCGGAACGAAGGTGCCGAACTGGTGTCCCGCATAGGCCATGGCAAGCGGCTCCGCACCCGGCGGCACTCTGTTGCCCGAAAGGATCGCCGCGCCGTCACGTTCGAGCGCTTCCGTGTCTATGCCAAGCTCTTCGGCGAGCTTTCGGTTGAACTTGATCAGCCAGGGCTCCGCAACCGGTGTCGGCTCGACACGAGCATAGAAATTCGCGGGCAACCGCGCATAGCTATTATCGAAGGGGAAGGGGCCCGTTTCAGAGGCCGGTTGCGGGGGTACGTAGTTCATCGTTCCTGGTCCCGTTGCGTGCGCCGGAGCGGTGCCGACGAGCCACACTCTCAGGACAAGTCTACACGAGCGCCGATTGTTCCGCGAGGCCGGGACTTAATCCGTCGCCTCTCCGGTGTATTGCCGGAGAGGCGACGGTTCTATCTCCGCGTCAGGCGCTGAGCGCGGTGCGAGGAAGGCAAGCCTCGCAGATCGCCGCGATGTGGCGGTGGTCGGTGCCGCAGCAGCCGCCGAGCACACGCAATTGCGGCAAACGGCCGGTCAGCGACCGATAGCGCCGGGCGAGATCTGCAGGATCCCCCGCATCGAGCGTCTCGCTCTCGTCGAGTTCGGCATGGCTCATCATCGAGGCATTGGCGCGTATGCCGCCGATCCGCTTGACCCACGCTTGGCCTTGGTCCAGTGCGCCATCGAAATGGCTCGGATGCGCGCAGTTGATCATGTAGTAATGCGGATAGCCATTCGTCTCCGCGTCCACGGTCTCGATCGCATCCTGCAGTGACTGGCCGGTCACCAGCCGGCCATCGGTCTCGACCGTGAAGGAGATCGCGCAGGGCATGCCATACCTTCTGGCCGCGCGAGCAATGCCGATGCCTTCATTGACATTGTTCAACGTAATACCGGACACCATATCGGCTTCGCTCGCGGCGAAAGTGGCAATCTGGGCCGCATGGTAGTCCTCCGCCTCGTCGGCGTTCATCCTGCCGGCTTTGTAACCGTCGCCGCGCGGGCCGATCGCGCCATTGAGGACAATAGGTGCTTGCGGCCGCTCGTATTGGTCGCGCAACTCGGTCAGCAGATAGACGGCGTCTCGGTTGGCCGTTGCCAGCGCGTCCGCGTCGTAGCCAAGCTTCTCGCCCCAATCGGCATTGGCTCGCCACGTGGCAGTGTCGAGGATGAAGCCGGTATCATGACGTCGGGCGATGTCGAGATAGTGCGTGTAATATTGCAGAAGCTTCCGGCGCCCCTCGGCCGACGACAAGAGCACGAAGGAAGCGAAATGCGGAAGCTCGAAGCCGTCATGAAAAATCAGCGTCGTCTCCATGCCGCCATCGCTGAGGAATGTGCCTCCGTTCAGTAGCGGCAGGTTTTCTCTGTACTTGGCCATCTCTTGCTCCATCCTCTTTCCTCCTGACCGGATCTTCCGTGCCAGGGATTGGATGAATTTCTGCCTTTTTATCATCTGCTAAACTAGAGGAGTTGCGGTATACTACTTACGGGAGATCCCCATTTCGATGTGAAAACAGACACTTGCCGTTGAGATCGGATGGCGGCGGAGGACGTGGGAGGCGTTTTCTAAGCTGAAAACCGTACCGGCGGTACAGGAGCGGACCATGCGAAAGGGTGAGGAAACGCGGACGAGGCTCCTCGATGTCGCCGAAGCCGCCGTGCTGGCGAAGGGTTTTGGGGCGACCTCGATCGACGAACTGATCGCCGAAACCGGCATCACCAAGAGCGGTTTCTTCTATCATTTCCGCGACAAGAACGAACTCGCCAAGGCACTCCTGGAACGCTACATCGAAAACGACGAACGGATCTACGACGAGATCTTCAGCCGGGCACACGAACTCTCGGATGATCCTCTGCAAGCCTTTTTGCTCGGCCTGAAGCTGCTGTCTGAATTGCTCTCGGACCTGCCGAACGGCCATCCCGGTTGCCTTGTTGCAACCATGTGCACGCAGGAGCGCGCCTTTGACCGCGAGATCCAGGAGATCAACCGGCAGGCTGCACTGATGTGGCGCCGGCGCTTCGGCGGGATGTTCCGGGACATCATGCGCCACTACCGCCCGCGCGAAGCGCTCGACGCCGACCAACTGGCCGACATGGTCTCGACCGTGATCGAGGGCGGCATCGTAATTTCGAAGGCGTTGAAGGAACCGAAGAGCCTGCCCGACCAGTTGCTGGTCTTCCGCACCTTCGTGCGGATGCTGTTTCAACCAATCGCGCAGGCGTGATGGGGTTCAGGCACGGCTTTCCTCGAGCTCTGCGGCCAGCTCGGCGAGTTTCCGGACGGTGTTGAGATTGCGGGCGGTTCCTGGCTTGAGGGCGGGCAATTTCAGCTTCGACTTTCCTGAGCCGTTGGGAAAGTGGATATAGATTTCCCTGCCGCTGATTTGCACCTCTTCGCCGTCTGGCGCGACGAGCTTCTCGAGCGCATCGGCCGGCGGCGGCTCGGGCAGGAAGGTCACCAGCAGAAAATTCGGCTTGGCGCCCGCGAACGGCGCCTCGTCGGCAATCTTTTCGAGTTGGCTCCGGCTGCGCAAGATGACGCCGGGCGCCTTGCCCATTCGTTCCGCCAGAGCATCTTCGAGCCGTTTCTGCACCTTGGCTTCGGAAAGCTCGGAGCGAAAGAGCACATTGCCGCTCTGGATATAAGTTCTCACATCGGTGAAGCCGAGGCTCTCGCAAATAGCCTTCAGCTCCGCCATTGGAAGCATGCCGGTCCCTCCGACATTGATCGCCCGCAGCAGTGCGACGTAAACCGGCATTCGCCTCCTCCAGCCCGTTACATCTTTTCCGCGACCTTGATGGCGAAGGCGTATTCGAAGGCGATTTCTTCAAGCCGCTGGAAACGCCCGGACGCGCCACCGTGGCCGGCATCCATGTTGGTTTTCATCAGGATCGGAGCGCTGCCGGTGGTCTTCTCCCTGAGCTTCGCCACCCATTTCGCCGGCTCCCAATAGGTCACGCGCGGATCGGTCAGGCCACCGAGCGCCAGGATTGCCGGATAAGCCTTCGCCTCCACTTTGTCGTAGGGCGAGTAGCTGGCGATGATGTTGTAAAACTCGGCGCTCTCGATCGGGTTGCCCCATTCCGGCCATTCCGGCGGGGTCAGCGGCAGCGTGTCGTCGAGCATGGTGTTCAAGACGTCGACGAAGGGAACCGCGGCAATGATGCCCTTGAACTTCTCCGGCGCCATGTTGGCGACCGCCCCCATCAGCATGCCCCCGGCTGAGCCGCCCTCGGCGATGATGTTCGCGTAGGACGTGAACTTCTCCTGATTCAAATAGTCAGCGGCAGCGATGAAGTCCTTGAACGTATTGGTCTTCTTCGCCATCTTGCCGTCTTCGTACCATTGGAAGCCCTTGTCCTTGCCGCCGCGGATATGGGCGATGGCATAGACGAAGCCGCGGTCGACGAGCGAGAGGCAGTTGGTGTTGAAGCCCGCCGGGATGGTGATGCCGTAGGCGCCGTAACCATAGAGCAGGCAAGGGGCGGAACCGTCGAGCGGCGTATCCTTGCGGTAGAGCAGGGTGACAGGGACGTCGACGCCATCCCAGGACGGCGCGAAGACGCGGCGGGTCACATAGTCGTCCGGATTATGGCCGGAAGGCACTTCCTGGGTCTTCAGGAGCGTGCGCTGACGCGTTGCCATGTCGTAGTCGAAGAGCTGCGACGGCGTCGTCATCGACGAGTAGGAGAAGCGGATGACGTCGGTGTCGTATTCGGCAGCGCCGGAGAGCCCCAAGGAATACGCTTCCTCGGCGAAGGCGATCGCGTGCTCCTTGCCGGTGCTGCGGTCACGGATGACGATTTCCGGCAATCCCTCACGCCGTTGCAGCCAGACCAGATGGCGGGCATAGGCCATGTGATTGAGGATCAACGTGCCTGGCTTGTGCGGCACGACCTCGCGCCAGTTTTCCTTCTGCGGCGCCTCCACAGGCGCTTCCATGATCTTGAAATCCTTGGCGCCGTCGGCATTGGTGAGGATGTAGAAGACCTCGCCGCCTTCCGTCATCGAGTATTCGAGGCCGGTTACCCGCTCGGCCACGAGCCGCGGCTCGGCCGTCAGATCCGTGGTCGAGAGCAGCCGGTATTCGCTGGTTTCGTGGTCGTGGATATCGATATAGATGAAGTCGTCGAGCAGCGACCCGCCGACCGACATGAAGAAACCCGGGTCCTTTTCCTCGTACACGAGCCGGTCGTCCTTCTGCGGCGTGCCGATGATGTGGTGGAAGATCTTCGACGGCCGATGGTTCTCGTCGAGCACGGTGTAGAAGAAGCTCTTGCCGTCCGGCGCCCATGCGCCGCCGCCACCCGTATTCTCGATCACATCGGGCAGATCCTCGCCGGTCGAAAGATCGCGCACCTTCAGGGTGAAATATTCCGAACCCTTGTCGTCGTAACCCCAGATGCCTCGGGAATGGTCGCTGCAATGGTCGATACCGGCGAGGCGGAAATAAGCCTTGCCCTCGGCTTCCTTGTCGCCGTCGAGCAGCACGTGGCGGATCGCCTCATCCTTGGGGTTGCCGTCGCGCGGGATCCGGAAGTAGCGGGGCTGTTCGCCGCCCGTCACGTAAGAGGTACCGTAAGCGAAGGCCCCATCCTTCATCGGAACCGAAGAGTCGTCCTCCTTGATGCGGCCGCGCATCTCGCCGAAGAGCGCCTTCTGCAATTCCTTCGTGTCAGCCATCGCCGCGTTCATATACGCGTTTTCCGCTTCGAGATGCTTGCGGATCTCCGGGTCGAGAATGGAAGGATCCTTGAACATCGCCTGCCAGTTGTCGGCCCTGAGCCAGGCATAGTCATCGGTGCGGGTAATGCCGTGACGTGTATCGGTGACCGGCTTCTTCGGAGCGACGGGGGCGGTGGGCAGGTTCTTGAAAGCAGACAAGGCGCGTCTCCGGATTTGATGGGAGACCATGAGATAGAGAGCGTCACCGCAGCGATCAAGCAGAAAGCAGGTGCCGTTTCTTCCTATTGGCGCTTATCGACGATTGCTCGCCACCCCCTTATGCGGCGACGAGCAGGAGGCCGATGCCCCATGGATCGACCAGGCTGTGGACGCTGCCTTCCGTGCTTACCGGTATTTCCAGTTCCTCGAGCTTGCCCAGCGCCGTTGCGAGCTTCGCAATATCGTTGAAGCGGATCGTATAGTCCGCAAGCCCGGTCATGTTGCTCTGCCGTTTGGACGCACCTCGGGAGTTCCAGATGTTGGCCGCGACGTGGTGATGATACTTGCCCGTAGCAAAGAAACTTGCCCCTGGGTAGCGCGCCATCAGGTCCAGCCCGAGCGCGTCACGGAAGAACGCGTCCGCCTGAGGGATGTCAGAGACCTGCAGGTGGATATGGCCGATAGCAGTTCCCTCCGCGATGCCTTCCCAATGGTCCTTCGGTGCTTCGTTGTAGAGGGCCTGCAGGTCGAGCGGCAGCGTGCTCATCGCCACGGTGCCATCGGGCTGGTAGTTCCACTCGCCGCGCGAACGGTCGCGATAGACCTCGATGCCGTTGCCCTCGGGATCGGCGAGATAGACCGCCTCGCTGACCAGGTGGTCGGATGCGCCCTGGAGGCGAATGTTGTTGTGCGCCGCGTGCGCAAGCCAGTGTGCGAGATCACGTCGATTGGGAACCAGAAAAGCCGTGTGGAACAGACCCGGCGCACTGCGCGGTGCTTTTGCCGCGTTCCGTTCGGTCGTCAGCGTCAAGAGAGGTCGGCCGGCGACGCCGAGGGTTTCGCCGTTGGCGCCGCTTTCGATCGGCGTCAGCCCCAGAATTCTCTGGTACCAGTTGGAAACCATCGGCAAGTCCTGGACCACGAGGTGGGACCGTTCGACATAGGCCGGCATCGCGACCGCGTGGTCCGCGGGTATGCTAACTGCAGGGTGCGACTGGGTTGTAGCTTGCATGGCGTCGCCTTTCGGGGCCGGACCGGTAAGCCCCGTGGCTGCCGGTCGCAATTTGTTGAAAGTGCCACAAATATCGGCCCGTGACCACGTTCAGGAAAGCTATTATATTACTTGATGTTGTGTTCGATGAGCGTTGACAGTCATGACCACCGCACTACCTGATCTTTCAGTGATGCTAATACGACGGTGGCGGCCGATTTGATTTCAATCAATGCTGGAACATCGCCTCCGCGCAAATTCATGTTGGCGCGGAAACGGGAGAGGTGAAGACCGGTTTTCTCCTTGATCCGCGCTAGGGGCTGGCCTCGCCATATGGCGACCCGGGAACGCAGCAGAAGGAGTGCAGCATGTACAAAAAAATCATCGTCCCGATCGCCATGGATCAGCTGGAGCATGGCGAATCCGTACTCAACATCGCCGAGAAGCTGATCGACGAAGAGGGGGAAATCGTCCTGCTCAACGTCGTCGAGGACCTCAACGCCTATGCACAGGGATACATGATCGTCGATTTTCCGCTCGAGATGATCGAGGAGTCACGCAAACACGCCGTCAGGACGTTGGAAGCGCTGAAGACCAAGCATGGGATCAAGGGACGTATCGAAATCCGTACCGGCGGAGCGGCGGGCACCATCAACGCTCTCGCCAAGGAAGAGAATGCGGACCTCGTGATTATTGCGTCGCACCGGCCGGGTTTGATCGATTATTTTATCGGTTCGACCGCCAGCCGCGTGGTCAGCCATTGCCCCTGTGCCGTTCTCGTCGACCGGTAAAATGCCAAGAACAAGAAGGCGGCGTGATTCGAACCGCGCCGCGACCAAGGGAGCCCTGCAAATGGATAAGTACGCGCTTGATGACTTTCGCGAACAGCTTCTCCGCCGCAAACGCGAGCTTTACGGTCGGCTGGTGAAGATCGAGGAGGATCTCGATCAACCGATGAATGCCGATGTTCCGGATCGCGTTACCGAACGAGAAAACGACGAGGTATTGGAGGGCCTCGGGCTCGCAGGTCAGAGCGAGATCCGCGCCATTAACGCCGCTCTGGACCGAATTGAGTCCGGAACATTCGGCATCTGTGTGCGCTGCGGTGACCCGATTTCGCCGGAAAGATTGCACGCGGTACCGCACGCGCCGCTCTGCCAGACCTGTGCGGCGGAGGTAGCAGGCGCAAAATAAGCTGGGCCCCACACATTTTCGTTTGGCGTCGCTCTCGCCCGCTGACGCATTTAAGCGCCGACGATTGTCGCTCCGACAGCCAGCCGGCGAGGCATGCCGCGTCCGCTTTCCGGGACATTAGGCGACTGTTGTAATAGGTTGCAAAAATTGATCCTTTCGTCGTCCGGCTGCTCTTTGCTGTGGGCGCGTGTTGTGGCACGTTAAACGGGTAGAACACGTGCCTTACCGGACCGAACATCAGCCGCCGATTGGGGAAATTGTGTCGATTTCCGGTCGCTGTGCGGACCCGGGCACGAGCAGGCCCTTTGTGCATCCAAGGGATGTTTGGCGCTGGCGTCGAGGGAGGAACGCGTGGAGATCGACGGTGTCAAGTGGAACTATGACCGATTCGAATTGATTGCGGATGGAATCGTTCACGGCATCGGTCTTGCGGCAGCGCTCTGCGGTGTCACGGCGCTGATTTTCTATGCGACGCTATGGAGCACGTCCGGTCAGCTTGCCGCCGCCTGGATCTACGGTGTCGGGCTCGTCACCACCCTTTCGGTGTCCTTCCTTTACAATCTCTTCCCGATCTGCCGGTTGAAGTGGCTTTTGCGCCGGTTCGACCATTCCTCGATCTTCCTGCTGATTGCGGCGACCTATACGCCGTTTCTCCAGCGCGGCTGGGACAACCCGTTCCTTTCCAGAATGCTGATCGGCATCTGGGTCATCGCCGCGCTCGGGGTAGCGATCAAATGTCTCTTCCCCGGGCGGTTCGACCGGCTTGCGATCCTGCTCTATATGGGCCTGGGCTGGAGCGGCGTGCTCGCCGCCCGGTCGCTTTTATCCACGCTGACAGCGACGACACTGATCCTGATCCTGATCGGGGGGTTCATTTACTCGACCGGAGTGATCTTTCACGTCTGGGAACGCCTGCGCTTCCAGAACGCCATCTGGCACGGCTTTGTCGTCGCAGGTTCGGCGGTACATTATTCGGCGGTCGTGACCTGCTTCAGCGGCACGGCCCTCTCCTGACTCTCATTCCGGTGCGGGCCGGCAGCCGTCGGACGGCCTGAGAGCTGCGGCCATGCGCGAGATGATCCCGTCGAAACTCGTCAGCGGGTTCTTGCGATATTGCAGGCGGAAATAGGCGGCACTGCCGTCGCAAAGGGCGATCGCCCGGGCATAGAACACCTCGCCGTTACGCGCGCCGGAGAAACTGGCCCAGGCAGGCGTCACGCGCGAAAACAGCATTCTCCAATCATCCTGTGTCTCAAGGCTGATGCGATCGGCGACATCCGTTTCGAAATCACCATCCGGCGGATGGCTTCCGAACACAGCAAGCGTCGCTCCGTTGTCATCCGCATGGAAACTCGCGCCGTCGCCATCGTCGGGCGCGTCCTGGCGAAGCTCGAAACCCGGCGGGATCTCGACGGTGTAGCCGAAGCGAGGATTGGCATAGGGGTGCCAGTCGTCCTCCGCGGCTGCGGGGAACGCAAGCCCCGTGGCAAGGGCGAGGGCGAAGAAAGCGCGGCGCATGCGGGGCATCCTCTTGGCTCGCTTCGATCTGCCGCTCCCTCGTAGCCCGGCCCCGAAGCCCTTGCTATCTGTCCTGCAACAGCAGGAGCGCCGCGTGTTCGACACAACGTACAAAAGCAGCGCTCGCGCTCATGGCACTGCTTCCGTCTCGCGCTGTCAATCCTCTTCGAAGGTATGGCGTGCCGTCGAAGCAGCAACGCGAAGCTTGTCGCCGAGGGCGGCCGGGAAACATGGCCGAGATGGCGTCGCGCAGCGCGCAGCGGATTTCGGTCCGCACCATGAAATGCGTGCGATCAACATATTCTTTGATCGTCCGCTCGTCGATGGGTGCGAAATAGCTCCACCTGAATGGAATTTCGTATCTGAGGAAAAGGATCCCCGGCTGCGACAGGCCCGTATATCGGCGCCGACCGTTTCTCATTATTGGGTAAGGCTCGGCAAAGGGGTACTCGGTACCAACTTCGCGCATGACGCGACACTGTAAGATTTGCCTGCGCTTTGCATTGTATTACTGTCGCGCAACTCCGATTCGTGCCGATTCACTCTTGAGGCGTAACAGGCCTTATTTTATGTCCGGTGACAATTTGATCGGATGGTCAAAACGGCGAAGGAGCTTGCCAAGACGATGGATATCGCGGCCCTGACATTTCTGGCCCTCGGTCTCCCCTTCGTCGCGGCGCTCGTGGCCCCGGTGCTGACGCGGCTTCTCGGTCACAATGCCGCCTGGCTCCTGGCTCTCGCGCCGGTCGCGATCTTCGTGCATTTCCTCCACTTCGTTCCGGAAATCGCCGACGGCGAAATTGTCACCGGCGGCTATGCCTGGATTCCTTCCTTCAACGTCAGTTTCTCCTGGCTGATTGACGGCCTGTCGCTAACCTTCGCACTTTTGATCTCCGGCATCGGGGCGCTGATCGTCCTCTATTCGGGCGGTTATCTCAAAGGCCATCCGCATCAGGGCCGGTTTCTTTCCTTCATCCTGATGTTTATGGGCTCCATGCAGGGGCTCGTCCTTTCGGACAGTTTCCTGATGCTCTTCGTCTTCTGGGAACTGACGTCGATTACGTCCTTCCTGCTGATCGGCTTCGATCACGGCCGCGAGGCCGCACGGCGCGCGGCGCTGCAGGCATTGGTCGTGACGGGGGGAGGGGGCCTGCTGCTGCTTGCCGGCCTTCTCATCCTCTGGAACGTAAGCGGCATTACCCAGTTCTCTTTGCTTCTTTCCTTCGGCGCCGAGTTGAAGGAAAGCCCGTTCTATCTCGCAGCACTTCTCCTCGTGCTGGGCGGAACCTTCACCAAGTCTGCGCAGTTTCCGTTTCATTTCTGGCTGCCGAATGCGATGGAGGCGCCGACGCCGGTTTCGGCCTATCTGCATTCGGCGACGATGGTGAAGGCGGGCGTCTACCTGCTGATGCGGCTCAATCCGGTGCTCGGAGGCACGCCGGAATGGCAGATCCTGCTGCCATTGTTCGGGGCGGCGACGCTCGTGAGTGGTGCGGCGCTGGCAGTGCGTCAAACCGACCTCAAGCTGATGCTTGCCTATACGACGATGGCGTCGCTCGGCCTTCTGGTCCTGCTGACGGGCCTTGGTTCGCCGCACGCGATTGAGGCGGCGGCGCTCTATCTCGTGGCGCACGCGCTGTTCAAGGGCGCACTCTTCATGGTCGCCGGCATCATCGACCACGAGACCGGCTCACGCGACCTGACGAAGCTCGGCGGGCTTCGCTCGGCCATGCCGCTGACCTTCGTGATCGCCCTTGCTGCCGCGCTTTCGATGGGCGGTCTGCCGCCCCTTTTCGGCTTCCTCGCCAAGGAAGAAATCTACGAAGCGCTGTCCAGCTTCGACCGACGCTCTGTAGTCTTTGCTGCGCTCACCATTCTCGGCAACGCCCTGATGTTTGCCGTCGCTTTCGCCATCGCCTTGAAGCCGTTCCTCGGATCAAAGGTAGAGACGCCGAGGCGCGCCCACGAGGCGCCGATCCTCCTCTGGCTTGGTCCGGCGGTCCTGGCACTGAAGGGTCTCTCGATCGCTCTGATGTCCGCCTATGCCCATCGCCTGATTTCTTCGCCGATGTCCTCCGCCATTGCCGGCGAACCGCGAACGGTGACGACTTCGCTGGCACCGCATATCGGCGCGCCGCTGCTTCTTTCCGCTGTCACCCTGCTGCTGGGCGTCGTCTTCTATCTCAACCTCGACCGTCTCCGCGCAGCCATGACGGTTATCCTTGCCGATATCGGCTGGGGCCCGGATCGGGGTTTCGACCAATTCATCCGCGGGCTCTTGCGGCTCGCTGTGGCCGTCACGCGCCGCCTGCAAAGCGGCAAGCTCGATGTCTATATGACCGTCGTCTTCGTGTTGATCGCGGCCGTTCTTCTTGCAACTCCGGTCCATTTTGGAGAACTGCCGCGCGCGCCGTTCTTCGCTGCGGATGTTCCGGTGCATGAACTTGCGATCATGGCCATTGCGGTCGCTGGCCTTTTCGCCGTCGTGCTGGCGGCCGATCGTCTGACTGCGATCGTCTCGCTCGGCATCCAGGGCTTTGCCGTCGCGGTTATCTTCTTGCTCTACGGTGCGCCGGACCTCTCCTTCACGCAGTTCATGATCGAGACGCTGTCGGTGGTGGTGCTGGCACTGGTCATGACCCGGCTGCGACTTTCCCCTTCGGATCGGCGGCCGCTACGCCAGAAGGTTCCCGATTCGATGATCGCGCTCGCTTGCGGGCTCGGTTTCGGCCTCTTCCTGCTCAAGGCCACGGGCAGGCCGTTCGACGCGACGTTGACGGATTTCTACAATCTCTATTCGAAGTCGATCGCGCACGGAGCCAATGTCGTCAACGTCATCATCGTCGATTTCCGCGGTACGGACACGCTTGGCGAAATCGCCGTGGTGATGATCACCGGTCTAGCCATCCTCTCGCTCGTGCGGCTGAGGGCGGGGTCGCTCAAGCGCGGCGCCGATGATCGACAGGATGTGGAGGAACGCGCATGAAATCGGTGATTTTCAAGACCGTCGCGCCGTTCCTGACAAGCCTGATGACGCTGTTCTCGATCTTCGTCCTGTTGCGGGGCCATAACGAACCGGGCGGCGGGTTCATCGGCGGATTGATCGCCGTCTCCGCCTTGGCGATCTACGGCATCGCCCACGGCGTCGAGACTGTCAGGCATGCAATTTACTTCCATCCTATGGCGGTCGCCGGCGCGGGGCTCTTTGCCGCGACGGTCGCGGGTCTAATTTCGCTCGTCGCGCATGTGCCCTTCATGACCGGCCTGTGGATCTATCCGTCGCTCTTCGGCATCGAGATCCCGCTCTCGACCGTCATGCTCTTCGATACCGGCGTTTATCTCGTCGTTGTCGGATCGATCAGTTCGATCGCGCTTTCGCTTGAGGAAAGGGGAGGCGAGTAATGGAGGCCTGGTTTGCATTGCTTGTCGGCATCTTCTTCGCTGTCGCGGTCTACCTGATGCTGTCGAAGTTCATCATCCGCGTCCTCCTTGGCGTGGCGGTTCTCGGCAACGCCGTCAACCTGTTGATCTTTACCGGAGGGCGGCTCACGCGCGATGTGCCGCCGGTCATTGCCGGCGGCACCGACGCGCTGGATGGCCCTGCCGCCAATGCGTTGCCGCAGGCGCTGATCCTGACGGCGATTGTCATCTCCTTTTCCTTCTTCGCCTTCCTCCTGGTTCTCGCCTGGCGCGCCTATGAGGGCCTGTCGACCGACAACACGGACGAGATGCGTGTGGCCGAGCCGGTGAAGGAACCAATGCCGCCGCTTGGATATTGATCGACCCATGGCTGTTACGACCTCATCCCCCGTCGATCTTTCCGCCGCGCTCGTTCTCGGCCCGACGGCGTTCGCCGATTGGCTGGTGATACTGCCGGTCGCCTGGTGCTTTGCGATCGGCGCGCTTCTGATCATGTTGCGCCGCGTGATCGGCCTTCATCCGATCATCGCGGTTGCAGGGCTTGCGGGACTTGTCCTGATCGACGCCTTGCTGCTTGGGCATGTGGCAGCCAAGGGGCCGATGACCATGGTCATGGGCCGATGGTTGCCGCCCTTCGGCATTGCCTTCACTGTCGATCTGACGGGTGCGCTCTTCGCACTGGTCGCGGCAATCGTTGCGCTCGCGGGCGGTATCTATTCGCTCGCCGATATCAACGACGGCGGCAGGCGCTACGGCTTCTATCCGTTCCTGATGCTGCTGATGGCGGGCGTCTCCGGCGCCTTCCTGACCGGGGACATATTCAACCTCTACGTCTGGTTCGAAGTTCTGCTCATTTCCTCGTTCGGGCTTCTGGTTCTCGGTTCCGAGCCCGAGCAGATCGACGGCACGGTGAAGTATGGTTTCCTCAATCTCGTGGCAACGACGCTGTTCCTGGTCGCGACGGGCTATCTCTATGCCGTGTTCGGGACGCTGAACATGGCCGACATTGCCCGCAAGGCAGAAGGCCTGCGGGGCAGCGCGCCGTTGATGACGCTGACCGCCCTCTATCTGCTCGCCTTCGGAATGAAGGCAGCGGCATTCCCCGTGAATTTCTGGCTGCCGGCCTCCTATCACACCCCGCGTGTCGTCGTATCGGCGCTTTTTGCCGGCCTGCTCACCAAGGTCGGTATCTACGCGCTGATCCGCGTGATGGTCATGCTTTTCCCGGTTGAAAGAGAGGAGCTGAGCTTCGTCATCGCATTGGCGGGAGCCTTGACGATGGTCGTCGGCGTGTTCGGCGCGCTGGCGCAGACCGACTTCCGCCGCATCCTCGGCTATCTCGTCGTTTCAGGGATCGGGTCGATGCTGGCGGGGATCGCCGTCGGCGGTCCCGGCGGCATCGGCGGCGCGATCTTCTATGCACTCCATTCGATGGTGGTGATGACCGGCCTCTATTTTGCTGCCGGAATCGCCGCGCGGCTCGGCGGTGACTCTTCCATCGCGACCGTCTCGGGTCTCTACCGCAAGAACGTTGGATTTGCCGCGCTGACCCTGATGTTGTGCTTCGCCGTTTCCGGGCTGCCGCCCTTTTCCGGCTTCTGGCCAAAGGTTATGCTCGTGAAGGCGGCGCTCGACATCGGCGCCTGGTGGCTTGCGGCCGCGCTTCTTCTGGCCGGCTTCTGCACGGTGATTGCGACCGGCCGCCTGTTCCTGCTTGCCTACTGGCGCGACGAGGCTGGCGCGGCCGTCGAGACGGTGCGGCTGCCGTCGGCCGTGTTGGCGCCGCTTGCGGTCCTTGCCCTCCTTACGCTCGGGATCGGCCTTTACCCGGAGCCGCTGCTGGCGACGATACGGAGTGCAGCCGCGGGGCTTGCCGAGCCGTCGGCCTATCTGAACTCGGTCTTTCCTGCGGGAGGCCTGCAATGAAGTTCCCTGGAATGAAGTTTCTTGCGATCAACGTGATCTTCACCGTTATCTGGGGCGCCATCAGTTCGAGCTTCACGCTCGCAAATCTCGTGCTTGGCTTCCTGGTCGGCGCACTGTCGCTGGCGCTCATTCGGCGTGAGCTGCGGCCGGTGACCTATCCGATCCGGCCTCTGCGCATGTTGCTTCTCATGCTGCTCTTCTTCAAGGAACTTGCCGTTTCCGCGACCAAGGTCGCCATTCTCGTCATGCAGCCGAGGATGGTGCTGAAGCCCGGCATCTTCTCCTATTCGCTGACGCTCAAGAGCGATTTCGAGATCACCCTGCTCGCCAATCTCATCACGCTGACGCCGGGAACCCTTTCGGTCGACGTCTCCGACGACCGCAAGACCCTCTATGTCCATGCGCTTGATTGCGCCGACCCCGGCGCGCTTCGACAGGACATCGCGCGCGGCTTCGAGCGCCGAATCCGGGAGGCCTTTGGATCGTGATGGCTCAGACCGTGCTATCCGCAGCGATCGGCTTCGCGCTGGTGCTCCTCTCCGCCGCCCTGTTGCTCACGGTGTTGCGTATTGTCCGCGGGCCCACCTTGCCGGACCGCGTCCTTGGGCTCGACATGCTGGTGGCGATCGCGATCGGTTTCATCGCCGTGATCGCCATAAAGACCGGCTTCAGCCTTTACATAGACATCGCCATCGCTTTGGGCCTGGTCGGCTTTCTTGCGACCGTGGCTTTCGCCCGTTTCATCCTGGCGCGCGGACTGGCGCCCGAACAAGCCGCGGAGGCCGTTTCGGCCAAGAAGATACCCGCGAAGCGCGGCAAGACAGTCCAGTCGGCGCGCCGCAAACGCAGAGGAGCACGGTGATGGAAGCGCAAGTCAATGCCGCAGTCGAGCTTGGCGTCGCGTTGATCGTCGTTGTCGGCGCCGCCTTCTCGTTGCTGGCGGCTTTGGGGATCGTTCGGTTTCCTGATCTCTACACCCGCATGCATGCCGCTTCGAAAGCGGGAACCATCGGGTCCGGCCTCTTGCTCCTGGCAGCGGGGTTGCATTCCCTTGATGGTGCAATTCTTGTGCGGGCGCTTGCCGGCTTTGTTTTCTTCGTTCTGACCGCGCCGATCTCTGCCCATCTCTTGGCCAAGGGCGCGCACCAGGCGGGTTACAAACTGACGAAACTGTCGGTCATAGATCAGCTTCCACAAAAGGAAGAGCCACGTCGGCTTTGATTGACGCCGTTTCTGTCTCTGTATTTCCGAACAATTCCGCGCGCGGGGACAATTTTAGCAATTTGGAATAAAGTTGCTGCTTTTCCATAAATTTATGTTTGGACTTTTCGGCGATCAGTGTTAATGCAGTAAATGCAAAGTGTCGTCGTGGAAAATACTTTGAACTGAAATTCCAGCTTGAGTTGTGAATATTATCCGTTGCTTTGAGGTGTCGATTGTCCTGATGCCTTGGTGGCGGGTTTCGCTATCCCAATTCGAGCCTTGATGTTGCGGCAGAACCTTGGTCCCTGCCGCGCAGTTATCGGTCAATTCCAAGGCAGCGGGCGCTGTTCGGCGGCATTTTCGCGAATTCCTCCCTCTGAAACGCTGTTTCAGATTTGTTGCTGGATTCCGATAGGAGAAAGAAATGATAGAAACCACGCCCGGCGCGAGCCATGAACTCCTGGTTGAGTTGACGGCGGAAATCGTTGCCGCCTATGTAAGCAACCACGTGGTTCCGGTTGCCGAGCTTCCGACACTCATAGCCGATGTTCACTCGGCGCTTAACAACACGACGGCTCCTGCACCGGTGGTGGTTCCGGTCGAGAAGCCGAAACCCGCCGTTTCGGTGCGCAAGTCGGTTCAGGATGATCAGATCACCTGCCTTGAATGCGGCGGCACGTTCAAGTCGCTGAAGCGCCACCTGATGACCCATCACAATCTTTCACCTGAAGAGTATCGCGAAAAGTGGGATCTGCCTGCCGACTATCCCATGGTGGCGCCCGCCTATGCGGAAGCCCGCTCGCGCCTCGCCAAGGAGATGGGCCTCGGACAGCGTCGCAAGCGTCGCGGCAAGTAATCCCGTTCGCCGCTTGGCCCGGCTAGGCTGAGCGCGCGCAAGCGTGCGCCCAGCGTTTCGTCTTGGAAAGAAGAGTCGGGCCGAGCAAGGGTCCGGCCTTTTTGCGACAAAGTCTCCGACCGCGCGGCGTCAGGCAGCCAGCCGGACCTCCGCCTCGTTCTTGATCCGCCGGACCATGGAGCGCAGGCCATTGGCGCGCTGCGACGACAGATGCTCGATGAGGCCGATCTTGCCGAAGACGTCGAGGGCGTCGAGCTGTGCGATTTCGGAAGCGTGCTTGCCGGAATAGAGGGCGAGAACGATCGCCACGAGACCCCGGACGATATGGGCGTCGGATTCGCCTTCAAAGGTGAGGACGGGGTTCTCCGGATCACCGCTCGTGTGCGTCACAAGCCATACCTGGCTTGCGCAACCCTGAACCTTGTTCTCGCTCGTCCGCAGGGCCTCCGGCATCTCCGGCAAGCCCTTGCCCAGCTCGATCACGTAACGGTAGCGGTCCTCCCACTCGTCGAGGAAGGAAAAATCGTCGATGATCTGGTCAAGTGAAGTCATAGTCCGTCCAATTCTCGGCGCCGCTTCCTGAACTGCGCCTGTCTCGATCCCGCCCATGCCGGCGTCATCGGGATTTCACCCTTTCATATAGGAGATGCGGGCGGCAATGAGAACAGCCAATACCATTTCGTCCCGCACATCGTCGCACTCTCGTTCCATATCGTCAAAAAAAGACACCGCGCAGGATGGGCATCCTCGCGGCGGCCGAAACGGAACGGCTAATCAGGCAGTTGAATTGTGCTGACTGCAGGCGTCTGTAGTCCGATCGTCATTGCGCCACGGCGGCCTTTGGGTCGAGACGCTTCTCGGGAACTGGCGTGCGCTTGAAGATCGGCGCGCTATCGGTCGCTTCTTCATGCGAAGCATCCGTGGGCGCCACCGTGCCCGTCATGATCTTGGCATCGGGAACATCGGTCTCGGCGAACTGCGTGTCGAGAAACTCATATGCGATGCGCGCGCCTTCACGGGCTCGATGGCCAAGGGCGACGAAGGTCTCGGCACCTTTCTCGCAGACGTCGGGCTTTTGCACGCAGATGGCGCTAACATACCGGAAAGCCTCGCTGGCCGCCGAAAAGGTATCGCCGATCTCAACCTTCGGTCCGTGCTGAAGCTTCTCCGTGCTCGATGGATCCAGGAACGGCAGGAGTACCAGGACCAGAGAAAACCAGAATGCTGCCTTGACGAGAAACCACATCTTCTGCCCATCCTTTGTTCGGCTGTCGCAGGTCCCGGTCTTTTAACCGATTTTGCCCTTCTCGACAGTCCCGGACGAGTGTTATCGCCTGATATACCCGCCCGCTTGCATTCGATCCATGTCCGGAACCGATCACGCGTCCGGCTCTTCCATGCGTTGTGGCCGACATTAGAGCGGGAATCACAAGGTCGCTTTTCCAAAACCAGTGGAATTTGTCTCGAATTTTAATGAAATGCGCGATCTTGGTATCCGAGGTGGCATTTATCTCGAATTTTAGCGATAGCCGTTAAGGTTCATGGCAAGGCTCCAGCCAGCGACCGCATATGGCGCGGGCGACAGGCCTCAAAGCGGCTGCCCAAATTCTTAACAAGAACCGGAAAATCCACGGAAATCCGGCGCTTACGCCCCGTTAACCAAAAGCAACGAAGCTCGCCGGAATTGCCCCAAAACAGGATTTTTCGCCGGTTTTGCGCCCGCTCCGAGGCGGCCCGTTTATTCTTTCATTAAGTCGGGAGTGCGAGATTCGGACCATCACGAGACAGCCCGGCCAACCGCCCTGCGAAAGCGAAAAAAGGCGTTCCGGATCGGCTCGAAAGAACAACAAAGGTGGCAGGGCAAAGCGTGAATGTATTGCGTGACATGGCTGGCAGATGGGCATCCCGCGTGGATGAAGCTGCCGCCGCGTGGCTGCCACATCGTGACCTCAAGCGTCTGCGCGCCGTCGCGGCCGTCTCTCTGACGGCTCTGCCGGTCGTGCCACTGGCGCTCATGGCTGTCTTGCCGGTCTCCGCCGCCCTGCCGGTCGGGACGGCGCTGTGGGCTTCGGCATCGCTCTTGGCCTCCGCCGCTGCCATTGGTTGGGATGATCAGCGTCAGGCATATGGCGAGCGCGGGCCTGCAACTGCGCTTCCCGATCTTTCTGCAGCCTACGATCTCTTCGCCGGTCTGGTTACGGTGCATGACCTGCGCGGCCATGTCCTGTCCGTGCACGGTCGCGATGCCGCCGAACATCTCACTCTGATGCGCGATCCTTGCGGCCGCGGGTTCATCGAGCAGATCCACGTCTCGGATCGGATCACGTTCCTCACGGCTATCGATGCGCTGCGCCAGAATGGCGAGAGATCGGCGGTCGATATCCGCCTCGAGCGGCTGTCGGCACCGGCCGAAGGGGCGCAGTTCGTGCACATGCGTTGCGAGATGACCCCGATCCGGGATGCCGAGGATCGGCTGACTGCCATCGTCGTGCAATCCCGCGACGTCTCCGAGGAAGCCCGACTGCGGGCGGAAGCAACCGCCAAGGCAGCCCATGCCGAATCGGCGAACGACGCGAAGACGCGTTTTCTCGCGGCCGTCAGCCATGAACTGCGTACGCCGCTCAACGCCATCCTGGGCTTTTCTGATGTGCTGGCCGGTGAATATTTCGGGAAGCTGGAGAACGACAGACAGCGCGAATACGTCTCGCTGATCCACAAATCCGGCGCTCACCTCCTGTCTGTCGTCAACACGATGCTTGATATGAGCAAGATCGAGGCCGGCCGTTACGAGCTTGTTCCGGAGCCCTTCCGTGTGGCCGATGCCGTTGCCGCTTGCGAGGCCATGCTTTCCCATCAGGCGCGCGAGAAGGGCGTAAGGCTGGTGAGCCGCGTCACGCGCGCGGTCGGTGAAATCAATGCCGATCAGCGCGCGTTTCAGCAAATATTGATCAACCTTGTCGGCAACGCGATCAAGTTTACCAATCAGGGCGGGCTGGTCACCATCGATGCCGAAACCGACGGCGCCCTATTGGAGCTCACGGTGAGCGACACGGGGATCGGTATTGCCGAAGACAAGCTGCAGATGCTCGGCCAACCTTTTGTCCAGATTCAGAATGACTATACGCGCCGCTACGAAGGGACCGGACTCGGTTTGTCGCTGGTGAAGGGGTTGGTCACGCTGCACGGGGGCAAGGTTTCGATCCGTAGTTCCGAAGGCGAGGGGACGGTAATCGTCGTTTCAATCCCGCGCGACGGATCCGGCATTGCGAACGGCGAACAAACGAGCATTCCCGTTACCGTGGAATTCCCTCCGCGCCTCAAGGAGCGCGGCGAGGGAGCGGCACGTATACGGGGGGTTGGCTTCCAGGACGAGGGATTGAACGAGGACCGGGGACATGGCTCCGCGCAAGCGCAAACAGCCTGAGCGGAAGAGAGCGGCACGAAATCGACCAGGCGTCGCACTGCGCGGCCTGGCCGTCGCCGCTCGCGGTCTTGCATTTGCCGGCAGAATGATGGCGCGCCACCCCGTCGGCGCCGGCGGATCGGCAGCCTTCGTCATCGTCTTCAGTTTCGTCGCTGCCAATGCCATGTGGTATCAGCACGGGGCCCACCCGTCGCCGCTTTTGCGCACCCGTGTTCCGTTGGTCGGACCCGAAGTAGCCGAGCGCCTGGCGGCTGCCAAGGGTGAGCCGGTCGAGCGTCGTAACGTAACGACCTTCGTCATCGAACGGGAAGGGGCCGAAAGATCCGAGACCATCGGCGACGCGGCCGCTGCACAAGACGAGCCGGATGAACAGGCGAAAACCGCCTCGTCTGCCTCGCCGCTTGTTGCGGACGTACAGAACGAGCTGGCGCGGCTGGGACTTTACGACGGAGCCCCCGATGGGCGTAGCGGCCCGAAAACCTCAGCCGCGATCCTGCGCTTCGAAAAACAGGCCGGCCGTATGCAAAGCGGCGAGGCGAGCGACGAGTTGTTGCAGGCGTTGCGTGCGGCGGGCGATACCGGACGTGCCGTAGCAACCCCTGGCGATCGTCCCTATTCAGACTCGAAGGCCGCACCGGAAGAGGTCGATCCGATCGCCGCGGCGATCCGCACTGCCGAAGAGGACAAGACATTGCTCCCTCGGGCTGACATTCCTGTCTCGAGCGAAATGGTGGTGAGCATCCAGAAGGGGCTCAGCAATCTTGCCTATGCCGACATCGTGGTCGATGGCGTGGCGGGCGATCAGACGCGCGCCGCCATCCGGCATTTTGAAAAGCATTACCGCCTGCCGCAGACCGGTGAACCCAATGCGAAGGTTCTCAAGAAGCTGAAGGAAATCGGCGCGCTTTGAGCCGCGCTGGCAATTTTAGTTCGTGACCGCAGCGGCTTGACGTTTCCCACTACAGCGCCGCGCGTCCAATCGGACGCGCCAAGATCGCTTGGTTTGAATTGCTGCAATTGCATGCCGGTGGTCTCACGTGTATCAGCCTCCGATGCGCCTGAAATCCGATATCTTCGTGTCCTCCCTGCTGCGCCGCGTCTTTGCCGTCGGTGGCTATGCCGCCGTGCTGCGCAAGGGTGCGCAAGAGGCCGGCGCGATCTTCATTCGCCAGCGCTCGCGGTTGGGGATCGAGACCCTCTACGCGCCCGCGCCGCAGAACTTCTTCGAAGATGAGGCCGATACGAGCCGCAAGTTCGAGATACGATTGCAGAATACGGAAGCGCATCACATCGACAACGCGCTTTCCTCCGAGATTCGCTTCGATCCTGATTGCTGGATTGTCGAAATTGAACTGGACGATTGCGACGGTCTGTTCGAGGTCGTGGCCGACGACGTCGATCGCCGGCGATAAGCAAGGCGCGGGCGATGTGAGGGTTAGCGCCGCCCGAACCCTCGCATGGGCTGGGTCGTGCCTTGATGAGCGACGGCTGGACGAGCCTCTTGCTGGCGAGGGTCGGCGCCACGATTGTCGGCGAAATGGGCTTCGTAGCGGGCTGGCTCGGCGGCACCCTGGCCATCCGCACGCAGCCAGGCCTCTACCCGTTCGACGCTCGCTTTCTTCGAAACGGACTCTACCAGGGCGGTGGCGCGAGTGCCGCCGCCGAGCCTCTCGGAAAGGTGCGGATAAAGCGCCTCGAGCAGAGGTCTAGTCTCGCCGGCTGGGAACTCAAGTGCAGAAAGGGTCGCGGCGAGCTGCCGGCCCGAAATGTCGAGCAGGATCCGCTCCGCAAGCGCTCGACTCGATCGCAATGCGTCGGCGAGAGCCGTAGCGAAGAGAACCGCTTCGCCACTGCGGGCAAACCGCATGAGCAACGCCTGGTGCAACTCGTCGATCGGCCGAATTCGCGACGTGCCTTCTCGCGGCTCCGCCCGCACCAATGCCTTGATTTCCTCGCGCAGCTTGTCTTCGCGGGCGATGCGATCGGAGGAAGCGCTGCCCCCGGCTGACGGCGATGGACGTACGGCGTTCGGCTCCGGCTGGTTCACGCCGGTTTGCCCGCCGGGATACACGGAATGGTGGTGTTCGACTAACGCATCAACGACCGAGGGCGAAAGGTTTTCCCGGTGCGCGATCGCGCTGGCATGGGCCGGTCCCTGCCGACGGATGATGGAAACCAGCACCCGATCGGAAACTGCTTTCGATCGGGTCAGAAAGGTGGCGGCGATGGAAATCGGCATGCTGCCGATCAGCAGGGCGACGGGTTCGGGCACCTGTGCACATTGCGAAAGCGCGGCGGCCGCCTGCCGGCGGGCTTCGTCGCTTGATCCGAGGAAAAGCGGTTCGAACAGCTCGGCAAACTGCTTCATATCCGACTTGCGCGGGACGCGAAGGCTCTCGAAGCCGGTGACGGTCGCCATCAGCACGACGTCCTTCAGTCGGCCCGTTTGCGGCCTTTCCAACTCACGAAACCGGTTCGTCACAATTTATCCTTGCACGCAAAACACGACCGCCATCGGCGATGGCCCGGAACGGCACACGTCATCAAAAATAGATCTAAAACGTTAGCGTAGCATTAACTATGGACGTTGGGGCTTTATTCAGGCTTGCGGCACTGTCGTGGCGAAGCGGAATTTTCCTTGATCCACAGAAGTCGGGCGCCCGGGCTGCATTCAGCCATAAAAACTCCACATGCACTTCTATGTGATCCGCAAATCGGCGAAGCGCTGGTGCCAGCCGAAGGGGCCGGAGGTAGGCCCTCTATGGAGATAGATCTGTGAAAGATGCGTTTTTTCGGGCAGCCATTGTTTGTGCGCTTCTGCTCGTCCCGGCGGTAGCCGAGGCTGCGGAAGGTTTTTCCACCGCCAATGTCAACATGCGATCGGGGCCGAGCACACGCTATCCGGCCGTGACCGTCATCCCGGCCGGCGAACCGGTGGAAATCCACGGCTGCCTGGCGGACCTGCCCTGGTGTGATGTTTCCTTCTATGGTGGCCGCGGTTGGGTTGCCGACCGCTATGTGCAAGCTGCCTACCGCAGCCGGAGGGTTTATCTGGAGCCGGAAAATTACCGCCCGCTTGGCATTCCCACGGTCGTCTTCCAGTTCGATCGTTACTGGGATCGCAACTACCGGGGCCGCGACTTCTATCGTGACCGTGACCGCTGGCGCCGTGGTCCCGACTGGGCAGAGGATCGGGACCGGCGTGACTGGGAGCGACAGCGGACGTGGGATCGTCGCGAATGGGAACGCAGGCAAGTGAGCGAGGATCGCCGGGAATGGGAGCGTGACCGCGACCGGCGTGAATGGCGGCGCGACGATGAAATGCGCATGGTTCCGGTGTGTGGTTTCGACAACGCCTCGTGTGAGAACGACTGACGCGCCGTGCGATCTTTCGCCGGCGGGCCGCTGGAAGATCAGGGTGCGAAACGCAGGTAGTGAGAACGGCTACAGATGGTTCCGAGAGGGCGGGCGGCAATTGCCGCCCGCCCTTTTCGTCGGTCTATTTGCGTCGCCTCGCGGGAACCAATCCTGCCTGGGTGCGTTGACATCGCGCGAAGATAAGGGAGCAACGAAATGGCGGAGAAGAAACTGGCAGCCGTCGCGGCGGAAGCGGATGCTGAAGCACGCACTGCGAGCGCGCAGGCGGAAGTGGAAGCGCAGATTGCTGACCTCAGAACGGAGATTGCTCGGTTAACGGAGACGGTTTCAGCCATCAGCACTGGGGCAAGGGCCGTCGTGCAGGGGGAGGCGGAGTTGATGACGGAGCGCGTCCGTGAACGCGTTCGCGACGAACCGATATCGAGCCTGTTGACGGTCGCGGGTGTTGCGTTCCTGTTCGGGCTGCTTGCGAGACGCTGAGCGCTCCAACTCAAGACACCGGGATAGCGCACCAAAATGGGGGGAAGCACGATGAGATTAAGATAGTGTTAACTAGGCTATGGCTCAATCAGGATGGACCGGCTATCATCGGTCCGGCATCTGATGTGAACCGAAACAACGTCCGGGTCACCGGAAGAAGGAGCAAATGAGAACGGCGCGTCTGTCCAGGGAATGTGGTCTTTGGAAAATGCGTCAGCCCGAGGGCGGGCAGGGTGAAATCGGTACGGTAGTTCATCCGTCTCATGGAAATCTGGAGACGAGCATGGCAGACGTAATCAGAATGCAGGACCGGAGGGTTCAAAAGCCGCGAAGGCCGCCCGTGAAATCGGGCAGCGCCACTGTGCTGTTGTTTACAGGTATCCGCTACGAGCGTCTCGATGGCCGAGGGCCACAGCCCAACGCACCAGCCGGACGGCGGATCAAGAAGCAGTAGTTTAATTTGTAGCGTGCGGCACTGCCGCCCACGCGGGTGCGGCCGCGCGACTTAAGTCGTCACTTCAAAGCCCGGGATACCGGGCGCCTCCACCGACCTTCGAGCATAATGCCATCCGGAATGCCCGGTCGATGTCGGACTCGGGTTTTGCCTGCGATAACGAGGCACCGACAGTGCCGGCCGTATCGCGTCAACGCCGGAAGGGCTCGCAACTCGACTCCGTCAGGAAATTGCGAACCTGTTCCTCGAAGCTGTCGAGCGGGGCAAGAGCCCGCAGAACCGCATAGCCCTCATCGTCCTTCATCTCGATCATGATGGACTGAGCCAGCGTTTCCGGGGGCGATTTGCGCAATTCGACCAGTTGGATAGGCGTGGCGACGACCAGGTCGAGACTGCCGTTGACGGCCGTATGGTCGTTCATGCTGAACACCTCGTTCGAGTTGCTGTCGAAGACGGAAAGCGACCAGAACGGCACCGCGCCGCGGGCGATGAAGCGCGCCGGCGCCTCGGCGATCGAAAAGCTGCAGACGGCGGTTCGCAGATAGGGGTCGCTGTTGTCGAGCCCGGTTGCCCCCGGCTCTGCCGTCAACGGGAAGAAGCTGTCCATCTCGAGGAGGCCGAGCACGCGCGTATAGGCGTCCCGGCCGGTGAATTGCGGCAGGGCAAGCACGATAATGATATGCAGCAGGGCCGCGCCAAACAGGCCGACGAGAATGGCGAACAGCGTGCTACGCATTTCCGCATCCCGTCTTGACGATTTTCGGCATCGCAAGATCGATCAACCCCGAGGAGCCGGCAGTCGGGGTATCGAGCAGGGTCAGGACAAGCTTGAAGCTGCCGCCGTGGCGGATGGCGAGCCAGTTTTCCGGCTGAGCGAAAGGCGAGGCGTGGACGACGAAACTGCTGTCTTCGGCGCGCAGCACCGTCCAGGAGTTCACCGCCGACGGCAGGTCCGGTCCGGCCCGCAAGGTCATGCCGTCGGATGTCGTCGCATAGAGGGTCCAGAAACGGGCCGGCGGCGTTATGCCCGAAATATCGTAGGAGCAGGCAGCCGACAGGCGGGCGCCGCTGTCGTCGGTCGCCGCGGTGAAAATCAGCCCTTCCGCGCCTCCAAAGAGCAACTCGCCGGCGCGGGCGCGATGCGCCTTGGCGTAGGGGTCCGCCGCCGCCGTCTGTGCCTCGGGGAACGCGACCCAGGGGCCGATCGCGATTGAGCCGAAACCGACGGTCGCCTTCAGCGCCCAGACGGCCGAAGTGATCCCGCCGCCAAAGGCGACGATCAGAGCGAGAGCGACGAGGAGGGGGATGCGAAACAAGGAGCGGCTCTATCGTATCTCGTTTGCCTGGCAATTTGCGAAAGCCACGCGGCGTGATCGCTACGTTCGTCAGGGAACGGATTTTTGACTACAAAGTCAATTGTTTGTGGCATTCGTCGTAACGCGGTCCGGGGAGTTCGTCGTCGGCGTCTCAAGCACTGCGACCCTGCCGGAGTTTTTTTCGGGTGCTTTGAGCGGGGAGGCTTTTTCGAACGTTGCGCCGATCGCTTTCAGCAGCCTGGTCACCTCGGCAGAGAGAGAGCGCGGGCGAACGAGCGGCGGAAGGGCACTTTCATCGGGCTTTGCATCCGCCACTGCCTCCGGCTTCTTGGTGGCGCCGGGAAGCGGGTTGTCTATGCCGGGGATCGCGCGATGCTCGATGCCCTGCTCTGCATAATCCATCAGCCGTTTGAAGGTCATGGCCGGCAACGAACCACCGGTCATCTCGTTCGTCGATGTATAGTCGTCATTGCCGAACCAGACAGCCGTCGTATAGTCGCCGGTGAAGCCGATAAACCACGCATCGCGATAGGCCTGCGTAGTGCCCGTCTTGCCGCCGGTGACGATGCCGTTGTCGAGGGCTGCGCGCCGCGCGGTGCCAATCACCGGAATCTGCGTCAGAATGCGGTTCATCGACGAGACCGCCTGCTCGCTTAGAACCCGTTGCGGCGGAGGCGCATCGCGGCCGAAATCGTAAAGGATGTCGCCGTCGTAGTTGAGGATCTGGCTGATGCCATGTCGCCGCGCCTGCAGGCCGCCCGCAGGAAAGACGGCGTAGGCCGTCGCCTGGTCGAGCACGGTCACTTCGGAGGTGCCGAGCGGCATGGTCTTGTCGGTGCGGATGGGCGTTTCGACGCCCATCTTCTTTGCGGTGGCGGCAATGATCTCGGTGCCGAGCTTGTCCTTGGCGAGACGGACAGGGACGGTATTGATAGATCTCGCCAGCGCGTTCATCAAGGTAACCCGACCGGCATACTTGCGGGCGTAATTCTGCGGCGACCAGCCGCGCCAGGTGATCGGCGCATCGACGACCACCGTCTCCGGGGTCATGCCCTTTTCCATCGCCGCGGCGTAGGTATAGACCTTGAAAGAGGAGCCCGGCTGCCTCAGCGCCCTTGTTGCCCGATTGAACTGGCTTTCGCCATAGTCGCGCCCGCCGACCATAGCACGTACGGCACCGCCATTTTCCACCATGACCAGAGCGCCCTGCTTCACCTCATAACTTTCGCCATACTGCCGGAGGCTTGACTCGACCGACTCCTCGGCCGCTTGTTGCAGGCCCATGTCGATCGTCGTGCGCACGATCAGCGAGTGCTGCGCGAAGGGGGCGGCGACACGCTGGACTTCGTCAAAGGCCCAGTCGAGGAAGAAGTCGGGCGCCTTGACTTGGGCGCGGTCGACCACGGTCGCGGGATTGAGGCGGGCGGCAATCACCTGGCCCTCAGTCATCAGGCCGCCCTGAACCATGTTGGTGAGAACCTCGTTGGCGCGGCCGCGTGCGGCCGGCAGGTTCACGTGCGGCGCATAGCGCGCCGGGGCTTTGAAAAGGCCGGCGAGCATGGCGGATTCGGCGAGATTGATGTCGGTGATGGCCTTGCCGAAATAAAATTGCGAAGCCGCAGCCGCCCCAAAAGTGCCGCCGCCCATATAGGCGCGATCGAGGTAGAGGCGCAGGATTTCCTTCTTTGACAGGTTGCATTCCAGCCAGACGGCGAGGAAGGCCTCCTTGATCTTGCGCTCGATCGTGCGTTCGTTCGACAGGAACAGGTTTTTGGCAAGCTGTTGGGTGAGAGTCGACCCGCCCTGGACCACGCCGCCCGCCCGGGCGTTCTCGGTCATGGCGCGTGCCAGGCCGAGAAAATCGATGCCCCAGTGATCGAAGAAACGCCGGTCCTCCGTGGCGAGCACTGCCTTGATGAGATGGTCCGGCAATTCGTCGATCGGGGCCGAGTCTTCATGGATGATGCCGCGGTGGCCGATCTCATTGCCGTAACGGTCGAGGAAGGTCACCGCAAAGTCGCTCTGGGCGCGCCAATTGCCCTTGGTCTCCTCGAATGCCGGCAGGGCCAGAGCCAGCATCAGCACCGAGCCCGCCGTCCCCCACGTCGCCGCTTCGCCAAGCAGTTCGAAAACCGCTCTCTTCCAGCCGCGTACGCGAAAGCGCCGAAAGAAGATCGTCGTGTCTTCCCACCATTCGCCCAGCCGGAAACCGGCATTCCACACCGTCGAGTCGATCCAGGAATCGATCCTGAGAAAGATGTGTCGCCTCTTCGGCCGGTTGTCCTCTTTCTTCGGTTCCTGCACGGCGTTCTCGTCTCGAAGGTTCGCTTGCCCATAATGATATTTGCACGAGGCGAGTTTCCAATCTACTTGCATATCGTGCTGCCGGCCTTAAAAAACCGGCAATTTTCTGCGAATGTTCCATGTTGGCATGGAACGGACGAAAGTGTGACATGATGGGCGAAATGCCTTTCTGGAAAACCAAAAGCCTTGAAGAAATGAGCAATGCCGAGTGGGAAAGCCTCTGCGACGGCTGTGGGCTTTGCTGCCTGAACAAGCTCGAGGACTGGGATACGGGCGAGATCGCCTGGACGTCGATCCGCTGTACTCTGCTCGATGGTGAAAGCTGTCGCTGCAAGGATTACGACAACAGGCAGGCGACTGTACCTGATTGCATCCAACTGACGCCGAAGGTGGTGCATGAGATCTCATGGCTGCCGCCGACCTGCGCCTACAGGCTGATCGGCGAGGGGAGGGACCTCTATTGGTGGCATCCTCTCGTCTCCGGCGACCCGGAAACCGTCCATGCGGCCGGCATATCCGTGCGCGGGCGCACGGTCGCCGAGGACGGTATCGATGTCGAGGATTATGAGGACTACCTGGTTACTTGGCCGCTGGAAGTAGGACTGGAACCGGCCCGTTAGAGCGTGTTCCAGGGAATCGCGTCGTTCCAAAGAGTCAGGTCATTTCGCGGCTTCAATGGGGATGACCGTAGCGGGTCGGCACCAAGGTGAGGCCAGGATCAAGCGCCGCCGTTCTTCTTCACGAGGCTTTTTGGCGCGACGTTGCGCCATGCGGTTTCCATCGATTGCCGGACAAGCGCCTCGTCGGCGTCGGCGAAATAGAGCGAGGTCCAGCCGCGCTCTCCCCAGCCGCCGGGCACGGCGGCGCAAAACCCGGGCTCCATTTCCAGCAACATGCGCTGTTGATCGGGGGTGAATTTGAAGACCGCGCGACCTGCCTCCGGCAGGGACATGAAAATCCGCTTGCCCACGCGAAAATCCCGCGTTCCGAAATGGGCATTCTCTTGCGTTCCGGGCAGGCTGAGCGCCAGCCTTTCGAGCTCTTCGGTCAGCATGGCCGAAGAGTAGCATGGAATTGTGGAATGGTAAAAAGGCCGCAAAGCCTGCGTCATGGACGATCAGTAAGAGTTGCGACGCCGTTTTGGTGGGGTAGCACCGCTGTAGAACCGCGTTCTTTCAGCGGTGCCGGAACATCATTCTGCAGGCGGAACGGGCTTCTGTGCAGCCTCGCCAGCCGTGCGCATCTCGCGCCACTCGTTCTCGAAGCGATCGAGAAGGGATTGCGGAATCCTGGATTGCGGTAGTGCGGGCTGTTTGTTCGCGAGCGTCTGCATCCGTTTCTCCCGGGTTCATGATGGTTGAAGGATGCGAGGACCATTCCACATCGTAAATACTTTGTAAATCAGTGGTTTAAATCATTTAAACGATTGAAAATTCTTTAAATCGATTAATGTTCGATTGATCCACAAATTTGTTCATGAACTCGTTGCCGGGTGAAATCGCTGCTCTCGGAGCCGGCAGCGGCGCAGGCGGAAACGTTCGCATTTTCAAACGCTTGAACAAGGAAATGGATTCGCTTTCGGAGATCGCCGCTTCACCTCTGAAGGATCGGACTCAAGTCTTAAGAAAACGGCGGCAAGCCGCTCGGAAGAATCGCGAATTGAGGAAGGATTAAAGCCCCGGGTGGGTGGTCCGACCTCCAGAAGGGGCGATCGCGGTTCTTGTGGCGGATGTTCGTGAGCATTCTCCCGCGAAGATCTTAATGAACCACTGTCCGTGGCGTGCGACGGCGTTGACGTCGTGCGATCTTTTGCAAGCCGGGGAATCGCTGCAATCTACGGTCGTTCTCCCGTGACGCCGGAGCGGGTGCGGCATCCGACATTCATTTGCCATTCAGCCTGTATCAGTTAATGATTTTCGCCATGATGCTTCCCAAGTCGAAAGTGCGTTCATGTCTTCACCAGTGATCATAGCCGCGCTTGCCGCAGGCCTAGCGGGCATGTCGCTGCCTGCCATCAACGTGCCTTCGGCTGTTGTCCGTGCGGCTGGCGATTGCAGCGCTGCCGCCGCGCAAGTGGTTGCCGAGACGGGTGGAGAGTTGCTCTCCGCCCAGCCGACATCCGACGGCCAGTGCGTGATCACGGTGCTCATCCCGGGCAACGGTGGGCGGCCGAAGAAGGTGACGGTGAAGGTGCCGATGTAGGCTGCTTGCGGGCAGCCTACGAGCAAGGGAAATGAACGCAGATGCGCATACTTATAGTCGAGGACGACGCCAACCTGAACAGGCAGTTGGCCGACGCGTTGAAAGAAGCCGGCTACGTCGTCGATCAGGCCTTCGACGGCGAGGAGGGCCACTATCTTGGCGACGCGGAACCCTATGACGCGGTAATCCTCGACATCGGCCTGCCGGAGATGGACGGCATTACCGTTCTCGAGAAGTGGCGCGGCGACGGCAAGACCATGCCGGTCCTGATTCTGACCGCGCGCGACCGCTGGAGCGACAAGGTGGCCGGTATCGACGCCGGTGCTGATGATTATGTCGCCAAGCCCTTCCATGTGGAGGAGGTTCTTGCCCGTATCCGCGCATTGATCCGCCGGGCCGCAGGCCATGCGAGTTCCGAGATCGTTTGTGGTCCGGTGCGGCTCGATACCAAGGGCTCCAAAGCGACCGCTCGCGGCGTGCCGCTGAAGCTCACCTCACATGAGTTCCGGCTGCTCTCCTACCTGATGCACCATATGGGGCAGGTGGTTTCGCGCACGGAACTGGTCGAACACATGTATGATCAGGATTTCGACCGGGACTCCAACACGATCGAAGTGTTCGTCGGCCGGTTGCGCAAGAAAATCGGCAACGACCTGATCGAAACGGTCCGCGGCCTCGGATATCGCATGCAAGCGCCCGGCAATGGCAATTAGATCACTCACGGCCCGCGTACTGGCGGTTTCGACCGTTTGGGCCGTCGTCGCCCTCGTTGTGATCGGAGTGGTTATATCCGCGCTGTACAGGCAGGGGTCTGAGCGCGGCTTTCAGGATCTGCTGCGCGCACAGCTTTACAACGTTATCAATTCGATCTCCGTCAACGAGAAGGCAGTTCTGACCGGAAGCCCGCAACTCGGCGACCTCCGCTTCTCCCAGCCCCAAACCGGATGGTACTGGATTGTCGAACCGATCGGCGAATTTGATACGCCGCCGCTGCTGTCGACGTCGCTCGGCTCCGCAAAACTGCCGATCGCCAGTGTCGACGAGGTTCCCTTCGATATTCGCTACGAGCGCTTCTACACGACCATGGATCCGTTCGGAAACGAGGTCGAGGTGGCCGAAACCGAGGTCGTCCTCGATATTCAGGGCCATGCCGCCCGCTTCCGCGTCGCGGGCAATCGCGATGTGCTGGAGGCGGATATCGATCGCTTCACCCGCAATCTCACCATCGCGCTTTCGATCTTCGGTCTCGGCGGCCTTGGCGTCAATGCGTTGACCATTCTGTTCGGTCTCAGGCCGCTTGACCAGGTGCGCCGCTCGCTCGAAAAGATTCGCGCGGGCGAGAGCGAGCGCCTGGACGGTGCTTTCCCGCGTGAGATCCAGCCGCTTGCCAACGAGGTGAACGCGCTCATCGACAGCAATCGCCGCATCATCGAGCGGGCGCGCATGCAGGTCGGCAACCTTGCCCATTCCCTGAAGACGCCGATCGCAGTTCTGCTGAACGAAGCGCGTGTACTGGAAGTACCGCATGGGGAATTGGTGAAGACGCAGGCCGATGCCATGCAGACCCAGGTGCAAATCTATCTCAGCCGCGCGCGGATCGCCGCGCAGCGGGGCTCGATCCTCGCCAGAACCGAGGCCCAGCCCGCGCTCGAACGGCTTGTTCGGGTGATGCGCCGCCTCAATCCCGAAAGGCAGTTCAGCCTGTCGATCAATCCACCGGGTTTGATATTGGCGATGGAGCAGCAGGACGTCGAGGAGACGGTCGGCAATCTGCTCGAAAACGCCGCACGGCATGCACGCGACCATGTCTCACTAACTGTCCGGCCCGCCCCGGATGACGTGCACGGCAAGGACCACGGCCGGCACTGGATCGTACTCGACGTCGATGACGACGGTCCGGGGCTCGATCCCGACCAGATCGCCTTGGCAATGAAGCGTGGCAAAAGGCTCGATGAGAGCAAGCCCGGCACCGGGCTTGGACTTTCGATCGTGAGCGAGATTGTCGGAGAATACCAAGGCACGATCGAGCTTTCGCGGCGCGATGAGGGAGGATTGCGGGCCCAACTCGTTCTGCCTGCTGCGGTTTAGCGGCCACACACCGGCCGAAAATGCCGATCCCCAAGTGGGTGTGGTTGCCTGATGCGCTGGGGAGTGCCAAAAGAAAATCGACAGGGTGCCACCTGTCCGCCGCCGGATGCGCGGGAAGGCGGATACGGTTGTTCGCGGTAGAGTTGAGTTGTCGGGGGATCATGAGGAACCACGCAGTAATGACACGAGCCTTTGTCGTCAGCGGTAGGATCGCGGTCATCGCGTCTGCCGTCGCACTGGCGGGTTGCGGCACGGCATCGAACGGCCAGCGTGGGGCCGTCTCCGGTCTTTCTGCGACCGCAACGCGAGGGGCGTCGTCGACGGCCTATATCTCCGCGCTGCAGGGTGGTGTCATTGCGCGCATCGAGGGCATCGATCTCGGCAAATCCGATCGGCAGAGGGCACTGGAGGCGGAGTACCGGGCGCTGGAGGCCGCACCAGGCGGGCAGCCGGTCGTATGGGAGGGGCGCGGCGTCAGCGGTTCCGTCGTCGCCGCGGCACCCTATCAGGTCGGCTCGCAGAATTGCCGGCAATACAGCCACACGGTGACCGTGAAGGGACAGCAGACGACGGCACGCGGAGCGGCGTGCCGCAATCCCGATGGAAGCTGGACGCCGCTCACATAAGCTCGCTGCGTCACTTCGGTGACGCGCCTTCGGCCGTCAAACCGGCGAAACACGCGGGCGACCTTGCGGCGAAACGCCTCAAATCTCCGTCATTGCCTGTTTTCGAGTTGGAATGGCACGGGGCTCATAGTATTTCCCCTCCATGTTGTTTTGGATCCTCGTCGCTATTTTGACGGCGGCAGTTGCTGTCGTGCTCGTTCTCCCGCTGATGCGGGCAACGGCGCCGCTTTCGTCTCCACACAGCCATGACATCGAAGTTTATCGCGACCAGCTCGAGGAAGTGAAGCGGGATCAGAAGTCCGGCCTGATCAGCGGCGAGGACGAGGAACTCGCGAGCGCCGAGATCGCGCGCCGGCTGCTTGCGGCAAGCGCCGCGGACGCGCCCATCGAGCAGAGCGGTTTGAAATCTCTGCGCTCGAATCGCATCGCGCAGCTCTTCGTTCTTGTCAGTCTTCCCGCCGTGGGGCTTTTTGTCTATCTCGTCACCGGCAGTCCCGGCGTGCCGGCGCAACCGCTTGCGGCCAGACTTGCCAATCCGGGCGACGACATCAACATTTTGATCGCGCGGGCCGAGAACCATCTTGCGGCAAATCCGGGCGATGGCCAAGGCTGGGATCTGCTGGCACCGATCTACATGCGCAGCGGACGGGTTGAGGACGCCGTTGCCGCTTACGACCAGGCGATTCGCCTGCTCGGACCGACACCCGCCAGACTCGGCGGTTATGCGGAGGCCTTGATCGTGCAGTCCGGCGGCCTTGTGACGGCCGATGCGCAGGAAGCCTTGAAGAAGTCGCTTGCCCTCGACCCCAACGACCCGCGCTCGGAATTCTATCTGGCTCTTGGTCTCAAGCAGGAGGGTAAGCAGCAGGATGCGCTCGCCGCGTTCCGCAGGCTTGCCGGCAATTCTCCTGCCGACGCGCCCTGGCTGCCATTGGTGAACCAGCACATCGCGGAGCTCTCCGCTGGTCAAGCGCCCGCCGGCAATACGATGCCCGCAAACCCGACATCCGAGGATATGGCGGCTGCCGCGCAGATGGACGCTGGCGATCGCCAGGCCATGATCCGCGGCATGGTCGACAGCCTGTCGAGCAAGCTGAAGGAAAACCCCGCGAACTTTGAAGGATGGATGCGCCTGATCCGTTCCTACGTTGTGCTTGATCAAAGAGACGAGGCGCGCGACGCTCTACAGCAAGGGCTGAAGGCGTTCCCGGCCACCGGGGATCAGGGAAAGCAGTTGCTGGCTCTCGGCCGCGAACTCGGGATCGAGGCGGGCGGAGAAGAAAAATGACACGCAAGCAGAAACGGTTGGCGATCATCGGCGGTGGCGTTGGCTTCTTGATGGCCGCCGTCTTGCTGGTGATGTTCGCCTTCAGCCAGGCGGTCGCCTACTTCTATGTTCCGGGTGATCTCGCCAAGGCAGGCCTTGCGCCGGGAACGCGCATTCGCCTCGGCGGCCTCGTCGAAAGCGGCTCGCTCAAGCGTGGCGAGGGCAAGACCGTGACCTTCAACGTGACCGATACGCTGGGAACGGTACCGGTGACCTATACCGGCATCCTGCCCGACCTCTTCCGCGAGGGACAGGGTGTGGTGGCCGAGGGTGCATTTGTTGCAGGCAGCCCGGTGTTTGTCGCGGATACGGTGCTTGCCAAGCACGATGAAACCTATATGCCGAAAGATGTTGCAGACCGCCTGAAGGCCCAAGGTGTTGCGCTCGGCGGCAAGGAAAACATTCAATGATCATCGAGCTCGGACATTATGCCCTGGTGCTGGCACTCGCGACCGCGCTCGTCCAGGCGATCTTGCCGATCGCCGGAGCGCGGCTTGGTGACCGCGCGCTGATGGAACTCGCCTCGAGCGCTGCACTTGTCTGCGGCTTGCTCGTTGCCTTCTCCTTTGCGGTGCTGACCTTTGCCTACGTGACCTCCGACTTCTCCGTGCGCAACGTCTGGGAGAATTCGCATTCGCTCAAGCCCTTGATCTACAAGATTTCCGGTGTGTGGGGGAACCACGAGGGGTCGATGCTGCTATGGCTGCTGATCCTCGTCTTCTTTTCCGCTCTCGTGGCGTTGTTCGGCCGCAACCTCCCGGAAACGCTGAAGGCAACCGTGCTCGCCGTACAGGCCTGGATCGCGGCCGCCTTTGCGCTCTTCATCCTGCTGACGTCCAATCCCTTTGCCCGCCTCATCCCGGCACCGGGCGAGGGCAAGGACCTGAACCCGGTGCTTCAGGATGTCGGTCTCGCCATCCACCCTCCGCTGCTCTACCTCGGCTATGTCGGTTTTTCCGTCTGCTTTTCCTTTGCCATCGCGGCGCTGATCGAAGGCCGCATCGACGCGGCCTGGGCGCGTTGGGTGCGTCCATGGACGCTTGCCGCCTGGACCTTCCTGACGGCGGGCATCGCCATGGGCTCCTACTGGGCCTATTACGAACTCGGCTGGGGCGGCTGGTGGTTCTGGGACCCGGTTGAAAACGCCTCGTTCATGCCGTGGCTTGCAGGCACGGCGCTGCTGCACTCGGCACTGGTGATGGAAAAGCGCGAGGCGCTGAAGATCTGGACCGTGCTGCTTGCGATCATGACCTTCTCGCTGTCGCTGCTCGGCACCTTCCTCGTCCGTTCGGGCGTGCTCACGTCGGTGCACGCTTTCGCCACCGATCCGACGCGCGGCATCTTCATTCTCGCCATTCTCGTTGTCTTCATCGGTGGCGCGTTTTCACTCTTCGCGCTCCGGGCCTCGCGTCTCAAGTCCGGCGGGCTTTTCGCGCCGATCTCGCGCGAGGGAGCCCTCGTTCTCAACAACCTCATTCTCACGACGGCGGCAGCGACGGTGCTCACCGGCACGCTCTATCCCCTGGTGCTCGAGGCCCTGACGGGGGAAAAGATTTCGGTTGGCGCACCGTTCTTTAACATGACCTTTGGTCTGTTGATGCTGCCGCTACTTTGCGCAGTTCCCTTCGGTCCGCTGCTTGCCTGGAAGCGCGGCGACCTCACCGGCGCTGCCCAGCGTTTGTTCGTCGCAGCCGCGGTCGGCCTCCTTGTCGCTGCGGCCTATTACTACGCAATGAATGGCGGCCCGGTAATTGCCCTCCTCGGCATTGCGCTCGGCGTCTATCTGATCGTGGGCGCGCTGACCGATCTCATTCTGCGCTCCGGTATCGGCAAAGCGGCCGGCAGCGTTGCCTGGAAGCGGCTCTCGGGCCTGCCGCGCTCTGCCTTCGGGACGGCGCTCGCCCATGCGGGACTCGGCGTCACATTGATCGGCATCGTCGCCGTCACCGGCTTCGAGACCGAGACGGTTGTCGAGATGAAGCCGGGCATGACGGTGGACGCCGGTGGCTATACCCTGCGCTTCGACGGCATGCGTCCAGGGCGCGGGCCGAACTATACCGAGGAAACCGGGCATTTCACCGTAAGCCGGGGCGGCGTGGCGGTCACGGAAATCTCGTCGTCGAAGCGGCTTTATACGGCGCGCCGGATGCCGACCACGGAAGCCGGAATTCGGACCTTCGGCCTCAGCCAGCTCTATGTATCCCTCGGCGATCAGATGACCGACGGCGGAATTGTCGTGCGTGTCTGGTGGAAGCCGCTGATCCTTTGCATCTGGGGCGGGGCGCTGGTCATGATGGCGGGCGGCGTTGTCTCGCTCAGTGACCGCCGCCTGCGGGTTGGCGCGCCGACGCGCGCAAGAAGGGCCGCACGGCTCGCCTTGGGGGTAGCCGAATGATCCGCCTGCTGCTTGCGCTTTTCCTTTGCCTCTCTTCTGTGCTGCCCGCTTTGGCGGTCAATCCGGACGAGGTGCTTGCCGATCCGGCACTCGAAGCGCGCGCACGGGCGATCTCGGCCAAGCTTCGCTGCATGGTCTGCCAGAACCAGTCGATCGACGACTCCAATGCCGAACTTGCCAAGGATTTGCGGGTGCTGGTGCGCGAACGGTTGACGAATGGCGACACGGACGAAGCGGTGATTGCCTATGTCGTCTCCCGCTACGGTGAGTTCGTCCTGTTGAAGCCGCGCTTCGAGGCAAAGACTGTCATCCTCTGGGGCATGCCCGTCATCCTGCTTCTTTGCGGTGGCGTTGCCCTCGTCGTGGCTGCGCGCCGACGCAGCGCCGGTATGCCCGGCACGCCGCTTTCCGACAAGGAAAGGGAAGAGCTGGACAAGCTTTTGAGGTCCTAGGGCTTCTTTCCCCAGATGCCCCGGACCATCGAAAATGGGGTTTGATACCGAAGGATAATTCAGGATGCTGAGGCGGATTTCGCTTAGTCGAAACGAGATATCGCGCCTTACTGCACGGCGCTGAGCAGTCTCTCTCCCGCTTCCGTGCGAACATTACCAAATATTCATCTGTCGGACAGAACTCAGTAAGGTCCCATCCGTTACACCTTTCATCATCGGCTGTTCCTCCAATCACAGCCAGGCGAGCAGTTCCCCGAACGCCAAATACCGCTTCGGGAGTGCTCGTGGTCAAGGTTTTGAAGCCGCATGCCGATTGGCGATGGCTTCAAGGAAGAGAGAAGGCAAAAGCGAATGTCCAAGATCACACGTCCATCCCTGAAGACGGTTCTGAAAACCTCCACCGTCGCCGGTCTCGCGGCGGTCATGCTGACCAGCGGCCTGCCGGCTCAGATTTCGCAGTCCTTCGCCGAGGCGGTGAAGGCAGAGGCTCCCTCGGTCCCGAGCTTCGCGAATGTCGTCGACGCGGTTTCGCCGGCCGTCGTTTCCGTTCGCGTGCAGTCGCGCGTGAGCACTTCCGAAGATGAATCCAGCAACTTCAGCTTCGACTTCGGCGGCCGCGGCCTCGAAGATCTGCCCGATGATCATCCGCTGAAGCGCTTCTTCCGCGAATTCGGCGGCCCGCGCGGCGACGATCGTGCCGAGCGTCGGCCTGATCGCCGTGGTCCGCGCGACGAGGGTCGCCTTCGCCCCCGCGGCCAGGGTTCCGGTTTCTTCATCAGCGAAGACGGTTACCTGGTGACCAACAACCATGTCGTTGCCGATGGCTCCGCCTTCACGGTCATCCTGAACGACGGAACGGAGCTGGATGCCAAGCTGGTCGGCAAGGACAGCCGTACTGACCTTGCAGTACTCAAGGTCGACGACAAGCGGAAGTTCACCTACGTGAGCTTCGCGGACGACAGCAAGGTACGCGTCGGCGATTGGGTCGTCGCCGTGGGCAACCCGTTTGGCCTCGGTGGAACCGTGACGGCTGGTATTGTCTCCGCTCGCGGCCGCGACATCGGCTCCGGCCCCTATGACGATTACCTGCAGGTCGACGCAGCCGTGAACCGCGGCAACTCCGGTGGTCCGACCTTCAACCTTTCGGGTGAGGTTGTCGGCATCAACACCGCTATCCTGGCCCCCTCGGGCGGTAATGTCGGCATCGCCTTCGCGATCCCTGCATCCGTTGCCAAGGACGTCGTCAACGACCTCATGAAGGACGGCACCGTCTCACGCGGCTGGCTTGGCGTTCAGATCCAGCCGGTAACCAAGGATATCGCCGATTCACTCGGCCTCTCCGAGGCAAGCGGCGCTCTGGTCGTAGAACCGCAGGCCGGTTCTCCGGGAGAAAAGGCCGGGATCAAGAAGGGCGATGTGGTGACGGCACTGAACGGTGAGCCGATCAAGGATCCGCGCGATCTGGCCCGCAAGGTGGCGGCGCTGCGTCCGGGCTCTTCTGCCGACGTGACGCTGTGGCGCGAGGGCAAGTCGCAGAGCGCCAAGCTCGAAATCGGCAACCTGCCAAGCGACACGAGCGACTCCGCGCAGCCGAAGGACGAGCGGTCCGAGCAGCAACCGCCAGCCAGCGATGAAGCGCTTGCCGGTCTCGGTTTGACGGTGACACCTTCCGAGGACGGGACTGGCGTGACAATCGCCTCCGTCGATCCGGACTCGGATGCCGGCGACCGTGGTCTCAAGGAAGGCGAGAAGATCGTCACGGTCAACAATCAGGATGTGAAGTCGGCGGACGACATCCTCAAGGTGATGAACAACGCCAAGAAGGAGGGGCGGACCAAGGCGCTCTTCCAGATCGAATCCGGCGAAGGCAGCCGCTTTGTCGCTCTTCCGATCGATCAGGGTTGATCTCGCGACTATCGAAGGATTGGAGCGGGTCGCCCGCCCCAATCCATTCTGGCGATCACGGTGAATGGATCGGCACAATCCGAAAATCACCATGATCCAAGGGCGCCGCGACATCCGAGTGATTTCGCGGCGTTTCTCCGTCCGGCCGAAGCGACGGTTGCCATGGCGCTGTTGCATGATTGCGTGGATCGAAAATCATGCAGCAATTCAAAGCGCTACAGCGACCATTGCGCGTCTCGTGAGACGGGCGGCGCTGGAGGTGTCGGAACCGAAACCGGTTGAGACAGATAGGGATCCGGGACTATGGTCACGCGCATGAAGATTCTGATTGTTGAAGACGACCTTGAGGCAGCCGCGTATCTGGCGAAGGCATTTCGCGAGGCCGGAATTGTTTCCGATCACGCCAGCGATGGCGAAAGCGGGCTGTTCATGGCGAGCGAGAACGCCTACGACGTGCTGGTCGTCGATCGTATGCTGCCACGCCGCGACGGTCTGTCGCTGATCACCGAATTGAGACGGCGCGACATCCACACGCCCGTTCTCATCCTTTCGGCGCTCGGCCAGGTGGACGACCGCGTCACGGGCTTGCGCGCCGGCGGCGACGATTATCTTCCGAAGCCTTACGCTTTCAACGAGCTTCTCGCTCGGGTGGAGGTACTCGGTCGCCGCAAGGGCGCGCCCGAACAGGATATGGTCTACCGCGTCGGCGACCTCGAACTGGACCGGCTCGCTCACTCGGTTCGACGGCAGGGCAAGGAGATTCCGTTGCAGCCACGCGAATTCCGGCTGCTCGAATACCTCATGAAGAATGCGGGCCAGGTCGTGACGAGGACGATGCTGCTTGAAAACGTGTGGGATTACCATTTCGATCCGCAAACCAATGTCATTGACGTGCACGTCTCGCGTCTGCGCTCGAAGATCGAAAAGGACTTCGACATGCCGCTCCTGAGGACGGTGCGTGGCGCCGGCTACATGATCAAGGACGACCGGACTGAGACATGAGCAAACTCAGGGTTCTGTTCAGAACGACGGCAGTCCGGCTCTCCGCACTCTACCTTGTTCTCTTTTCCCTCTGCGCGGTCTTCCTCGTCTTCTACGTGACAGGTATGTCCGAGCGCCTGCTGGAGCAGCAGACGCGCGATGCCATCGCCGCCGAAGTGGGTCAGATCGAAGCCGTCTATGAGCGCGCCGGCATGAATGGCCTGCTTCGCTCGCTCGAACGGCGTGCACGCCAGCCGGGCGCAAATCTTTATGTGATCGCCGGCCCGAGCGGAGAAATCCTCGCCGGCAACGTGGCTGGTCTGCAGCCAGGGCTGCTCGACGACGAAGGCTGGAAGTCGGAGCCGTTTCGTTACCGGCGGTTCGCCGACGAAAGCCGCGGGGAGAGCCACGTGGCGCTTGCCCAGGTTCTGATGCTCGACAACGGGCTCAGAATTCTCGTTGGTCACGACCTTCAGGAGCCGGAGAAGTTTCGCGTGCTCGTGCGACAGGCATTGGTCGTCGCGCTTGGCGTGATGGGGCTCGGTGCCCTCGTCATCTGGTTCGGCATTGGCCGCAACGCGCTGAAGCGTATCGACCGTATGTCCGAGGCCAGCACGAAGATCATGGCGGGCGATCTCTCGCAGCGTCTGCCGACGAGCGGTTCGGGCGACGAGTTCGACCGGCTGTCGGAATCGCTCAACGCGATGCTCGGGCGGATTGAGAAGCTCAACGAAGGGCTGAGACAGGTCTCCGATAACATTGCGCACGATCTCAAGACTCCGCTGACGCGCTTGCGCAACAAGGCCGAAGCTGCACTCTCCAGCAAGGGGGACAGTGGCCAAACTGGCGCGCTTGAGGAAATCATCGCCGAGTCGGACCAGTTGATCCGTACGTTCAACGCGTTGCTGATGATCTCCCGGGTCGAGGCGGGTTCCGCCGTCGCCGAAATGAGCGATGTCGACCTCTCCCAGATCGTCGCCGATTGGGTCGAGCTTTACGAACCGGCAGCCGAAGACAATGCCTTGAAGCTGGAAGCGGATATCCTGCCGGGCGTCGTGATCTCGGGCAATCGCGAGTTGATCGGACAGGCGCTGGGAAACCTGATGGACAATGCGATCAAATATGCCGAGGGAGCAGCAAATCCTCTGATCCAGGTGGCGATGACGAAGAGCGGCAATGAGGCGGTGCTGACGGTCGCTGATCACGGCCCCGGCATCCCCGAAGACATGTATCGCGAAGTGCTGAAGCGCTTTGTCCGTCTGGATGAAAGCCGCTCGAAGCCCGGGACCGGTCTTGGTCTCTCGCTTGTCGAGGCAGTGATGGAGATGCATCGAGGCTCGCTCACGCTCAGTGCGACCGAGCCGAACACCGAGGATGGCAAAGGATTGACGGTGCGCATGGTTTTCCCGGCTCGTACAACCTGATAGACCGGTCATGAGATCGGGAGGAGGTGTTGATGCTGGAAACGGACGAGCGGCGTCTGGCCGATATCGAAGTGGTTCCGATCCGTCCGACAAGCCAGGCGGATGCAAAGGCCGCCTTGTCCGTTTTGAAGGATGTCGCCAAAGGACACGATCGAATCGCCGATTTGCTGGCGTCTAATGGGCCGCTCAAGGACTTCGTCGTCTCGGCGCTCGCGCTCTCACCGTTTTTAAGGGATACGACTGGCAGCCATCCGGCGGTTCTCGAAGATCTGCTCGCCACGCCTCTGTCCGAGTTCCTGAAGCGCCGGATCGAGGCAGCCCGGTCAGCCTGGCAACCCGAACCGACGACCGCTGCCCTGCCGGATGGGGAAATCATGTCCAGGCTGCGCAGGGCAAAGCGCGAAATGGCCTTCGCCGTCGCACTGGCGGATCTGTCGCGGCTTTTCGACGGTCGGGAAACCACGCGCTGGCTGAGCGATTTCGCGTCTGCCGCCGTCGCCGCCGCGATCGATCACCTGCTCCTTGGCGCCCATGAAAGCGGCAAGCTCAAACTGAAAGACGCGTCGGAGCCGAGCGTCGGCTCAGGGGTTGTCGTTCTGGGGATGGGCAAGCTCGGTGCTTGCGAACTCAACTATTCCTCCGACATTGACCTCGTCATCTTCTATGATCCGCAGTCCGGCATCATTGTCGACCGGGACGGCGCTTCGGAAATCTTCGCGCGTCTGCTGAGGCGCTTGATTCGCATCCTGCAGGAACGGACCGGCGACGGTTATGTCTTCCGCACGGATCTGCGCCTGCGCCCCGATCCGGGCTCGACGCCGCTCGCGATCTCGATCGAAGCGGCGATGCTCTACTACGAGAGCAGGGGGCAGAACTGGGAGCGTGCCGCCTTCATCAAGGCGCGACCGGTTGCCGGCGACCTGGAGGTCGGCGAGCGCTTCCTGCGGGAGCTGACACCGTTCGTTTTCCGCAAATACCTCGACTATGCGGCCATTGCCGATATTCATTCGATCAAGCGACAGATCCACGCGCACAAGGGACATGGCGAAATCGCCGTCAAGGGTCACAACATCAAGCTCGGTCGCGGCGGCATCCGCGAGATCGAGTTTTTCGTCCAAACGCAGCAATTGATCGCCGGCGGCCGCATGCACGAGCTTCGGTTGCGCGCAACGGAGCCGATGCTGCAAGCACTGGTGAAGGCCGGATGGATCGATCAGTCGACCGCCGATGAGCTGGTCGATGCCTACTGGTTCCTGCGCAACGTCGAGCACCGGATCCAGATGGTGCGCGATGAACAGACGCACGTCCTGCCGGAGACGGAGGCAGATCTCAAGCGGATTGCCTACATGCTCGGCTTCGAAGATACCGCGTCCTTCTCAACGGAGCTGTCGCGTGTGTTGCGGACGGTTGAGCGACGTTATGCGCAGTTGTTCGAGCAGGAGGCAAAGCTTTCGACCGAGACCGGAAATCTGGTCTTCACCGGACAACAGGACGACCCGGACACGCTGGAGGCCCTCAAAAGGCTCGGCTTCCAGCGCCCGTCCGACATAGCGAGGACGATTCGCACGTGGCACTACGGGCGCTATCGGGCAACGCAGTCGGTGGAAGCGCGCGAGCGGCTGACCGAGCTGACGCCGGAGCTCCTGCGTGTATTCGGCGAAAGCAGGCGGGCTGACGAGGCACTGCTGCGGTTCGACCATTTCATTTCCGGTCTGCCGGCAGGTATCCAGCTCTTTTCGCTGCTCGGCAACAATCCGAGGCTCCTGTCGCTGATCGTCAACATCATGTCGTCTGCCCCTCGGCTGGCGGACATCATCGCCGCAAGACCTCATGTCTTCGACGGCATGCTGGATCCGGGGCTGCTCGCGGAGCTGCCGACACGGGAATATCTCGCACCGAGGATCGCAAATTTCGTTGCTGGCGGCCGTCACTACGAGGAGGTGCTGGACCGCCTGCGCATCATCGCCGCCGAACAGCGTTTCCTGATCGGCATAAGGCTATTGACCGGTGCCATTTCCGGCATCCAGGCAGGGCGCGCTTTCACCGATCTAGCCGACCTCATCATCGCCGCGGCGCTCGACGCGGTGATGGAGGAAGTCCGCGCGGCGCATGGACGCTTTCCAGGGGGCAGGGTCGCCGTCGTCGGCATGGGCAAGCTCGGCAGCCACGAGTTGACGGCCGGCTCCGACGTCGATCTCATCCTGCTCTACGACTATGACGGCGACGCGGGGCAGTCCGACGGCGCCAAGCCGCTCGATCACGTGCGCTATTTCACCCGACTGACGCAGCGGCTGATCGCGGCGCTTTCCGCACCGACCGCCGAGGGCATCCTTTACGATGTCGACATGCGGCTGCGGCCGTCGGGAAACAAGGGGCCCGTGGCAACCCGCATCACGGCCTTCGCCAAATACCAGCGTGGAGAGGCCTGGACCTGGGAACACCTGGCGCTGACGCGCGCACGCTGTATCTGCGGCGATGAAAGCCTGATCAGCGAGGCGGAAGCGATTTTCGGCGAGGTCCTTTCTCAAAAGCGTGACATCGGGAAGGTCCGCAAGGACGTGGAGGAGATGCGCGACCTGATCGACAAGGAGAAGCCGCCGAACGACATCTGGGATTTCAAACTCATTCCCGGCGGCCTCGTCGATATCGAGTTCATCGCGCAATACCTCGCCCTGATTGCGCCGGCAAAAGGCGTGACGCCGCCGCCGGCGGGCACGCACACGCTTGAAGCGTTGAAGAGCCTCGGCGCGGCCATGATGGATGCGAACGATCTGGATGTAGCCGTCGACGCGTTGACGCTTTTCACCGAAGTCTCGCAGATCGTGCGCCTCTGCATCGACGGGGATTTCGACCCGAAGGATGCCCCCGCTGGCCTGGTCGATCTCGTTTGCGGGGCAGGGGACTATCCGGACCTGAAGCACCTCGAGGCGGATATCCGAAGCCTCTCGAAAGCGGTCCGTGGGATTTTCCAATCCGTCGTCGTTCAGTGAACGGCAATGCGTCGTCGCGTTGTTTCAGACGCCAACGCGGTCGGGAATGCGCACGGATATGATCGTGCCGACGTTTTCGGCGGAGTGGATCTTCATCGTTCCACCGTGAAGGCGCGTCAGCGAGCGGGAAATCGCAAGCCCGAGGCCTGAACCGCCCTTGCTCTTGGCGTACTGGCTCTGCACCTGCTCGAACGGCTGGCCAATCTTCTGCAATGCATCCTTCGGAATACCGATGCCGGAATCGGCGATGGTCAGCGTGACTGCCCCGGTGACCTTGCGGGCCCTTAGCGAGATCCGGCCCCCTTCATTGGTGAATTTGACGGCGTTCGAAAGCAGGTTCAGCAGCACCTGTTTCATCGCACGGCGGTCGGCGACCATGGTGAGGCCTGAGGAAATTTGCTGAACGACGCGGATGTTCTTCTGCTCGGCTGGAATGGTGGTGAAGCGAAGCGTCTCTTCGATCAGTGGAGCGAGATCGATCGTCTCGCGCGTGATGCGCATGTGGCCTGCCTCGATCTTTGACATGTCGAGGATGTCGTTGATGACGTTGAGCAGGTGTTTGCCGCTTTCGAAGATGTCGCGCGAATACTCGTGATATTTCTCGGATCCGAGCGGACCGAACATCTGGTTTTGAAGGATCTCCGAAAAGCCGAGAATGGCGTTCAGCGGCGTGCGCAATTCATGCGACATGTTCGCCAGAAATTCGGACTTGGCCCGGTTCGCGGCTTCCGCACGCTCCTTCTCCGCCTGATAGTTGGCGTTGGCGACAGAAAGCTCGGCCTTCTGCTGTTCCAGCGTGATGCGTGATGCCGAAAGGTCGCCGATCGTTGCCATAAGCCGGCGCTCGGATTCGCGCAGGCGCACCTGGTGGCGCTTGAGCAGCGTGATGTCGGTGCCGACAGAAACCAGACCGCCATCGCGCGTGCGGCGTTCATTGATCTGAAGCCACCGCTCGTCGGCAAGCTGCACCTCGCTTGTCTGCGAGTGATTGCTGCGATCCGGATCCGCCACCCGCCGCTCGACGACCGGTCGTGCCGCGGCGGCATAGACGACTGTTCGCTCGGTGCCGGGCACGAGCACGTGATCCGGCAATTGATAGGCCTCTTGATAATGGGTGTTGCACATGACGAGGCGGTCGTGCTTGTCCCAGAGCACGAAGGCCTCCGACGTGCACTCGATCGCATCGGCCAGTCGCTGATCCGCTTCCGCGTAGCGCTGGGCAAGGCGGTGTTGCTCGGTAACGTCCATGGCGATGCCGATCAGGTGGGTGCGCCCCGAGACGGTGCGGATGACCTGGGCACGCGCGCGCAGCCACACGTAATGGCCGTCGGCATGGCGCATGCGAAACACTTGGTCGATCTGGCGCGCGTTATCCCGCGCGATCGCCCGCGCCACGCTGTAGATGCCACGATCCTCCGGATGCATCAGCCGCGCAGCGTCGCCGAAGGACAGCACGCTGCTGTCGCCTGGCATGCCCAGCATCTCGTACATCGACCGCGACCAGAAAAGGCGCCGGTTGGCGAGGTCGAAATGCCACAGGCCGCAGCGACCGCGCGAGAGCGCGGTTTCAACGCGCAGGTTCGATTCGGCGAATACCGCATCGGCATCGCGCGCGCGCTTTGCCTGAATGTAATAGGCATAGAGCACGACGAGCAGGATCGCCGAGATGCCTGCAAACAGGGTGACATTGAGCGAAACTTCGTCGCGCCACGCCGTTTCGAGTTCGGCGATCGGTATTGCCGCCAGAATGACGCCAGCGGCTTCCGGAAGCTGCGTCAAGGCAACGAGGTGGGCGACATCGCCGATTGACGTCTCCATCACGCTCGATCCCTCGCCGTAATACTGCAACGAGGCGAGGTCCGGAGCGATCGATGCCAGCGTGCGTCCGATGAAATGCACCCCTTCGGGCGTGCTTGCGAATATCCGTCCGTCCTTGCGAACCGTCAGCAGGAACATGCCGCCGTCGAGCGTGTCCGCAGGAAGATATTCGCCGAGCCGCTGTTCGGCGTCCCATCGCCGGCCGTCGGCAAAAAGTGTCGCGCCATCGGCGTGGAAGGCGGCGGCAGCCGCGGCCGCCGCGAGGCCGACGGCCTGCCGGGAACTGCCCTCCATCCGGGCGTGTTCGCCCATGATGCCTGACATGCGGGAAATAGCCACGATGACCAGGAAAGCGATGATCAGGACGGGAATGGATCGCTTGAGAATAGGCTCGGCGCTTGCGAGCCGCTGCGATGCGGGCTCGGCAAACAGCTTTGCCTGCTCGATGAACTCCCGCTCCAGGCTGGAAAGGCCCGGAAACTTGAGTCGCAACCGCCCGTCGGCTGCGCTTCCCCGTCGCGCGTCCGCCATCTTTCCCAATCTTGTCATCCTCGAAAGCGCCCGGCATTCCCAATGAATGTGCCGAAGACGCCTGATCCGCTAGATCTGAGACATTGAGCCGCCCCAACGTTTGGCCGGGGAATGGTTGCCTCAGTGATTCGGCGCGCCGCTCGCCCGAATCTGACTCAATGAATCACAGGGCGATTCGCCTTGTCCAGAGGGAATGGTAAAGATTTCTTAACCAATTCTCATCGTTGGAAAATCACAGGCCGGATTACCGTTGCGGCTTCGGCTCTCTTTCTCTCAGATGAGCTTTAGTTCATTGGAATCGTTCATGGCGGCATTACGGCGCCGCCCGTCCAATCGGACGCGCACAGGTCGCTGCAGCCCTTTGAGCTGCTGATTCCTTAAATCGATTTCGATTTAAGGAACCATGCAGTAGCCCGATTCGAGCCAATGCTGCCGTGATCGCTGTGCACGAGAGCCGTCAGGCCTCCAGCATGCGGTCGACGATATCGCCGACATCTGCGGACAGGTTGGCCGCGCCGGCGATCTCCGCAAGCGCGTTGCGGGCATGATCCGATCGAACTTTCTCCAGCGAACGCCAGGAGCGCATCGACGTCAGAATGCGCGCCGCGAGCTGCGGATTGCGCGGATCAATGTCGAGAATCTGTCGGGCAAGGAAGCGATAGCCTTCGCCATCGGCCCGATTGAACCCGGTCGGGTTGGAGAAGGCGAACGTTCCGACCAGCGAGCGGACACGGTTTGGATTGTTGCCGTTGAAGAGCGGATCGGACATCAGCGTCTTGACGCGATCGAGGGTCTTGGGGCCGGGAACCGTCGCCTGGATCGCAAACCATTTGTCGATGACGAGGGCGTTGTCCGCAAAACGTTGTTTGAAATGAGCGAGGGCCTCGGCCGTCTCTTTCGCATCCGGGAAACGATGTGCCAGCAACGTCAGCGCGATGCTGAGATCGGTCATGTTGTTGGCGGCACGGAATGCCTCGGCCGCCCTTTCCGGCCCCTTGTCACCATAGACGAGGAAGGAAAGGGCGCTGTTGCACAATGCTCGACATCCGGCGCTGGTGGCGTCCGGGCTGAATGGGCCTGGGGCTGCCATGTCTTCCATCAGCCGGTTGAAGGTATCCCGTCCGGCTGCGGCGATACCGGCCAGGATCTGTTGACGGCCGGTGTGAATGGCATCCGGGTCATTGTCGCTGCCGATTTCCCGGGCGATGTCGGATTCACTCGGCAGCGTCAGGGCCTGCGAGCGGAACGCCGGCTCCAGCCGGTGATCCGCCGCCGCGGCAATCAGGCCGGCGACGAGGGCGTTGTCGCAGACAACCGGTTGGCCGTTGCGCGCCTGCGTGGTGGCGGCAACCAGATTGTCGAGCGCAATGGCATTCAGTGCCTGCCAGCGAGCAAAGAGATCGATCTCGTGGCGCGCGATCAGTGCGCGGTCCCCGGCGCTCTGCTCGATGTGGAGGTTGATCGGCGCCGAGAACCCGCGGTTCAAGGACGGCACCGGGCGCGACGGAATGCCCGAGAATGAAACCGTCTGCTTGCGTTTGGTGAGATGGATGACATCTTCCGTGATGTCGGCGCCCGAAACCGACGCGGCTTTCGCTTCGCTGCCGTCCTCAAGCAGGAGTCCGAGCCGCAACGGAATATGCATGGGCTCCTTGGTGCTCTGACCCGGCGTCGGGGGTACCGTCTGCTCAAGCGAAAGCGAAAAAGTCTGCTTGTCGGCATCGTAGGATCCCGATGCGGTGACGAGCGGCGTTCCCGCCTGGTGATACCAGAGCGAAAATTGCTTGAGGTTGCGCCCGCTGGCGTCCTCGAAACAGGCAACGAAATCTTCGATCGTCACCGCCTGACCGTCGTGACGGTCGAAATAGAGATCCATGCCCTTCTTGAAGAGGTCGCGGCCGAGGATGGTGGCGATCATCCGCGTCACCTCGGAGCCCTTTTCATAGACGGTAGTCGTGTAGAAGTTGTTGATTTCACGATATTTCGTCGGGCGTACCGGATGGGCGAGGGGGCCGGCATCCTCCGGAAACTGCTCCGACTTCAGGTGACGTACCTCGGCGATGCGCTTGACGGCGCGTGAACGCATGTCCGCTGAAAATTCATGGTCGCGGAAGACGGTCAGGCCTTCCTTGAGGCAGAGCTGAAACCAGTCGCGGCAGGTGATGCGGTTGCCGGTCCAGTTGTGAAAATATTCGTGCGCGATGATCGCTTCGATATTGGCGTAGTCCGCGTCCGTCGCTGTTTCCGGGTCGGCGAGCACGTACTTGTCGTTGAAGACGTTGAGCCCCTTGTTCTCCATGGCGCCCATGTTGAAGTCGGAGACCGCGACGATCATGAAGATGTCGAGGTCATATTCGCGGCCGAAAACCTCCTCGTCCCACTTCATCGAGCGCTTCAGTGCGTCCATTGCATAGGAGGCACCGGCCTCCTTGCCATGCTCGACATAAATCCTGAGGGCGACCGTGCGGCCGGAGGCCGTCGTAAACGTGTCTTCCACGACGCCGAGGTCGCCAGCGACCAGCGCGAAAAGATAGCTCGGCTTCGGGTGCGGATCGAACCACGCCGCAAAATGACGGCCGTCGCCCATGTCGGCGCCACCGAGATGATTGCCGTTAGAGAGCAGCAGCGGTGTCGTCGCCTTGTCGGCGATGATGTTGACCGTGTAGACGGCGAGCACATCGGGTCGGTCGGGAAAGTACGTGATGCGGCGGAACCCCTCCGCCTCGCATTGGGTGCAGTAGACGTTGTTGGTGCGGTAGAGACCCATCAGCTTGGTGTTGGTCTCGGGCGAGAGCAGGGTTGTTATCGTGATCTCGAAGGGGGCCGTCTCCGGCAGCCCGCGGATCGTCAACGTATCGTCCGTGGCGTCAAAATGCGTTGGCGGTATTTCCACCTGATCGAGCAACAGGCCGGTCATGCGCAATTCGTCGCCGTCGAGGACCAGCGGCGCCGCCGGGCTTACCCCCTCGCGCCGGTGGAAAATGAGGCGCGCTTCGACCTTTGTTTCCTTCGGGTCGAGCTCGAAGGTCAGATCCACTCTCTCTAGAACGAAGTCGGTCGGCCGGTAGTCTTCCAGATGAATGGTCTGGCCCGTATTTGTCCGCATGGTCAGTCTCGCTCGCGCCTTCGTTGTACATTCGATTTGTAAAGGGCGCCTGTGATGGTGAAAAGCCCAAGGGGCGAAAAGCGAAACTTTGCCACATCATTGTGATGCCGGCGACCGCACCGGCGGACAAGACGTGGCTTCCGGTATTCTTCCCGTTCCCTTATCGATCAGTGGTTTATAGAAGCGTCACTAACAAGAACTAAATCGGCAAGGACTTTTTCGCGCTTGCTAAAAAATCTCGCAGAGCCCGAGCCGCGATGGCGGACGCATCACGAAAAAATGCTTGCCATCAAGAAATTTGATCCATATTCCGCCCCCGCATCGCTAGAGTGAGCGCGACCTTCCTGCGGCTTTCCTGCCGCGTCTTCCTCGGCCGAAATTCTCCTGCATTGGCCGGCGGCATTTGAAAAGTGCGTTTGATGGATGCGGACATCCAAAGCCCGATGAAGGGAATCCTGTTCAAGGTACTTTCCGTCGTCATCTTCGTTTGCATGTCCACTTGCATCAAGGCTGCCGGTGACGACATCGCCACCGGCCAAATTACCTTCTACCGTTCCGCCTTTGCGATGGTGCCGATCCTGGCTTTCCTGGCGCTTCGCGGCCAGGTGCGTGATGCGTTCAGGACCAAGAACCTGATAGGACATCTGGCGCGCGGCTTTGTCGGCATCCTTTCGATGAGCTGCGGCTTCTATGGGCTCGTCCACCTGCCGCTGCCGGAGGCGATCGCGATCGGCTACGCGATGCCGCTGCTTGCCGTCATCTTTGCCGCCGTTTTTCTCCGCGAGACTGTGCGGCTCTACCGGTGGTCAGCGGTCGTTATCGGGCTCACGGGCGTGCTGATCATCACCTGGCCCCGGCTGACGCTGTTCAAGAATGGAGAGTTCGGCTCGTCCGAGGCGCTTGGTGCAGCGGCGGTACTGGCTTCGGCGGCGCTTGGGGCGATGGCGATGGTGCTGGTGCGCAAGCTCGTCAAGTTCGAGCGAACGCACACGATCGTGCTTTACTTCTCCCTGTCGGCGTCGGTGTTTTCACTTGCGACACTGCCCTTCGGCTGGCCGGCAATGTCGTGGACGTCCTTTCTGCTGCTGATGGTCGCCGGCTTCTGCGGAGGCGTCGCACAGATCCTGCTGACGGAAAGCTACCGTCACGCCGACATGTCGACGATCGCGCCGTTCGAGTACACGTCGATCGTACTGGGTATTGCCGTCGGTTATTTTCTCTTCGGTGACATACCGACGGGAACCATGTTGGCGGGCACGGCAATCGTTGTCTCGGCCGGCATCTTCATCATCTTTCGCGAGCATCAACTGGGTTTGGAGCGCAGGGGCGCTCGCAAGCACGTGACACCCCAAGGCTGATGATGCTCGTGATCCCTATTCCGGCTGCCTTTCCCAAATGGGAACAGTGTCGTCGCTGATGAGCGCATCCGCATCCGCCTGCTGGGGGATCGGGCTGGTCACGTCCGGACCGGGTGTCGGCAGGACCGTGGTCGCCTGGAAGTCGGTCTTGGCGACGAGCCCCACGTGCTGGTCGCGCCTGAGAATGCGCCAGGCGGCATAACCACCGTAAAGCGCGAAGTAGACGGCGAGAACGATGAACAGTGCCGCGGGACCGAAGCGGTCCATCACCGGACCCACCATCAGCGGTCCGGCAATGGTACCGATGCCATAAGTGATCATCAGGCCCGAGGAGATTTCCACATATTCGTTCGGGCGGGCGAGGTCGTTGGCGTGCGCGACATTGAGTGCATAGATCGGAAAGAGCACGCTGCCGATGCAGGCGGCGACGAGATAAAGCACCGTCGGGCTGTTGCTGATCGAAACCGACATGACGAGGCAGGAGATGACGCCGACGATCCCGCAGGCGACCATGACGATACGCCGGTCCATTCGGTCCGAAGCGCGGCCGATCGGTATCTGCGAGAGGGCGCTGCCCGTGAGCAGCGACGCAAGCAGCGTGGCGCCCTCGGCAGTCGAAAGCCCGATCCTCTGCGTAAAGACGCCGCCGAGATTGAGCCAGGCGCCGGAAAGCGCGCCGGCGAGAACGCCGCCGACGACGGCCACCGGCGAGCGGCGAAACAGGCCCGGAATGTCGAACTTCGCCTGTGCCGGCGGCGCCGGCATGGGCGAGGAGGAAAGCGCCGTCGGCAGCAGCGCCAGCGAAAACAGAACCCCGCAAAGAATGAACAGCGAGGTGTTGGTCGGATCGCCGAGCGGTACCAGATATTGCCCACCGATGGTCCCGACCATGGTTGTGATGAGGTAGAGCGAAAAGAGCAGACCTCGGTTTTCGTTCGTCACACGCTCGTTGAGCCAACTCTCGATGACGAGATAGCTTCCTGAAATGGCAAAGCCTGAAATCGCCCGGAAGGCGATCCAGGCGCGCCAGTCGACGATGAGCCCGCACATCAGGATGGCAATGGAGAGCAGAGTGATCAGCGCCGTAAAGACGCGGACATGCCCGACGCGCAGCACGAATCTCGGTGTGACAATGCAGGAGAGCGTGAAGCCGAGCGTGTATCCGGTGGCGAAGATCGAGACCGTGAGCGTGGACCAGCTTTCAGCCACGGAGCGCACCGGAATGACGTAGCTCTGCAGCCCGAAAGCCACCATCATCAGCAAGGTGGAGAGCATCAGGCTGAAAACGGAAGCGAGACTGGCCAGCATCGGCGCTCCTGGACATTGCTGGCGTCGTCTTCAGCCGTTGCGGAGAAACGCCCGGGGCACGGGAAGGAGCGGTCGATCGGACGTTCGCCAGCTCACTCCGCGGATCGGAATGAGTGTGGCTTTATCGCAATCTTTTGACGCTGTCGATTGCGACAGTCGATGGCGAAAAGAAGCAGGAGAAGGATTAGTTCGGTAGCAGCGGGCTGACGGCAACACGGTGAGCGCGCCGCGAGTCCTTGATTGTACTCAAGCGGCTGTATTCGCGCGAGGCACGTACGGCTGTGCCGATGTCGGAGATCGTGTCGAGCAAAACCCGAATGCTGCCGAGCGGGTTGGACATGATCCTTCTCCTTCTCTGCGATCCAGAATGCGCGTTGCGGAGCTGAATGCTCCGCGCGATCGTCAGCGTTGGATGAATTCGGCGTAGATCTGGGCCGGGCGGCGCGTTGTCCGGGTAAGGCCGATCGCGGTCATCTGCTCGTTGGCTGCCGTGCCGAAAGTGTTGAATGGTGTCCGCAGCGCGGCGCCGGCATGGCGGAGCGTCTCAAAGCTGCTGTGAATCGGACGAAAGCGGGCAGTCATGGTTCATTTCCTTTTCCATTCCTCCCACATGCCCATATTGCGATGCAGCATCGATTTTGCAACGCATTAAAACGCGGCGCTGGCATGCGCAATTCGCATGGCTTTTTTCACCATTTATTCATGAATGGGCACGGAACTTGTTAGGCGTTGATCTTCGCCTTGAAGACGAGCAGATCCTGCCAGGCAAACCGCTTGTTGACCGGAGCGGTCACGAGATCCTGGGGATGCAGGGTTGCCAGTGCCGGAACACGGTGGCCGCCTGCGGAAAGCTCGCGCCATTCCCCGCGCAATTGATGGATCGTATCGGCACCGCCGAAGAAGAAGCGCGCCGTGAAGTTTCCGAGAAGCAGCAATTGCTTCGGCTCGGCGAGTGCGATCTGTCGCTCGATGAAGGGGCGGCAGATATCCGCTTCGCGGCCCGAAGGCACGCGATTTCCCGGCGGACGCCAAGGTACGACATTGGTCAGCAGCACATCCTGCCGGGCGAGGCCGATTCCCAAAAGCATACGCTCGAGCATCTCGCCCAGCCTGCCGGCGAATGGCTGACCATCGCGATCATCGTCCGCATAGGGCATCGGTCCAATGATCATGATCCCGGATGCGGGATCGCCCTCGGCGAAGACGAGATTGCGGGCGCTGTTTTTCAGGTTGCAATGGTTGAAGGATTCCATTGCCGTTCTGAGTTCCGGCAACGAGCGCGCTGTTTCCGCGGCGAATTGCGCCTCCTTAATGGCCTGCTCGTCGGGAATCGCCACCGACGGAGGGGAGGCCGCCGGTGCTGCGGGAGCGGCGCTGCGGGACTGCGCGGGTGCCGCTTGCTGCGCTCCCGCACCTTGCCTTTGGCCGGTGCCCGTCGGAGCGCTTTGCGGGGCGCTGCGCGCCTCAGCGCGCTTCGCCTTCATCGCCTCGAACTCTGCGAACCGGTCGACGGCTTCGTCTTCCAACAACCATTCGACGCCCGCATCCGCATGGAAGGCGAGAAGGGCGGCAAGCTCTGCCGGGGAAAGGTGGTTGGCCGGGATCATGAGGCGAACTTAGCAGATCGGCGTGAGCGGTCCAGCGACATCAAGCGGCTTCAGCCGTCCAGGTCGCGATGTCCTGCCGCTCGCCGATCAATGCCAGCCCATGTGCGATCGACAGGAGTTCTCCGCCGCTTTCGATCTTTGACCGGTCGAAACGGTTGTCGACGACTCGCCTTACCGCCGGCACGAAGGACGTGCCGCCCGTAAGGAATACCTTGTCGATCGCTGCCGGCGCCGTCTCGGTCTTTTCAAGTACCTCATCGAGCGCCTGTTCGATGCGGGCAAGGTCAGGCGCGATCCAGGTCTCGAAGTCGGCGCGTCGAACCGTCCGGCGAGCCCGCTCCCCGAGCGGCGCAAAGAAGAACTCGGTTTCTTCCTCCTGCGACAGTCGCATCTTGGTGGCCGAAACCGCCTGGTAGAGCGGGTAACCTTCGTCGTGCTCGATCAGATCCACGAAGGCTTCGAGTTTTTCCGGCTCAAGGCTCGCCCGGACAAGTTTCTTCAGCTCGGAAAAGTCCTTCAACGTCTTGAAGATCGACAGCTGGTTCCAGCGGCCGAAATTGGCGTAGTAGCTCGATGGCACTTCAAGCAGCTTGTCGAAGCTCTTGAACAGACTCCCCTTTCCGATGAGCGGCGAGACGATATTGTCGATGATGCGGAAATCGAAATGGTCGCCGGCGATGCCGACGCCGGAATGCCCGACCGGCGTCGCCGTCAGCCGGCCGCCCTCGCTCTCGAAGCGGATGATTGAATAGTCGGTCGTGCCACCGCCGAAATCGGCGACGAGCACCGTCGCGTCCCTGTCGAGCGTTCGTGCAAAATAGAAGGCGGCCGCGACCGGTTCGTAGACATAGTGGATTTCCGGAAAGTCAAAGCGTGCCAAGGCGCGATTGTAACGCTCGAGTGCCAGCGTCTCGTCCGGGTTTGCGCCCGCAAACTGCACCGGACGCCCGACGACGATGCGTTTCAGCTCGTTGCTCCATTCGCTGCCGGCATAGTCCCTCAGCCGCGCGAGGAACGCATACATGAGGTCCTCGAAATCGTGCCGCTTGGCGAAGACCAGCGTGCCCTGGAACAACGCGCTCGCTGCGAAGGTCTTGATCGACTGGAGGAAGCGGCATTCGCCGGGATTGTCGATGAATTCCCGGATCGCCGCCTGTCCCGCTTCGATCTGTAACGGCCCGCGGTCTGCTTTCTTCAGAAACGAAAGTGCCGTCCGCGTCGTGTCGGATTTGCCGGTAGAGCTTTCGACGACGACGGAGCGAGTCGATACACCCTGTGACAATGCCAGCACGGAATTGGTTGTGCCGAAATCGAGACCGAGGGCGGATGCCATGACTTTCTCCGTGTCTTGAGCAGGCCGAGGAAAATGTGCGCGGTTTTTCCGGCGTTGCGTTGGAAGGGAAGGGCGGGCCTCCTCGCACGCGGTTGCGGCAAAAGCAAGCCGTCTCAGCTGCCGAAGATGACGCCAATGTTTACGTTTACGTCAAAGTAATATAAGGCACGTGTGGTAAACTCATGAAGTTATGCGCAAATGCGGAGATTGTCTGTCGCATCCCGGCTCGACAAGCCCGACCGCATTTGCCATGACGGGGATGATTTGGCTTGGGAACAGAACCGGCGGAAGACCGACGACACTGGAGTGCATGAGAATGACCGAACGACAGGAACTGCCGGAACGCGAGAGCATGGAATTCGACGTGGTGATCGTCGGCGCCGGACCGGCAGGGCTCGCGGCGGCGATCCGGCTGAAACAGGTCAATCCGGAACTTTCGGTCGTCGTTTTGGAAAAGGGCGCAGAAGTCGGCGCCCACATCCTCTCCGGTGCCGTCGTCGATCCGATCGGCATCGACCGGCTGTTGCCCGGCTGGCGAGACGAGCCGGACCATCCGTTCAAGACGGAAGTCACCGACGATCATTTCTTGTTCCTGGGTCCCGCCGGCTCGATCCGCCTGCCGAATTTCCTGATGCCGCCCCTGATGAACAATCATGGCAATTACATCGTCTCGCTCGGAAACGTCTGTCGCTGGCTCGCCACCCATGCAGAAGCCCTGGGCGTCGAGATCTATCCGGGTTTCGCCGCAACGGAAGTGCTCTACAACGACGAGGGCGCCGTGGTCGGCGTTGCCACCGGCGACATGGGCATCGAGCGCTCGGGCGAACCGGGACCGAACTTCGCCCGCGGCATGGCGCTCCTTGGCAAATACACGCTGATCGGCGAGGGCGTGCGCGGCTCGCTAGCCAAGCAGCTGATCGCCAAGTTCAAGCTTGGTGAGGGCCGCGACGTGCCGAAGTTCGGCATCGGCCTGAAGGAACTCTGGGAAGTGAAGCCGGAAAACCATAAGCCCGGCCTGGTGCAGCATTCCTTCGGCTGGCCGCTTGACATGAGGACCGGCGGCGGCTCCTTCCTTTATCACCTCGAGGACAATCTCGTCGCCGTCGGCTTCGTCGTCCACCTCAATTACAAGAACCCCTATCTCCATCCGTTCGAGGAATTCCAGCGCTTCAAGACGCATCCGGCAATCCGTGGCACCTTCGAGGGCGGCAAGCGCCTCTCCTATGGCGCGCGCGCCATCACCGAGGGTGGCTACCAGTCGGTGCCGAAGCTGTCCTTCCCCGGCGGTGCGCTGATCGGCTGTTCGGCCGGCTTCGTCAACGTGCCGCGCATCAAAGGCAGCCACAATGCGGTGCTGTCGGGCATTCTGGCGGCGGAGAAGCTCGCCGAGGCGATCGCCAGCGGCCGCGCCAATGACGAGCCGATTGAGATCGAACACGGCTGGCGAGACAGCGCCATCGGCCAGGACCTCAAGCGGGTGAGAAACGTCAAGCCGCTGTGGTCGAAGTTCGGCACCGCGGTCGGCGTCGCCCTCGGCGGCCTCGACATGTGGACGAACCAGTTGTTCGGCTTCTCCTTCTTCGGCACGCTGCGGCACGGCAAGACCGACGCGGCCTCGCTGGAACCGGCCGAACAGCACCAGAAGATCGACTATCCGAAGCCAGACGGCGTCTTGACCTTCGATCGCCTGTCCTCGGTGTTCCTGTCGAACACCAACCATGAGGAAGATCAGCCGATCCACCTGCAGGTGAAGGACCCCGACCTGCAGAAGCGGTCGGAATACGACGTCTTTGCTGGCCCGTCGACGCGCTATTGTCCGGCCGCCGTCTACGAGTGGGTGGAGAAGGACGGCAAGCCGACCTTCGTCATCAACGCCCAGAACTGCGTGCACTGCAAGACCTGCGACATCAAGGACCCGAACCAGAACATCAACTGGGTGCCGCCACAAGGGGGCGAAGGCCCGGTCTATCCGAACATGTAATGTTCGGCAGTCGGGCCGCACGGACCCCCGCCAGGCAAGAGTGCGGCGAAGGCCCGGTCTATCCGAACATGTAATGTTCGGCAGTCGCCGCACGGACTCCCGACGACATGCGACAGCGTTCTCGAGATGCGGGGCGCCATAAGCCTTGAGCGGGCGCGATTGATTGCATTGAACTGTCGCGCTCAACGCACTCGAATTTCCGGGCCGCGTCCGCAGTCCAATCCGACCCGTTACGAAGGAAGGACGGTCGTGGACGGTCCCTTCAGAAAACCCATCAATTATTTGTGTTCCCTGGAAGCGGGAGTCAGCGCAATCGCTGACGCAAATGGAAAAGTGTTTGCCGGAAAGACTCGGTAGCAAATGATTAGGCGTCAATCCGAACAGGCATTGACGGCTGTGGTAAGCTGTTGCTTCCATTCCGGCGGACTGGGGCAGGGGCCTTGTTCCGTTCGCTGCCGGCCGCCGCGGTGAGGCTGGCAGTTCGCCATGGGTACACCGCGAGAACAGAGGGAACCGAAAATGAAGAAATTTCTTGCAACGACTTGTCTTGCTGCCGGCCTTCTCGGCCTGGGCAGCGCGGCGTCGGCGGCAGAATGCGGCGACGTGACGATCGCCAATATGAACTGGCAGAGCGCCGAAGTGCTGGCGAACGTGGACAAGTTCATCCTGACCGAGGGCTATGGCTGCAGCGCCGAGCTCGTCGTCGGTGATACGGTGCCGTCGATTACTTCGATGATTGAGAAGGGTCAGCCGGACATCGCGCCGGAAGGCTGGGTCGACCTGCTGCCGGATGTCGTCAATCGCGGCCTTCAGGAAGGCAAGCTCGTCGGCGCGGCGGTAGCGCTGTCTGACGGCGCAGTGCAGGGCTGGTGGGTGCCGAAATACATCGTCGACGCCAATCCGGATATCAAGACGATCGATGACGTGTTGAAGCACAAGGAACTCTTCCCAGATCCGGAGGATCCGAGCAAGGGTGCTGTCTTCAACGGTCCGCAGGGCTGGGGCGGCACGGTCGTGACGACGCAGCTCTACAAGGCCTACGGCGCCGAGGCCGCGGGCTTCACCCTGGTCGACACCGGCTCGGCCGCCGGCCTCGACGGTTCGATCGCCAAGGCCTACGAGCGCAAGCAGGGCTGGGTCGGCTATTACTGGGCGCCGACGGCGCTGCTCGGCAAGTACGAGATGGTCAAGCTCGACCATGGCGTGCCGAACGACATGGCCGAATGGAAGCGCTGCAACACGGTTGCGGATTGCCCGGATCCGAAGAAGAACGACTGGCCGAAGGACAAGGTCCAGACGCTGGTAACCAAGGCCTTTGCCGACCGTGCCGGCCCGGCCATGGAATACCTCAACGCGCGTGCCTGGACGAACGACACGGTCAACAAGTTGATGGCCTGGATGACCGACAACCAGGCGAGCGGCGAGGAAGGCGCCAAGCACTTCCTCGAGGAGAACCCGGACATCTGGACCAAGTGGGTTTCTCCGGAAGTTGCGGAGAAGATCAAGGCCGCGCTTTGATCTGTTGATCCGAGTGGGCGGCGCGCATCGTGCGCGCCGTTCATGTTTGATGACCGGCGGCGAAAACAACAAGACGAAAGCGCTGCCAGGAGCAATGCGAAGGGGAATCAAATGGAATGGCTGACCAAATTTCCGCATATGGACGATAATCAGCTTCGAGAGCTGAAGAAAGTGATCGACGAAGGTTTTCGGGCGTTCACCCGCGCCTATGGCGATGGCATCGAGTCTTTCTTCGAACCGCTGCAGTTCTTTCTGATCCAGTCTGAACGCTTCATGACGCGGACGCCCTGGCCGATCATCCTGATCCTGGTCGCGCTGATTGCCTGGCTCGCCAGCCGTAACTGGAAGATCGTAGCCGGTTGCGTCGGTACGCTTCTCGTCATCGGCTATTTCGATATGTGGGACGACACGATGAAGACGATCTCGATGATCTTCGTCTGTACCGTCCTGTCGATTGCGATCGGCATACCGATCGGCATCATCATGTCGCGCTCCGATCGTTTCCAGAACGTCGTCAATCCGGTGCTTGACGTCATGCAGACGATGCCAAGCTTCGTCTATCTCATTCCCGTGGTCATGCTGCTCGGCATCGGCAAGGTTCCCGGCCTGATTGCCGTCGTCATTTACGCCATCCCGCCGATGATCCGCCTTACCAATCTCGGTATCAGGCTGGTCGACAAGGATGTGCTCGAGGCGGCGGACGCCTTCGGTTCGTCGAGCTGGCAGAAGCTGAAGAACGTCCAGATGCCGCTTGCCTTGCCGACGATCATGGCCGGCATCAACCAGACGATCATGATGGCGCTCGCCATGGTTGTGATCGCCTCGATGATCGGTGTTCAGGGGCTGGGCCAGCCGGTTTTGAAGGCGATCGCCAACCAGTATTTCACGCTCGGCATCTTCAACGGACTGGCCATCGTCGGCATCGCGATTATCTTCGATCGCGTCAGCCAGGCCTATGGCCACCGCTTGCAGCGGCATCGCGAGATCGTTCACGGCTAAAGCCAAACGACGAAAAAAGGACGGCCCGGAAATGCCAGCGTTTCCGGGCCGTTTGTTTATGCGATCAAGCCTGTTTTGGAGAGAGAATGCCGGTGGAGAGGGCGACGCCGGCCGAGGTGACGACCGCGGCAGCGATCTCGAACGGGCCGATCGTTTCGCCAAGCAGTGCCGCTCCACCGAACATGGCGAGCACGGGCGTCAAGGCGGTGAAGGCCGCCGCCTGTGTGCCGCCGAGGCGACGGACCGCAAAACCATAGGCGAGCGTTGCCGCCAAACCGGAAAGAACGCCCTGACTCAAAACCTGAAGACCGACCTCGCCGAGCGGAACGCTCATGAGCGTGCTGGTGCCCGAGACGGCCGCCAGGACGAGGTGAATGAGAAACGACCAGACCGCAATCAGCGCACTGCCCTCCACGGCGCTCAAGCCCGAGCGGCGGAACGCATGCGTGTAGATCGCCCAGAGCGTCGCGGCCGCGGGCAGCAGCATGTAGCCCGTCCAGGCGGATCCATCCGACGCGCCAAGGCTGCGAACGAGCAGGATGGTGACGCCGATTATGATGGCGCCAAAGCCGACGAGGCGCATGCGATCGGGGCGCTCGCCGAAGAATGCGACACCGATCAACGCGGTCGCGAGCGGCATCGAGCCGCCGAGCAGAACACCGACGGACACAGCGGGCGTTGCATGGATGGCGAAGGCGGCCACCTGGAAGAAGACAGCGCCCGAACCCGCCACCATCATCGCAAGAAGCCCCCGCGGCAGCGTCTTGGGTATGAGGCCTGTCTTCAGCCAGACAGGCGCAAGCACGAGTGCCGGTATCCCGTAGCGAATGAGGCCGAGGTCGATCGTCCCGAGCGCCGTCGCTGCAGTATGCCGCGTGGCCAGAATCCAGGTCGCCCAGATCATCACGGTGATGAAAGCGCCGGCATAACCGGCCACGGCAGGTGCGGCGGAGCCGCGATCGAGTGTCAGCGCAACCATTTTCGTGTTCCTTCCGATCGGTTTTGAGAGGGGTTCGGATCGGGAAGACACTAGCGCCAAGCGGCAGGGCATGTCCTTGCTATCTGTGCCTCACATGGCATACAATGAGCAACAATGTGCCAACTTTGTGCAGCAAACTTATTGAGTATGCCAAAACTTGATAAATTCGATATTGCCATTCTGAAGATCCTCCAGGAGGATGCGCGCGCGACCAATGTCGAGATCGCCGAGCGCGTGAACTTGTCGCCGTCGCCCTGCCTGAGACGGATTCGCAATCTTGAGAAATCAGGCGTTTTGCGCGGCTATCGCGCCGATATCGACCGCAAGGAGGTCGGCCTTGGCCTGACGGTTTTCGTCGAAATCAAGGTTGGCCATCACAGCCAGGAAAACGCACGCCGCCAGCAGGAAGCGCTGCTTGGCATTCCGGAGGTGGTCTCCTGCTTTCTGATCTCCGGCAATGCCGATTTCCTGGCGGAGGTCGTGGTCGAGGACCTCTCGGCCTATGAGAGGCTTTTGACCGAGACGCTGCTTGCCCTGCCGGGCGTTACCGATATCCGATCGAACTTCGCTATCCGGTCGATCAAGACGGGCGGACCGCTGAAGCTGCCTTCGTTGCCATGAAGAAGCCCGCGGCGCGTAGCGCTGCGCGTGTTTCTTTCCGCCGGTTCACCATTATCTGAAACCGCAGCCGCTGATTCCCGCTTAGGCCTCTGGAAACGCCCACCGCCGCGCTTATCTCTGATCTGAGATGTTGGCGAGGTCACCGGAGAACATGACGTTCCATGAAAGTTAAGGCCGTCTTCAATCGAGATGGGGGAACCTTCCGTTCGACGGACATGGAGGCATACGGCAGGTGGGTGGAAGAGGTCTTTCGCGCTGCCGGACATGAGATCGAAGTCGCCGCTGTCGAGGCCGTCGACATGCGGGATACGCTCGAAAGAGCCTGTCGGCGGGGCGATCTCGATGCGATCGTTGCCGGCGGCGGCGACGGCACGATTTCGGCCGCTGCCGCAGTCGCGTGGAAGAACCGCATGCCGCTCGGAGTCATCCCGGCCGGTACGATGAACCTTTTCGCGCGCTCGTTGAAGCTGCCGCTCGATATCTGGAAGGCGCCGGCGGTTCTTGCTCATGGCAGAATTATCGCTGCCGATATTGGCAGCGCCGACGGCCGCGCTTTTGTTCATCAGTTTTCCATGGGCCTGCATGCCCGTCTGGTGCGGTATCGCAAATCCTACCGTTTCGCCTCGCGGCTTGGAAAGATCGGTGCAAGCACACGCGCGGCGATCGGCGTTGTTTTCAACCCGCCGGATTTTGAAATCGAGTTCGATGCCGACGGCCACAGGGAGCGCCGGCATGTTTCGGCGATTTCTGTCTCGAACAACCATTTCGGCCATTCCACGTTCATGTACGCGGACGACGTGACGAGCGGGCATCTCGGCTTCTACACCGCGCCGCCTCTGAATCCTGCCGGCGTCGCGAAGCTCGCCTTCGCCATCCTGCGCGGCAAGTTCCGCGCGAGCCCGTTGATCACGGAAATGAGCGCCATCACAGTCGACCTGCATTTCCCGAAAGTCGACCGAAAGATCAATTGCGTCATCGACGGCGAGCTTTTGCCTATGGGACGCGACGTGGCGCTACGGATACATCCTGGCGAGCTGAAGCTGCTGGTGGGAGCCTAGCGCATCGGCCCGAAAATCGGACCCGATTTTCGGAAAGCACGATGCGTCGAATCAAAGAGTTACAGCGTCCTTTGTGCGTCCTAAAGGACGCACGGCGCTGTCATGCATGTCGCCCAAAAGTGTGCAGCGGTTTCGGGACAAAGACATGCATGAGGACAAAAACCCACCGCACGTCGCATGGCTGCAATTGAATGCGACGTGCTTTGTTAGCGCCACAGAGCAGGTCTCACTCCGCGATCCAGATGTAGCTGAAGGCGTAACGATCCGAGCCGGCGCCATGAATGTAGGGGAGGGCGAGGTGGCGCGGCATCATCGCCGCTTCCGGAATGGTGGAAGCCTTGAGCGTGTCCTTCAGAAGGTCGGGAATGGGCGCTTCCTGGGTTGTGTCGTCGTGCCAGACAACCAGAAGCGGCCTCTTCGTCATGTCGACCGGAAGCGCGTTGAGCTTCGGCATGGTGACCAGCGCCGCGCTGAACCGTGTGCGCAGATTTCCCGCAATTTGCTTGTCATTGGTAACGACGAGCGCCGGCTGCCCGCCCTCCGCTTGAGCCACCGCTTCGGCGAAGTCGCTATAGGGGATATTCAGCCTTGAATAGTCGCCGAACCATGGCCGCACGATCGCGCGCGCCGACACGATGGTGAGTGCCGTCAAGGCGAGAAACGCCACCAACAGGAAGAAGCGCCGGAACATGTTGGTGAGATCGATCTTCGCCGCTTCGATCTTGAGGCAAAGATAAAGCGGGACAAGCATGAGATAGAGAACGAGCCATTTCTCGCGTATGTGCGTTGCCGCGACACCCAGCACGATGAGCAGCACCCCAACCAGGCAGATCGCGATCATCCGCCCCACGACCCGGCTCCACTGGTTTTCCGCCTGCCAGATCACGCGCACCTTGCCGCGAAAGACAAGGCCGAATACGAGTGCTGAAACGAGGCCACCGCCGATGATCGCCGATCCGAGTGCGTAGGTTCCGCGCAAGGCCTGCAGCAAACGCCCCTGCGCCTCATGTTCCCTCATCTCGTTCAAGGTGCCGCCCGAGGCGAAGTCGAGATTCTGCAATAGCCAGTAGCTGTGGGGCAGAACAATGAGGGCGGCGATCACGATCGCCGGCAGGATCCTCCAGTCGAAGACATGAGCCCGCAAGTCGCGCTCCGGCAGGACTGCAATTATCGCCGAGACCGGGATCAACACGAAGTTATACTTCGAGATTATGCCGATGCCGACGGCGATGCCTGTCAGCAGGTACGAGAACAGGGTGGGCCGTGTGAGCGTCCTCAGGAAGCCGTAAAGAAAGAGCGACACCGTGAAGAGCGCGGCGACCGTGTGCGAGAGATCGCGCTGCGCCAGCAGGAATACAGGCGGCAGCGTCAGGACGCCAAGCATCGCCATCGCCGAAAGGCGCCAGTTACTGAGGACAAGGCGTGCCGCCAGACCGTAAAAAAGGCAGGAAAGAAACAGGAGGCTGTTCTTGAGGACTGACAGCGTCGCAAGCGACGCGCCGATCGACTGCGCCAGACCGTATTGCAGCCAGTTATAGAATGGGGGCTGCGGCCCGTATCCGAGCTGCAGGAATTGCGACTGGAGTGCCACGCCAGCCTCATCGATCTCGAGAGAGTTCGACACCGCAAGACGTAAGACTATGCACAACAGAAAATAGCCGGCCACCGCGACGAAGGCCGCATTGGGGCGTCGGTCGAAGGCTTCAAGCATGCGGCCCTCCCTTATCGAAGACCTGGCGCACGATATAGCTCGTCGTCTCGTCGTCGCGGAAATAGGCGCGGGCCATCATTTCCGAAAGGATGCCGGTGGTGATGAGCTGGACCGAAGACAGGAACAGCATCACGCCCACGACCAGCATCGGGCGGGTGCCGATGTCATTGCCGAGAATGAACTTGTCGATGGCCAGATAGAAGAGGATGAGTGCGCTCAAGCCGCCGGTCGCAAGCCCGATCGATCCGAAAAAGTGACCGGGGCGCGCCTTGTAGCGCATGAAGAAGAGTACGGCCAGGAGATCGAGTATGACGCGGAACATGCGCGAGAGTCCGTATTTCGACGTACCGAAGTGCCGGGCGTGGTGGGTAACGGGCATCTCGCCGATCCGGCTGCTGGGCACGACACCGGCGACCCACGCCGGGATGAAGCGGTGCATTTCGCCCATCAGTTTGACTTGTTTGATGATCGAGGCGCGATAGACCTTCAGGCTGCAACCGTAGTCATGGAGCCTCACTCCGGTGATCTTGCCGATCAGCCGGTTGGCGCACCATGAGGGAATTTTTCTGAGCAGCAGGCCGTCCCGCCGATTCTGTCTCCACCCGACGAGCAGGTCCAATTGGCGCTCTTCGATTGCCGCGACCATGCGTGGAATGTCATTGGGGTCATTCTGCAGGTCGCCGTCGAGGGTCGCGATCAATCGCCCGGACGCGGCATCGATACCGGCCTGCATGGCGGCAGTCTGACCGAAATTCTTCTGCAGTTCGATGATCTTCAGCCTTAAGTCCGGACGAAAGAGTTCGGCGCGGGCATTGGCAAGGGTACCATCGGTGCTGCCGTCATCCACGAGGATCAGTTCCCACGGCTGGCTGAAACCGGCCAGCGCGTCACGAATGCGTGTGACAAGCGGCCCGACGCTGTCCTCTTCGTTGAACACGGGGACAACGACGGACAGCTCGATGGCCTCAATTTTATCGGCAAGAGCCGTCACGGGTTCTTCAATGTGATTCAAGGATTGTCTCCGACGTACTGTCGCAGTTTTCTTGCACAGTTAACGGTGATAACCAACGTCGAATTGCGTGGTTCAGCACAGGAAATCGGCATCGGATGAATTCGGACTGGCAGTTCAGTCGGCGATCGTGGCTCGTACGCAACCGCATGGCGCTGATTTCCGTGGCCGCGATCGCGGCTTACGCGGTCTTTGTCGAGTGGGTCTGGGGCTGGTCTACCCTGATGCGCCAGTGGGCCGAAATCGGCATCTGGTCGGTGCTTGCCGCACTCGTCTTGCTGATCTCCACCTACTTCATCCGCTGCGTTCGCATCTACGATTATTTCCCGGAACAGACCCGTGGGCGGTTCCTGCCTCTGTTTCGCGTGACGCAGGTCCACAATCTGCTCAACATCATGTTGCCGTTTCGAGCAGGTGAAACGAGCTTTCCCCTGCTGATGCGCTCTGAATTCGGGGTGCCGCTGGTGCATGGCACGTCGGCTCTGCTCGTCATGCGGCTGCTCGATCTGCATGCCTTGCTAACGGTCGCGGCGATCGGCCTGGTGATCGACATGAGCGATGCATTGATCGCTTGGCTCGCATGGACGCTTGCTTTCCTTTCACCGCTCGCATTCTTTCTCCTGAAGGGAAAGGTTCTGACGCTTGCGCGCAGCAAGGCGCCGGCGAAACTCGCGACCGTTCTGGACGAAGTGGAAGCAGGGCTGCCGGACAACGTGCCGGCATTCCTGCGTGCATGGGCAATGACCATGCTGAACTGGGGCGTCAAGGTCGTGGTTCTCGCCTGGGTGCTTGCCATCATGGGGGTAGCGCCGCTTGCCGCCTGCTTCGGCGGTGCCCTAGGCGGCGAGCTTTCCTCGGTTCTGCCGGTTCATGCCCCGGCGGGAGTAGGCACCTATCCGGCTGCGATCGCCGCCGGAGCGATCTCCTTCGGGGCGCCCGGCAATCGCGCCGCCTTGGAACTGCTCGGCCGTGCCAGCGTCAATGCGCACCTGCTCGTCATCGTGTCGGCCGTCGCCGGCACGATGCTCTCACTGCTGTTGCGGCGAAGATCGTGATCTACTGGAACGAGGTTTCGTAGAAGCTTCTGAGCTTGCGCGAATGCAGTTTCTCGGGCGGCATTGCCGCGAGCTTTTGCAGAGCCAGGATGCCGATCTTCAGATGCTGGCTCACCTGCGTCCGGTAAAAGGCGGTTGCCATGCCGGGCAGCTTCAACTCGCCGTGGAGCGGCTTGTCCGACACGCAAAGCAGCGTGCCGTAAGGCACACGGAAGCGGAAGCCGTTGGCCGCGATCGTGGCCGACTCCATGTCGAGCGCGATTGCGCGCGCCTGCGACAGGCGCTTGACCGGGCCGCGCTGGTCGCGCAGTTCCCAGTTGCGGTTGTCGATCGTCGCGACCGTGCCGGTGCGCATGATCTGCTTGAGGTCGTAGCCTTTGTAGCCCGTCACCTCGGCCACGGCGTCCTGCAACGCAACCTGCACTTCCGCCAACGCCGGCAGCGGGATCCAGACCGGCAGATCATCGTCGAGCACGTGGTCCTCGCGCATATAGGCATGCGCCAACACATAGTCGCCGAGGCGCTGGCTGTTTCTAAGCCCGGCGCAATGCCCGAGCATCAGCCAGACATGCGGGCGCAGCACCGCGATATGGTCGGTAATCGTCTTGGCGTTGGACGGGCCGACACCGATGTTGACCAAGCTGATGCCGCCGTGCCCCTTCTTCTTCAGGTGATAGGCCGGCATTTGGGGCAGGCGGACGGAGGTATAGTCGGCATCCGGCCTGTCGGCGCCCGCGGGTGTCACGATGTTGCCCGGCTCGACGAAAGCGGTGTAGCCGTTTCCGCCCTGTGCCATCTGCTGTCGGGCCCAGGCGCAGAACTCGTCGACATAAAACTGATAGTTCGTGAAGAGCACGAAGTTCTGGAAATGCGTCGGGCTGCTCGCTGTATAGTGGCTGAGGCGGGCCAGCGAATAATCGATGCGCTGCGCGGTGAACGGAGCAAGCGGCGAGGGTTCGCCGGGGCCCGGCTCATAGGACCCATTGGCGATCTCGTCGTCGGTCGTCGTCAGGTCGGGCGCGTCGAACAGGTCGCGCAGCGGGATGTCGATGGTTTCGGCGGCCGACGCTTCGACATGAGCGCCCTCGCTGAAGGCGAAATGCAACGGTATCGGTGTCGACGATTCGGAAACGGTGACACCGACGCCGTGGTTGCGCATCAGGTGCCCGAGCTGCTCCTTCAGATAATGGCGAAAGAGCTTGGGTCGGGTGATCGTCGTCGTGTAGACGCCGGGCGCGCTGACATATCCGAACGAAAGCCTGGAATCGACGTGGCCGAAGCTGCTCGTCTCGATGCTGACCTGCGGATAGCAGGCACGAAACCGCGTGAGCGGCGCATCGCTCTTTCCAAGCCCTTCGAAGGCCTCGCGGAGGAAGCGGGTGTTGCGTTCATAAAGAGCCTCCAGGCAATCGACGGCCTCGGCCGGATCCTCGAAGAGGTGCGGCTCGAATGGTTCAGGGGTTGCGACGGAGAGAACGGAGTTTGAAGAGATTCGTTTGTTCATGTCGCATTATAGGCTGCGCCTTCTGACAAGCAAACGACAAGATAAAGTGGGGTCTGGAAAATTGTGGAGCCGTTTTTTCCGCCGTGGCATCGCTTTAACTATCTGGAATCGAACGCCGATTGAATCCGATACACCTATGCTCGCTTGCTGGAGTCAGCGCGGACCGGCGAGAATGATCACGCTGCCGGCGAGCGCCAGCGCGACGCCGGTCATGTCCCAGCGGTCCGGGCGCACACCTTCTGCGAGCCAGAGCCAGGCGAGCGAAGCGGCGATATAGACGCCACCATAGGCGGCATAGGCGCGGCCGGCGGCCGCCGAATCGACCACCGTCAGGAGCCAGGCAAACAGGGCGAGCGAGCCCATGCCGGGTACAAGCCACCAGATGGATTTGCCGAGCTTGAACCATGCCCAGAAGGCAAAGCATCCGGCGATTTCGGCAAGTGCGGCGGCGAGATAGATTGCATATGCAGGCATTATTCCATCCGTTCGCCGGAAAAGGACCGGAATTTCAATCCATATGCAAGCGGTAGACGGGTCGCGAGCAATTCAAAGTGCTACAGCGTCCTTTGCGCGTCTGATACGACGCGCGGCGCTGTGGACGTCAACTCATCGCCTGACGCTGGAGCGTCACGAAGAGGACGAGGCCGGCACCGGTCTTGCCGATGCCGAGGCCCGCGGCTTTGGTGTAGGCGACTGCTCCGATCGGCGCCATCAGCAGGCCTGTGAGTATCAGGACACGGAGCGAGAGAATGGCGGAAGTGGCGAGAGCGGTCATCTTTGGCTTCTTAGAGCTTGGCCTGGCAATATTGGGCCGTGTGGGCGGTGCAGTCGGTCAGCGAGCCGAGATAGGTGCTTTGGCGGCGGCGCTGCGTATCGGCACTGACCGCGGCGGCGAGCGTCATAGCGAAGACAACCATCAGCACGCTGATGATGGTGAGGCGCCGAGCGAGAATATCCATGGTTCTGTCCGTTGGCTGGAGGCACGTTAAGATCGATTGATTGTCTTTTCTCACAACCAAACTGAATTGATGCTGAGATGTCCGTTCATCTCCGGTTCATCTTCGTGAATTTTATCAGTCTTGTAGGAGGCGGCGGGCGTGCCTACGTGTTAACTCTTGCAACCTCAGGAGAAACAGGATGGCGGCTCCGATCGAGCTTTATTACTGGCCGACCCCAAACGGCTGGAAGATCACGATCATGTTGGAGGAGCTCGGCGCTCCCTATGTGGTCAAATACGTGAATATCGGGCGTGGCGAACAGTTCGCTCCGGATTTCCTGAAGATCGCCCCCAACAACCGAATGCCGGCGATCATCGACCCCGACGGCCCGGGCGGCCAGCCGATTTCGATCTTCGAGTCGGGGGCGATCCTGCAATATCTCGGCCGCAAATTCGGGAAGTTCTATCCTGCCGACGAGCGATCGCGCGTCGAAGTCGATCAATGGCTCTTCTGGCAGATGGGGGGCCTCGGTCCCATGGCGGGACAGGCCCATCATTTCCGCCAATATGCGCCGGAGAAGATCGAATACGCGATCAATCGCTATACCAACGAAGCCAACCGCCTCTATGGCGTGATGAACAAGCGCCTCGCCGACCGGCCGTTCCTGGCTGGCGACTACTCGATTGCCGACATGGCCTGTATCGGCTGGGTGATCCCGCACGAGAATCAGGGACAGGATCTGGATGACTTCCCGCATCTGAAGCGCTGGTTCGAGGCGGTGCTTGCGCGGCCAGCCGTTCAAAAGGCGATCGAAGTGGGTAAGGAAGAGCGCGCTCGCCAGAAGAGCCTCGCCGAGGACCAGGAGGCGCAGAAGATCCTGTTTGGACAGCGTGCGCGTTAGCGTCGGGTGCTATCAAACGGACGTTTCAATCGCTCCCGCGTTTGCATGAGATCAGGGGCGGCGAACCGGACGAAGGGTTTTGGATCGTCAGCGTTCGCCGTACCTGAGCCTAATGCGCTTGAAAAACGAGCGGATCCGGCGCTGCAGCTTTGTCGTCGCCCAAAGTTTCGCGACCTGCCGTTCCACAGCCGTGTGGCGGTTTGCGAGAACGTTGGAGGCGATTAGCGCTATTGTCGCCTCGCTGAGATCCGGAAAATGAGCGCAGACGCGCTCCAGGGCGCCAGCCGGCTCGCTGACGCTCTCTTCGAAGAATTGAATGCGCCCTCGCTTCACGAAGCACCGCAGCATGATTTGTTCGAAGGTCCAGTCGTGCTCCACAATAATGTCGAATCGGGATCCCGCGGCGCCGGTGAAACCACAGAGGAAGACCTTTGCATGTGGCGCCTTCTCGAGCAGCCATAGGGCAACGGCAAAACCGGTCGTTGGCATGCGCCTGGCTGTGTACAGCGAGCCGAACTCATGGTCGAAGTCCAACGTATGTTGCACGAGCGCGCTCCTGCGCGGTGCCGCTATGCGAGGCGTTCCTTCCAGTGCCCCGCGCTCGGCAAGAACGCCAATCTCAGCCTTTAAGGGCCGCGAGAAGAGTGCACGTGCCCGATCCACATGCTTCTGTGAAGTCAGGAAGCGCGTGCCGCCGCTGATGAGGCGCTGACACAGTATGGCGTCCTTCTCGAACGGGCGGGCCAGCACTTTTGCGCACCCGTTGAAAAAGACATACAGCGTTCGCTCTGGAAGGGCGCGCATGACCGCATCGATGTCTACACCTTCACTGTTGGCGATCAGGGCTAGCGCTTCGTATTCGGAAAGGATCGCCTCAACGTCTTTTGCTTCCATCGACATTCCTCGGCATGCTCAATTCTCTGATGCTGACGGATACCGGGGAATGCCTCGAAATCCTCGCGAGACCATATCGGATTGCGAATCGCTTCTACTGCATGATTCCCCGAATCGGAATCGATTTGAGGAATCCTGCAGCGATTCAAAATGCAGCGACCTTTGCGTGTGACAAAAGACGCGGGCGCTGTAGGGCATCCAAGCCCCGAATAAAATCGTTCTGTCGGAGGATGGGATTTCGCCTCTGACACACCGCCAGGCTGCCCTTCGGCAGAAGACCCAGGCGGTTCCCATCCCCATAGTGAGACTTACAGCCGCGACCAGGTCTGCGATTTGCAAAGCACCTTCAGCACACAGCCTTTCATCTTTAGCGCCTTACCGTTGACGGTGCCTGATCCGCTATAGGTCTTGTCGCTTTCCGGATCGGTGATTTCGCCGCTGTAGATACCGTCGGCTCCGGTCAGATTGCCGATGCGCTTGCCCGCGTACTTCCCGGTTTTCAAAGTGATGCAGTAAGCGCCGCCGCATGGTGCGATTTCGGCCGTGGCGCCGCTCGCTGTCTTCCAGTTGCCGACGATCGGTTCCGCGGCACGGACCGAGCCCGCGGTAGTGCAGGCAATGGCCGCTGCGACGAGCAATGTACGAATCATTCAATCCCTCCCAAAAAGAAAGCCGGCCGGCATAGTATCGTCTACCGGCCCAGCTGGAATACCTCATGTCAAGCGGTCTCGCACCGCGTGGCGCGAACGTATCTTACGCGCACGTAAAGGTAAACATCCGCAGCCCTCCCGTATCACTGGTTCGCCAGGTCTGCAGAGCCGGCGAGAGGCAACGAAAATCGATGTGCGGCCGGCCGATGCTGTTTGTGTGGTTAGCGATTGGTTTAAATCGGCGGCTGAATATTTCGTAAATTTTGAGGCAAATGCGCGCTATCTCAGGCGATCCTATGCTTAATGAAAACTCAAGTTTACCAAGCGTTTGAACTTTGTTTGCGTCAAATTAAGCATGCATTTTAAGCGCGCGTTGAAGGCCGTTGAGCATACTCCAGGCCACAAGACGAGCGGAGAGAACAACCCGCCGAACTGCCGAAAGCGACACTCGCAAAAGACGGTGCACTTTCGGAAAGCCCACAAAGAGGCGCGACTGAACAGGGACCAAAAATGCTGATCTGGAGCAAGGTCCGCCCGAGAGGGCGGGCCGCTTCAGCCGGATCAACCAGCAAGACAGGGACAAGACAAATGGCACGCTTTGATATGCAAATCGCTTCGGACGCCGCGATGGGTGGCGAAAACCGCGCGGACGCGCTCTGTGAAATGGGCCTGGCCTATGCGACGGGCCGTGGCCGGCCGGTCGACCTCGTCGCTGCCCACAAGTGGCTGAACATTGCCGCCATCAAGGGATCCGACCGCGCTGCGGACTTGCGCGCCGATCTTGCGGCAACGATGAGCAAGACCGATCTTGCCGCCGCCCTGCGCGCCGCCCGCGAATGGATGACGGTACATTGACAGCGAGGTGTGAGCCTGCAGCGCCGCGCGTCCAATCGGACACGCAAGGTCGCTGTAGCACTTTGAACTACTACAATATCAGCTACCTGCCGCCAGGTTCCTGAGAACGGCGGGCAGGGCTGCTTCAAACAGGTCCATTTCAGCATCGGGCCCGGCGCTGACCCGGATGCAGCGATTGAGCGGGGCAATGCCCGGCATGCGGATGAAAACACCGTGGCCGCTCATCAGGCGGTCGACGATCGCCCGCGCATAGGTCGCGTCGTGTCCGCAGTCGACGGCCACGAAATTTGTGGCCGATGGCAATGGCTGCAGCCCGTTGTCGCGCGCAATCCGAGAGACTCGGTCACGCGACGCCGCTATTCTCGCGATGACGTCCTTAAGATAACTCTGGTCAGCAAGAGCAGCAATCGCTGCCGCGACGCCGACACGGTTCATCCCGAAATGATTGCGGATCTTGTCGAACGCCGAAGCCGTGCCGGGCGTTGAAAGCGCATAACCGACGCGCGACCCGGCAAGCCCGTAGGCCTTGGAAAATGTGCGCGTGCGTATGACGTTCGGCTTGTCGATCAAACTTTCGATCGCCGGTATCGACTCGGGCGGCGCTGTTTCGCTGTAGGCTTCGTCGAGGACGAGGAGCGTTGTTTCGGGCAGGGCATTTGCGAATTCGACGATACGATCAGCGGGCCACCAGCTCCCCATCGGGTTGTCGGGATTTGCGAAGTAGACGAGCGGTGCATCCTCGCGCTTTGCGGCGGTAAGCAATCCGTCGAGGTCTTCCCTATCGTCAGCATAGGGGACCGTGACGAGACGCCCGCCGTGTCCGGCGACATGATAGTTGAATGTCGGATAGGCTCCGAACGAGGTCACCACCGGCATGCCGGGTTCGATGACGAGGCGGACGATCTGGCCGAGCAAGCCGTCGATGCCTTCGCCGATCGCGATGTTGGCGGAAGAGATTCGCAGATGGCTGGCGAGGGCCTGTTTCAGGTCGTAATTTTCAGGATCGGCATATTTCCAGGTTTCTCCGGCCGCTTGCTGCATGGCGAGCAGCACAGAATTTGCCGGACCGAAGCCGCTCTCGTTGGCGCCGATGCGCGCGGCAACCTTGCGGCCGCGCTGGCGCTCGATCGCTTCAGGCCCGACGAAGGGAATGGTTGCTGGCAAGGACTGGATAAGCGGTGTGAAGCGGGAGAATGCGGACATGCGAGAAGCTGGACCCCGTGGAACAAATGCCGCGGAACTTATCGCATATGCGCAAGAATCGGAATCGCTTTTGCGGAAAAGATCGACCTGCTTGCGCTCAGCGCCTTATTCGACGAAGCCCCAGTTGACAGATGCGGGACGACGCGAGACCGCCGCTAGGTTGGACGGAGCCTTCTTGTCCTGGCCGGTGAAAAATTCGTGGCGCACGATTTCGTGCAGGAATGCCTCGTCGATCGTCTTGATGAATTGCACGCCGATGCGCTCTCCTTTGCGGTAGACCTCGGCGCATCCGATGCGGAATTTCGTGCCGACGATATGGAGGTAATAGTGCTGCGACAGTCCGATTGTCGTGCTCACGGAAAAGCTCGCGCCGCCCCGCGAGATGTCGATCATTTTGCAGGCTCGTATGGAGACGCCGCCGAGGGCCGGTCGCACCGACATCAGCGTGCCAGCCTGGCCGATCGAAAAGCGCTCGTACTTGCGCTCGTAGAGAGGCGAGGGGACGAGCGAATACATGGTCGACTGCAGCATGCGTCATACTCCGGACGCGCCGCATGAAGCGGCGATTGCGATTCCACGAAGTCCGGACAAGTCATTTGCCGGTGCCTTCCAAAATGCCTGGGCAGGAAGGCTATTCTCGGCAGTCTCCAGTGGGAAACTTGCAATCCCTTGAAGCTAATCGATAAGAATCTAACAAGCTTGCGTTATTTGGACACCGACGCAGCCGCTACTGATGCATGTCGCCGAGAAGTGTGCAGCGGTTTTGGGATATGCATAAAAGCGATGACCTAAAGCGCGTCGCATGAGTCCGATTGAGCGCGACGCGCTTTTAAAGCCCGCCGCTGGAAAACTGCAACCGGATCAGCCGGCGCAGAAAGTCCTGGGCAAGCAGCATGTTGAAGCGCACGCCGAGCTCCGTGCCGCTGCGATGGACCTCCGCGCAGCCGATCTCCTCTTTGAATCCGTCGATCTCAAGAAAGAAGTGCTTCGGCAGCATGATCGCGGCATTGAAGTCGAGCATTGCGCCGCCAATCGAGATATGCCGAAGCAGGCACTGATACTTGGCCTTAGTCTTCAACTGCTTGCCGATGACAAGGATGCGGCACGGGCGCTCGATGAAATAATGCTGGTAGACGGCCGAGGTCTGGCCGGGCTTTGCTTGCGCGACATGCATGATCATCGACATAGCGGCCTCCGAAAATGCCGACTCTTTTATCCACCACGCGATGTCGTCATTCGGCGGGGAATCACCGCGCTCGACCGCGAGACGGCTATTTTTGGCAAGCGGACTTGCTTCGGCCTTGCGGGCAGCGCTATTTACGAAACGTCGGGACCTTCGGGAAGCCGACATCATCTCGTTGGCAAATTGTCTGGTTCCAAGGGCGGCGGCCCGCGTGTGCACCCTCCGGTCGCGATGCACATCGCCGATAGAGGCGCCTCCTGACGTATCGCCAGCCGATGAAAATCGTGTGATTTCCCGAAATCTGACAAAAAAATCTTGCATTGATGGCGCGGTGACACTAGTCAGGCGCTAACGGAGAGGTGGCCGAGTGGTCGAAGGCGCTCCCCTGCTAAGGGAGTATACCGGAAACGGTATCGAGGGTTCGAATCCCTTCTTCTCCGCCATTTCCTCATTTGTCCATGACAACCCACGAAACGTCATCGGTCGGGCAAGTTGTTCGATTGTAGCGGCTCGCCGATCTTCCGTTCTTCGATTGCAACTTCTGCAAGTGCTCTCTGCACACACGTAAAATCGTGCCCGCCTGTCCGCATCCTTGTCCCTCTCGCGTTCGGCCCCGCGACGAGTCGTGCGATTCCCGGCGTCGCCAGTGGGCTCCGAAGGATTCGCGAATCCAGTGCGTTGATTCTCTTGTGAATCGGCAAAAGATCTCCCGTCGCCATCTCGCCAGATGCCGTTTGGGTGGCGGCTTGCTGGTGAGAAGACCGCAGACCGGAGCCGCCGATGCCCGGTTTTGCCCCTGTTTTCGGCCATTTTCTGCCCCTTTCTGGAACAGGAGCCTCGCTGCGCCCTTGTGCTAACCCCCCGTCGCTAAAGGGTTTTCTTAACGCTTTGTTAATTTCCTCGGGTGGGATGAGGCGATTTTGTGTCGTTTCAGCAACAGGGATCAGGGAAGGGCAGCGCAAAGGAGGTGATCTGGTAAGTTGGACGTTGCGTGCCCCATCCGGTTTTGTATTTTCAACTCCGGAAGCAAGGGCGGTTGATCGTCCGACTTCTTGAACGTTGGGGATGGGGCAGGGAACGCTGTCCTTCAGCAAAGAAACCCAGACCCGTTTGAAACTTTTGACTGGAGGTCAGAAATGAACATCAAGAGCCTTCTTCTCGGCTCCGCTGCTGCTCTCGCAGCAGTATCCGGCGCTCAGGCAGCCGACGCAATCGTCGCCGCCGAGCCGGAGCCCATGGAATACGTTCGCGTTTGCGACGCTTTCGGCACGGGCTACTTCTACATCCCGGGCACGGAAACCTGCCTCAAGATCGGCGGCTTCATCCGCGTTCAGGGCTCGTTCGGCCGTGACGAGGTAACTAGCCGTTTCGATGCTCGCGACTTCGGCAACCAGGCCACCTCGGACTGGGACATGTTCTCCCGCGCTTACATCTCGACCGACGCCAAGAGCGACACCGAGTACGGCACGCTCACCGGCTTCTTCGCTGCTGAGTTCAACGCCGACAACGATACCGATTCTGGCGACAGCGACTTCATCGACGTTGATGAAGCCTACATCCAGCTCGGCGGCTTCAAGGCCGGCTTCTTCTACAGCTGGTGGGATAAGGGTCTGAACGGTGAAACCGACTCGCTCGGCAACTTCACCGAATTCAACTCGCTCGCTTACCTCTATGACGGTGGCACCTTCCAGGCCGGTATCTCGGTCGACGAACTCGAAGGCACCTCCACCAAGGACAACGGCGTCGGCGTTGCCGGTATCGTTTCCGCTACGCTCGGCGGCGTAAGCTTCGACCTGCTCGGCGGCTTCGACACCGAACTCGAAGAAGGCGCGATCCGCGCTCTGCTTTCGGCTGACCTCGGCCCGGGCGTCTTCCAGGTTGCTGGTATCTGGGCATCCAACCCGAACGCTTACTGGGAACGGTCTGAGTGGACGGTTGCTGCTTCGTACCGTTGGAACGTCAACGACAAGCTCGCAATCACCCCCGGTGCTCAGTACTTCGGCAACCTGTCGGAAGGCTCGCTTACCGACTTCGGCAGCAACGATGCATGGCGCGTTGGTGGTACGGTTGACTACAAGATCACCGAAGGCCTCGCCACCCGTCTGTCGGTTCAGTACGAAGACCAGGATGACGGCGACGATGAAGTCTTCGGCTTCCTCCGCCTGCAGCGTGACTTCTAATCTGACCTGACCTCGGTCAGTTAGGGAAGCCCGGCTCTTGAGCCGGGCTTTCTCATTTTGGGCGTTTCGTGGAGCGAGAGACGCTTCTCTGCGTAGGACGAGCGCAAACCGTTACCGCTGTAGAAAGGCCGCTATAGCCTGCCTTGGGCCATCGAGATGCAGGAGCGGTGCATGGCCCTGTCCGACCGCGGTCACGGACATCAGGCTCGGATGCCGACGCTTCATCTCTTCGACCGTTGCTTTCGACAGCAGCCGGGAACGCTCCCCACGAATGACCATCATCGGCAGGCCGGCGAAGACGTCGAATTGCGGCCAAAGATCCGGCAGTGACGTATCGGCCGTTAGCATTCGCAACTGTGCCGCGATTGCCGGATCGAAGTCGGCGACAGGGATGCCGCCCTCGTCGCGATAAATTGCCTTTGCCATCTCCTGCCAATCGTGCTCGCGGAGGATTGGAAAATCATCCCCATGTACGGATTGCAGGTAGCGAGGTGCCGCGGTCCAGCTTGCCGGTCCTGTCGCTGCGTTGAGATAGTCCCTGATCCGCAGCAGCCCCTCGATTTCGATGACGGGGCCGATGTCGTTGAGAACGACGCCTGCGATCAACGCGGGGGCAAGGCCGGCGAGGTGATGCAGGATCAGGCCGCCGCGCGACGTGCCGATGAAGATCGCCTTCTCGATGCCAAAATGGGCGCAGGCGGCGATGAGGTCCGAGGTTTCCGTCGCGACCGTGTAACGGCTCTTGTCGTCGTCGCGCTGCGAGCAGCCGCGCCCGCGGGAGTCGAGCGAGAGGATGAAATGCTCGCCTCCCGCCGGCGAGGCGAGAAAGCACGCGAGCTCCTGGAAGTCGCGGCTGTTGCGTGTAAGGCCGGGGAGGCAGATGACCGGGATCCGTCCACGCGGTACATCGCCATAGGATCTGGCATAAAGCTGCAGGCCGTCCTGCAACCGAAAGCGATGCTCGCGAAATTCACTCCGATCCATGGCCACTCCGTTCGGTCAAGAGGAGGTGAAATCGTAGCTGCTGGATGCGCGACGGCAAGTGGGCTGAAGGCCAAGGGCGGCTTGTGTCGGCGCAACGGTCTGCCATGCAAAGACAGAACTTTCTATGAAGCCGGGCCCTCGGCACATTGCTCGGTGGGAAGGGCTGTGGATTGCAGCCGTGAATGCCTTACAGCGCCGCGCGTCCAATCGGACGCGCAAAGGTCGCTGTAGCACTTTGATTTGCTGCATGATTTTGTCCTTAAATCGATTCCGATTTAAGGAATCATGCAGTAGAGCGGGATGCGCTCATGTGCGTTCGCGCGACCGCTCTATCTGTTTGTTTTTGCCGCATTTGTGCGACGTCAGGTGATTCCACCTGACGGGAAAATGCTCTAGCTGTAGGGCGAGTAGCACTGGCGACGGGGGCCGCCATACGGCTGATAGGTATTGTCCCAGGCGCGATAGGATCGATATCGCGCATAGCACCAGCGGGTGTGGGCGCTGCCGCCGCCGTAATAACTCGGCCCGGCATATCTCGGCTGGCTCAGCAGACCGCCGACTATCGCACCGGTCGCCAGTCCGCCGATGAAGGCGCCGAAATCGTTGTCGTCGTCGTCATGATGATAACGGCGGTGGTAGCGGTTGCGGTAATAGCTACGGCGATAGTCACGATAGTCGCGCCGGTCCGCTCGATAACCACGTCCACAGTAGGGCAAGCGACACTTGCCGCTCTTACGCTCCTCGCCGCGCTCGTAAGGAAACTGCACCCGCTGAATATCAGTGGCCTGCGGCTTTACCACCGGAGCGATCGGAAATGCTTCTGCGGGCGGAACGCTGCTCATCGCCGTTGCCAGCGACAGGGCGACAATTGCTAACGTCTTCATTGGCTTTACCATTTCCTTTCGAGACAGACGGATTCTTTTGGAAAGAAAATGGCTGAAACGGCATTTTGTGCCGTGTTTCGAGTCCCGATCACGATCATTTGATCGCTGCGTTCTGCGCGGTGTAGCCTTGGGATCAGACGCCACCGGGTCGTCTAAGCTCAGGGTAATTGTCGCCCCATTCGCAGATCCGACACGATGTCCGCAGGCTCTCCCAGTCGGGATTTGTAGATCTGATAGTTCTCCATCACCCGCTGCACATAGTTGCGCGTCTCCTGAAAGGGGATGCGCTCGATCCAGTCCACCACCTCGTCGATCGGCATGCCGCGCGGGTCGCCATAACGTTCGAGCCATTCCGGCACGCGGCCCGGGCCGGCATTGTAAGCGATGAAGGTCAGTATATAGGAGCCGCCGAAGCTGTTGATCTGCTCGCCGAGATAATGGGCGCCGAGCGTCGCATTGTAGCCTGCGTCGGTCGTCAGCCGGTCCCTCGAATAGGCGAGGCCGAAGCGGCTTGCGACTCCCTTGGCCGTGCCCGGGAGAAGTTGCAGCAGTCCGCGGGCGTTGGCGGTGGAGACGGCGGCGGGGTTGAAGGCGCTTTCCTGCCGGGCGATCGCATAGGCAAGCGCCTTGCCGGCGCCAGTGATATCGGCGCTGGACGGGATGACGCCGATCGGGAACGCGAGCGCGGCGACATTGATGCCGCGGGCGAAAGCGATCTTGCCAACTTGCAGCGACAGCTGGTGATTGCCCGTCTGTTCCGCTCGCGCCGCAAGCATCGCGAGTTCTCCGGGACTGGTCAGTTCATCGGCCAGCGACCGGTAAAGGCTGTCCGCGCGCCAGCCGTGGCCTGCGACTTCGAGCCGGGCGATAGCCCGAACGGCCTCGCGGCCTTCGAATCGTGTTCGATCCTCGGGCGTGGGGGAGGGGTAGCTCACGTCAAGCGTCCGGCGGCCGAGCCTGGCCGCGGCAAGTTGCCCGTAGAATGTGCCCGGATAGCGTGCCGCTTTGCCAAAATATTCGCTCGAATTGCCGGGTCCACCTGCTTCGGCAGCACGTCCCAGCCAGTACCAGGCGCGCGAGGCCGAGATCGGCCGGCTCGACGCTTCCAGGATCTTCTGGAAATGGCCTGCCGCAGTCGCCGGGTCCTCCAAACCCCGGAGCGCGTACCAGCCGGCATGGAACTCCGCGTCGACAATGTCAGTCGCTTCAGTTGCCGCATGGTTGGCGGCAATGCGATAGGCGCCGCGGAAATCGCCCGCGTCGAGCAGGCCGCGGCTGACGATGCGCTGCTCGATCCACCATTCGCCCGGGTCGACAAGGGCGTCGCTGTCGCCCGGCATTTGGGCGAGAAGCTTGGCCGCCTCCCGGTATTTTTCCTGCTTGCGCAGATGCTCGATGCGGACAAACAGGAAGGCGGGGTCGTTCCGCCACGACGGGTCGACGGCCTCGATCAGCGATGCCGCATTGCCGGTGCCACGGATAACCGCGGCCCAAGCACGATATAGAGATTGCGCTTTGCCGAGGTCGCCGAAGCGCCCCGCCTGTTCGACGCGGCTGCGATAGAGGAGCATCTCCATGCGGCGCTTGTGGTCGGCGCTCGTCAGCAGGTCGGAAAATTCCGAAAGGATCTTTGTTTCGGTGTCCTTGTCGAGCGCGTCCTTCAACCAGATGGCGCGCAGGTGCCTTGCCGCCGCTGCCTTTTGCCCTTGGGCCACCAGCGCCCGCGCCAGGATGATTGTTCCCTCCGCCGTTTCTGGCCGGGTAGCCCCGAAGGCGGCGATCACGTCTGGTGCAGGCGGATTTTCCCGGTAGAGCGCCCTTTCCGAATGCGCCCGCAGCGATTTCAACCCGGGCCAGCCCTGAAGCTCCCTCTGCGCCTCGGCGATCTCGTAGGATGGAATGCCCTTCTGCCCGGAAACGGCGATGGCCCAGGTGAGGATATGGCGCTCCAGCGTCCCGGAGGGCATGCCGTCGCGAACCGCGATTGCTTTGGTGGGCTGGCGGTTGGAAAGCGCATCGAGGCCTGTTTTTAAGTCTGAGCCGATCGGCGTGACGGCTGCGGGTATTGCGCTGGTGAGGTCCTTGGTCGCGGCGCGTCCCGCCTTGCCGGCCGAGCCAGGCTTGTTCGCCGGTACCGGTGTCCGCGCCTCGCTCGCAGCAGCCGAGGAACCCAGCATCACGGCGCCGATCATGGCGGCGACAGGCAGAAGGAGTGGTCCGCGCATCAAGAGCCCCGTGTGTCCCCGTTCATTCTCCGCCGGATCGCCTGCCGAAAAGTTAGCTGCATTAATCGATGACCGCAAATGGGTGCACTATTTCCGCGGGGCCGTTCCAGCCTTGCTTCGAGCTGGCCGAACTGCCTCTCGTGCTGTCGCTTGGGTGAAAACCGACATGAAATGCGTCGTCACGACGCTTGCCGCAACCACGTCACATGATTATGGTGCGGCAGTTTTCTAACCGTCGATTGCGGCCAAAGCGTGGGAGTTTCCTGCTCCTTACGGCCGTCAGGAGTTGTGCATGTTCAAGGGTTCCATTCCCGCACTCGTAACACCGTTCACCGCCACCGGCTCGGTAGACGCGGATAGTTTCGTCACGCATGTGGAATGGCAGATAAAAGAAGGCAGCCACGGGCTGGTGCCGGTGGGCACCACCGGGGAATCGCCGACCTTGTCCCACGATGAGCACAAGAAGGTCGTCGAGCTCTGCGTTGAAGCAGCAGCCGGACGTGTGCCTGTCATTGCCGGAGCAGGCTCCAACAACACGACCGAAGCAATCGAGCTTGCGCAGCATGCGGAGAAGGCGGGTGCCGATGCCCTTCTGGTCGTGACGCCCTACTACAACAAGCCGACGCAGAAAGGTCTCTTCGCCCACTATGGCGCAATCGCCGAAAGCGTGAAGCTGCCGATCGTAATCTACAATATTCCCGGTCGTTCGGTCGTCGACATGAGCGTCGAGACGATGGCCGCGCTGGCAAAGGCCTATCCGACGATCATCGGCGTCAAGGATGCCACCGGCAAGATCGAGCGTGTCTCGGAGCAGCGCATGGCCTGCGGCCCAGAGTTCGTGCAGCTCTCCGGGGAGGATGCGACGGCCCTTGGCTTCAACGCGCATGGTGGTGTTGGCTGCATTTCCGTGACTGCCAACGTCGCGCCGCGTCTTTGCGCGGAATTTCAGGAAGCGACGCTTGCCGGTCAATTCGCCAAGGCGCTTGAGTATCAGGACAAATTGATGCCGCTCCACAAAGCTATCTTCATGGAGCCTGGCCTCTGCGGCGCAAAATATGCACTCCATCGCCTGGGGCGGATGAGCCGCGCCGTCCGATCGCCGCTCCTGGCGACGCTTGAGCCGGGCACGGAAGCGGCGATCGATGCTGCGCTCCGGCATGCGGGATTGATGAACTGATGGCCCCCAAAGGCAGCCAGCGTACGGTCAAGAAAGTCGTGGCGGAGAATCGCAAGGCCCGCTTCAACTACGAGATCGTCGATACTTACGAAGCCGGCCTTGTGCTGACCGGCACGGAGGTCAAGTCGCTGCGCGAAGGAAAGGCCAACATTTCGGAGTCCTACGCCACCGACGAGGGCGGTGAGATCTGGCTGATCAACTCCTATCTGCCGGAATATTTGCAGGCCAACCGCTTCAACCACGAAACGCGCCGGCGCCGCAAACTGCTGTTGTCGAAGCGGGAAGTGAATCGGTTGCAGGGTGCCGTCAACCGCGAAGGCATGTCGCTGATCCCGTTGCGGATTTATTTCAATGACCGCGGGCGGGCAAAGCTGGAGCTAGCGCTGGGCAAGGGCAAGAAGTTGCACGACAAGCGCGAGACCTCCAAGGAACGCGACTGGAACCGGCAGAAGAACCGCCTGCTTAAGGAACGCGGCTGAACTGGCCGGCGAGGGGGCGCTTGCGCCGCCCTTTGCATGAATTCCGGATCTTAAAGCTCGACGTCGTCGGAGACAGGCTCGACGGTGCGCGGCGTGCGTTCCGAGGGTTCGCGGCCAATCTCGCTTCTAAGCGTAACAAGGTCGATGAAGTGATCCGCCTGGCGTCGCAGATCGTCTGCGATCATCGGCGGCTGGGTCGACATGGTCGAGACCACCGAAACCTTGCGGCCCTTGCGCTGCAACGCTTCGACAAGAGTGGTGAAGTCGCCGTCGCCCGAGAAGATGACGAGATGATCAACCGTTTCCGACTGCTCCATGGCGTCGATCGCCAGCTCGATATCCATGTTGCCCTTGATCTTGCGTCGCCCGAGCGAGTCGGTGAACTCCTTGGCCGGCTTGGTGATGACCTTGTAGCCGTTGTAGTCCAGCCAGTCGATCAAGGGACGGATCGACGAATATTCCTGGTCTTCGATAAGCGCGGTATAATAGTAGGCCCTGAGCAGATATCCGCGTTTCTGGAATGCTTTCAGCAGCTTGCGATAGTCGATGTCGAAACCGAGACTTTTCGATGCGGCGTAGAGATTGGCGCCGTCTATGAAAAGTGCGATTTTCTCGCGGGGATCGAACATCGTAATTTCCTTTTTCATGCCCGGCGCAAATTCGACCTCCCGAGGGAAGCGTGCGCGAAAATAGGTGGATTACATTAATAATTGCTGATATTGCAAATAATGTAAGTTATACCACGCATTAATCCAAGCAGCGCACGGCGCATATAGCTAGTTTTAGCAGTTGCTGCAGATCGTCCACACTTCAATTTCCGATTGCTGCTGCACATTCGACCATTGTATCGTGCAATGCAATCGGCATGTGTGGTCACGCTTGCGGCGCGTACATGGTGTATTCTACCATGTGTCATAGGTGGATGTGAGCACCGAATGCAGGAAAAACTTGAACTTATGCTGTTTTGATTGTATCCGAGCGGCTAATTCCAGAAATCGGAGCCAATGAGGCCGTCAAGCGACGGCTGTTCCGGTCTCGTGTCGTTTAATCCGTGCAGCGGCAATGCCGCCGCGCTTTGAGTCGCAAAGGACAGGCTATGGCCCGCGTCACCGTCGAAGATTGCATTGACAAAGTCGACAATCGTTTCGAGCTTGTATTGCTCGCCAGTCACCGCGCACGTCTGATTTCTCAGGGTGCCGCTATCACCGTTGATCGCGACAACGACAAGAACCCTGTCGTGGCGTTGCGCGAGATCGCCGACGAGACCCTCTCGCCCGGCGATCTGAAGGAGGACTTGATCCACTCGCTGCAGAAGCATGTCGAGGTGGACGAGCCCGAGCCGGATCCGGCTTCGCTGACCCAGCCGGAAGCGGCCGCCGCTTTCGCGGACGCAGCGGAAGAGGAAGATCAGCCGGAGGCGCTGACCTTCGACCGCATGTCCGAAGAAGAACTGCTTGCGGGCATCGAAGGTCTTGTGCCTCCGGAAAAGAGCGACGACTACTAAGATCCGTTCCGGAACGCATGTTCCGACGTGTTTTCAAAGCAGTGCGCCACTCCTATGATTGGCGCACTTTTTTGTTTGCCTTTTCCCACGGAGCCGCCAGCGGATGATGCGCCAATACGAGCTCGTTGAGCGCGTGCAGAAATACAAGCCCGACGTCAATGAAGCCCTGCTGAACAAGGCTTACGTCTATGCCATGCAGAAGCACGGCCAGCAGAAGCGGGCAAGCGGCGATCCCTACATCTCCCATCCGCTCGAAGTGGCAGCCATTCTCACAGAGATGCATCTGGACGAGTCCACGATCGCGGTTGCCCTGCTGCACGATACGATCGAGGACACGACCGCGACGCGCCAGGAGATAGACGATCTCTTCGGCGAAGACATCGGTGCGCTGGTCGAGGGCCTGACCAAGATCAAGAAGCTCGATCTCGTCACCAAGAAGGCGAAGCAGGCCGAAAACCTGCGCAAACTCTTGCTTGCCATCTCGGACGACGTTCGCGTCCTGCTCGTCAAGCTTGCCGACCGGCTGCACAACATGCGCACGCTCGACCATATGTCGCCGGAGAAGCGCGCACGCATTTCCGAAGAGACCATGGACATCTATGCGCCGCTGGCCGGACGCATGGGCATGCAGGACATGCGTGAGGAGCTCGAGAACCTCGCTTTCCGCCACATCAACCCGGAGGCCTACGAGACGGTCACGAGGCGGCTGCAGGAACTATCTGAGCGCAACGAGGGCCTGATCAAGAAGATCGAGGAGGAACTGAGCGAGCTGCTGCAGGCCGAGGGCCTGAAGGAGGCGCTGGTCAAGGGACGCCAGAAGAAGCCCTATTCGGTCTTCCGAAAGATGCAGTCGAAATCGCTTTCTTTCGAGCAACTGTCGGATGTCTGGGGCTTCCGCATCATTGTCGACGATATTCCCTCATGCTACCGGGCGCTCGGCATCGTGCACACGCGCTGGCGTGTCGTCCCGGGTCGCTTCAAGGACTATATTTCGACGCCGAAGCAGAATGATTACCAATCGCTGCACACGACGATCATCGGCCCGTCGCGCCAGCGTATTGAACTGCAGATCCGCACGAAACGCATGCACGATATCGCGGAATACGGCATCGCCGCGCACGCGCTCTACAAGGATCGCGACGCCGTGGCGGCGGATGCGCCGCGATCACCGACGTCGAACGCCTATTCCTGGCTTCGCCGCACGATCGAAGCATTGGCGGAAGGCGACAATCCCGAGGAGTTCCTGGAGCACACGAAGCTCGAGCTGTTCCAGGACCAGGTATTTTGCTTCACCCCCAAGGGGCAGCTGATCGCACTGCCGCGCGGCGCTACACCGATCGATTTCGCCTACGCCGTGCATACGAATATCGGCGATACCTGCGTCGGCGCCAAGATCAACGGCCGCATCATGCCGCTGGTCACACGCCTCAACAACGGTGACGAGGTCGAGATCATCCGCTCCGGCATTCAGGTCCCGCCGCCCGCGTGGGAGGAGATCGTCGTTACCGGCAAAGCGCGCGCTGCCATCCGTCGCGCGACGCGAGCCGCCGTCCGCAAGCAATATGCCGGTCTCGGCTACCGCATTCTGGAGCGGACCTTCGAACGCGCCGGCAAGAGTTTTTCGCGCGAGGGGCTGAAGCCCGCCTTGCACAGGCTGGGGCAGAAAGAAGTCGAAGACGCCATCGCGGCCGTCGGACGGGGCGAACTGTCCTCGCTTGACGTCCTGCGCGCCGTATTCCCCGATCATCAGGACGAGCGCGTCACGGTAAAGCCCAGCGCGGACGACGGCTGGTTCAATATGCGCAGCGCCGCAGGAATGGTCTTCAAGCTCCCCGGCCGCACGAAAGAGATGGTCGAAGCGCAACAGGTCGAAGGGCCGGAAGCACTACCGATCCGCGGGCTTTCCGGCAATGCCGAGGTGCACTTCAGTCCGGCCGGCGCCGTTCCGGGCGACCGCATCGTCGGCATCATGGACAGCGACAAGGGGATTACCATTTACCCGATCCAGTCGCCGATCCTGCAAAAGTTCGATGACGAGCCGGAGCGCTGGATCGATGTGCGCTGGGATCTCGACGAGGCGAACAACAGCCGGTTCATAGCCAGGATCGCGGTCAGCGCGCTGAACGAACCCGGCACGCTCGCGGAGATCGCCCAGGCGATCGCGACGAGCGATGTCAACATTCGTTCGCTCTCCATGGGACGGGTTGCGGCGGATTTCAGCGAGTTGCAATTCGACCTCGAAGTCTGGGATCTGCGTCAGTTGAACCACCTGATCGCCCAGCTCAAAGAGTTGCCGAGCATTTCCATGGTCAAGCGGCTCTTCGAATAGTGACGTCACGAAGCCTGCGAGGAGCATTCCGCCGGCCATCGCCATTGTTCCGCGGCGGCGGTTGGCGGTCGTGTCATTGAGTCGCGCCTCGGTGACGCCGATGGACACTGCGTTCCGAAGGATATGATTTCTATGCAATGTGCCCAAGGAATGGGCAGACGGCAGGGTGGAACGTCGCGTGTCATGCGTCACATGCATGGCTGCCGCCTCATCCTGGCGCTGGTGGGGCGCGGGTCGCCAAACTATCTTTTGCTTGGGAGGTAAACGAAGAGGTTTGCCATGTTCAAGCAGTTGAAGAAACTCACCCGTGCCCTGCACATTCCGACCGTTCAAGAGCGTGAGACCGCCTATCTGAACGGCTCCGTCGATCGCATCGACCTCGAATACCGCCAGCGCCAGATCGATCGCGGTCTGTTCCGCAACAGCTTCTGAGTTTGCTGTGCTGACCTTCAGGGCGCACTTCACGATAAGCTATGCGTCAAGCGAATAGCTCCGTTGCAGGTCTCGCGGTGCGGTGCATCACTTGCCTGCGACGGACATGACGCCTATCTTGCGGCCCACAACGGGGCGGAGGCGCTTTGGTCGTGCCCATGGCCGCTTCGAGACGCGATCATGACGGCATAATGTTATTCAGGCGCAGAAAACCGGTTACGATTTCCGAAAGGCTTCGCGCGCTGTTGTGGCCGCGCAAGGGTCTCTCGCGCGGGCTGCGCTACGTTGCGTTGCGCATTCTGCGCCTGTCTTCCTCTCCGCACTCGATCGCGGTCGGGGTTGCGGCGGGCGCCGCGTCGTCGTTTACGCCGTTCTTCGGCCTTCACATCGTACTTGCCGTCGTCCTCGCGTCGATTTTTTCCGGCAATCTTATTGCGGCTGCGATCACGACGGCGCTCGCCAACCCGATCACCATTCCGGTCATCCTGACGGCATCCTATGAGATCGGCATTGTGCTGACGGAGCCGCAGGATGGCGCCGCTGTCAGCGGCGCGGAGATTGGCGATATGGTCGAGCGCCTGGAACTGACGGAGCTCTGGGGGCCGGTCTTCAAGCCGATGCTCATCGGCTCGCTTCCGCTCGCCATTGCCGGCGCACTTGTCTTCTATCCGCTCGCCTATCAGGCCGCGCGCCTTTTCCAACAGCGGCGCCGGCGAGCGCGTTCCCAAACGGTCGGACGCTCATCATGATCATCGGCATCGGCAGCGATCTTATCGATATCCGCCGCATAGAGAGCTCGCTCGAACGTTTCGGCGAACGCTTCGTCAATCGGTGCTTCACGGACATCGAGATTGCAAAATCGGACGGACGCAAGAACCGCGCAGCGTCCTATGCCAAGCGCTTTGCCGCCAAGGAGGCCTGCTCGAAAGCGCTTGGGACCGGTTTGGCCCAAGGGGTTTTCTGGAAGGACATGGGCGTCGTCAACATGCCTGGCGGAAAGCCGACGATGCAATTGACAGGCGGCGCGGCCGAGAGGCTCCAGAAAATATTGCCCGCCGGTCATCGTGCCGCGATCCATCTGACGATCACGGACGACTTCCCGCTCGCACAAGCCTTCGTGATTATCGAGGCACTGCCCGTTGCCCCGGTGGAGGGAACGGTTTAGAGCATTCTGCTGAAAAGCGGACCGACGATCGCTTGAAGCGCGGAGTTCCGGCAACATATAGGATCGAATTGCGTGGCGACGCGCAACCCGGAGCCAGACGCGCGAGTATCGGGCATCCGGATCAGGATGACAAAGGAAGACAGCAGCGTGGCAGAAAAGACAGAAACGAAGCAGAGCGGCCTCTGGGAGAATGTCAAGGTCATCATCCAGGCGCTGCTGTTGGCGGTCGTCATCCGAACAGTCTTCTTCCAGCCCTTTACGATCCCGTCGGGTTCGATGATGCCAACCCTGCTTGTCGGCGATTACATTTTCGTGAACAAGTTTGCCTACGGCTATTCGAAGTACTCGATACCGTTCTCGCCGGATCTCTTCAGCGGGCGGATTTTCGCGAGCGAGCCGAGGCGCGGCGATATCGTTGTTTTCCGCTTTCCGCCGAATCCCGACATCGACTACATCAAACGTCTCGTCGGACTTCCGGGTGACCGGATCCAGGTGAGGAACAGCATCCTCTATGTCAATGACAAGCCTGTGGACCGCGTTCCGGCTGGCGCATTCCGCGCCGACGACCAGTACGACACTGGCGGCGATGTGCCGGTCTACCGTGAGACGATGGACAACGGCGTTTCCTACGACACGCTCGACCAGTTTCCGGATTCGCGCGGCGACAACACGCGTGAGTTCATTGTCCCCGAGGGTCACTATTTCATGATGGGCGACAACCGAGACAATTCCGCCGATAGCCGCTTCGACGTCGGCTTCGTACCGGCGGAGAACCTGGTGGGCCGCGCCAGCCTGATCTTCTTCTCGCTCGGCAACGACACGTCGTTCCGCGAAGTCTGGAAATGGCCGGCAAACCTGCGTTACGACCGCCTGTTCAAGGTCGTCGAATGATGAAGGGGCGATCGCTGAGCGCGGAGGATCGGGCAAGGCTCGAGGCCGTGATCGGTTATCAGTTCTCGGAGAAGGAACGCCTGGACCGGGCACTTACCCATTCCAGCGCCCGCAGCGCCAAGGGCAGCAACTACCAGCGTCTCGAATTCCTGGGGGATCGGGTTCTGGGCCTGTGCGTTGCCGAGCTCTTGTTTCAGACCTTTCGCGACGCGAACGAGGGAGAACTTTCGGTCCGACTGAACCAACTGGTCAGCGCGGAAAGTTGCGCGAAGGTCGCCGATGACCTCTCGCTGCACGAGTTCATCCGCACCGGTTCGGATGTGAAGAAGATCACCGGCAAGCACATGATGAATGTGCGCGCCGATGTGGTAGAGTCGCTGATCGCCGCAATCTATCTCGATGGCGGCCTGGAGGCGGCGCGCCGCTTCGTGCTGCTTCATTGGACGGACCGGGCGGCCAGCGCCGACGGCGCCCGTCGCGATGCGAAAACTGAATTGCAGGAATGGGCGCACGCCAGATTCGGTGTTGCGCCGAAATACAGGACAGATGATCGCTCCGGCCCCGATCACGACCCGCGCTTCACGGTGACGGTCGAGGTTGCGGGTCTTCAACCGGAGACGGGAACCGATCGCTCCAAACGCGGCGCCGAACAGGTCGCCGCGACACGATTGCTGGAGCGTGAAGGCGTTTGGCAGCAGAAGCCTGCCGGAAATTGACGGAAGCTATGACGGATATGGAACATGATACGGCCGCTGCCGGCGCGCCGACCCGCTCGGGTTTCGTGGCGCTGATCGGCGCCACCAATGCTGGGAAATCGACGCTCGTTAATCGCCTCGTCGGTGCGAAGGTATCGATCGTCAGCCACAAGGTGCAGACGACGCGCGCCATCGTGCGTGGTATCGCCATCCACGACAACGCGCAGATTGTCTTCATGGATACGCCCGGCATCTTCAAGCCGCGGCGCAGGCTCGACCGCGCTATGGTGACGACTGCCTGGGGCGGCGCCAAGGATGCCGATCTGATCATGCTGCTGATCGACAGCGAGCGCGGGTTGAAGGGGGACGCAGAGGCGATCCTCGAAGGCCTGAAGGAAGTTCCGCAGCCGAAGATCCTGGCGCTCAACAAGATCGATCAGGTTCGTCCGGAGGATTTGCTGAAGCTCGCGGCTGCGGCAAACGAGATGGTCAAGTTCGAGCGCACTTTCATGATCTCAGCGCTTTCCGGCTCCGGCTGCGACGATGTCATGGACTATCTTGCGAGCGCGCTGCCCGAGGGGCCTTGGTACTACCCGGAGGATCAGATCTCGGATCTACCGATGCGCCAGCTTGCCGCCGAGATCACCCGCGAGAAACTGTTCCTCCGGCTGCATCAGGAACTCCCCTATGCCTCCCACGTCGAGACGGAGAAATGGGAGGAGCGCAAGGACGGTTCGGTGCGCATAGAGCAGGTGATCTATGTCGAGCGCGACAGCCAAAAGAAGATCGCGCTCGGCAAGGGAGGAGAGGCGATCAAGGCAATCTCCACCGCGGCGCGCAAGGAAATCTCGGAAATCCTCGAGCAACCCGTGCACCTTTTTCTGTTCGTAAAGGTGCGCGAGAACTGGGGTGACGATCCCGAGCGCTTCCGCGAAATGGGGCTCGAATTCCCGCGATGACGGCCGACTACAGCGCCGTGCGTCCTAAAGGACGCACGGCGCTGTAAAACATGCAGCAGGCTGCACTCATTCCCGATTGGCCTGGTGGTTGGTCGCCGCCATCCGTTTTCCGAGAAGCGGAGCGATCGTTTCCGCCCGGTTGGTCCAGACGTAGCCCGCGAAATTCTGGGGAACGAGCGTCAAGTCGTCTGCACTGTCGATGCCAGAGGTAAAATCGCCGCCACCATAGCGTCCGAGAAGGATGACCTCGCTTCCGACGTCTCTCATGCGCGCGGCGAAACGGTTGGGCCAGCCCCAAAGGAACGGCGCGTAGTTGGCGGGCACGACGATAAGCGTGTTGCGGCAAGCTTCCGGTACGATGCTAGTCCAGCCGTAGGCGGCATAGCGGCCAAGGCAGGCAAGCGTGGACTGCTTGTCATAGCCGCGCAAGCCGGGAACCAGCCGCAGGGTTTCCTGCGTCGGTGCGGTGCCGCCATAGACGCCGAAGACGGATTTCCGCCATTCGGGATGCGCGCGCAACAGGACCGCCAGTGTTGCGCCTTCCGCCCGCCGTTCGCTCTTGAAATTGATGAGGAAACGGCCGTGGGGCAGGGCGGTGAATACTTCCGTCAAGGTTGGCATCTGGCCTTGTGCGTGGCCGCGGAAGGGAAAGGTCTTGCCGCCGTCGGCCGTGTAGCCGTAGCCGATGTCGAGCGTCTTCAGTTTCGACATCGGCGTCTCCTCGGTCACGCCTGTCCCGTCCGTACGGCAGTCGAGCGTCCAGTCGTGGAACACGGCAAATTCGCGATCCGGGGTCAGGTGAACATCGAGTTCCACGACCTCCGCGCCGCTGTCCATCGCCGCTTGCATGGAGGCGATCGTGTTTTCGAGATAGGCGTGACGCGGCGGTTCGATCCGCTTGGCCGTACACGTATCGTTTTCCACTCCGTCCGGTTGGAACACCTGATGAATGCCGCGATGCGCAAGGATTTTCACAGCGCCTGACGGCGGCGTCACCAACGTGGATGTATTTAGAAACCAGAGGGCGGCAGCAATGGCAAACACCGCAACGATGAGCTTCTTCATCGTGACTTCTCCTCTGGCAGCCGCTTCACCCGGCAACGTGGCCGGAGGATGAAGCGAACGCAGGCACATGGAATGCGAACGATCTGTCTCCTCCGCGCGCGATTGACCGGAAATCAACCCTGTGGAACCTAAGCCATCGGTGCCGGTTTTGGCAACGCCTGCAGGAGGACTCTCATGCCGCAGCTCGTCGATGGAAAGTGGGTCAAGGGTGACGTCGCCGCGAGCGAGATGAAGGACGGTGCCTTCCATCGTGAACCGACGCGGTTCCACAACTGGCTCACGCCCGACGGACGGGCCGGTCCGGATGGGCAACCGGCGCTGACCGCGGAGGCCGGGCGCTACCGGCTGTTCGTTTCTTATCTGTGCCCCTGGGCTTCACGCACGATCGCCATGCGCAACCTCAAGGGCCTCGAAGCCATAGTCGGCTTGACAGTCGCCGACCCCGTTCTGGGTGAAGATGGTTGGACCTATGACCAGCCTGTCGACGCCGGCGTGCGGGTCGGAGAGATTCGATACCATCATCAGCTCTATACGGCGAGCGATCCGCATTACACCGGCAAGGTCTCGGTACCGGTGTTGTGGGACATGAAGGAAGGTCGCATCGTCAACAACGAATCGGCCGACATCATTCGCATCCTCAATTCGGCATTCGACCATCTGACCGGCCATCGCCTGGATTTCTATCCGGCCGCCCTGCGCGCGGAGATCGATCGTTGGAACGAGCCGATCTATGCCCGCGTCAACAATGGCGTCTATCGCGCCGGTTTCGCCAAGACGCAGGCAGCCTATGACGAGGCGGTTTTCGGCCTGTTCGACATGCTCGACGAACTCGAGCAGCATCTTGCTCAGAACCGATATGTTGCCGGCGCCTACCTCACTGAGGCGGATATCCGGCTCTTCGTCACGCTGATCCGCTTCGATGTCGCGTATCACGGCGCCTTCAAGTGCAACATCCGCCGGATCGAGGATTACCCGTCGCTGTCGAACTATATGCGTGAGATCTATCAGTGGCCGGGCATTCGCGAGTCTGTGCGCATCGATCACATCAAGCGTGGTTACTACGGCATCCGCCATGTCAATCCGACCGGAATCGTTCCGGCGGGACCGATGCTCGATCTCGATCGCCCGCACGATCGCACACGTCTCCGCGGCCTCGGTGTGTTCGGCAGTTAAAGCGAGCGGCGGTCTGTCGCCGACGCACTCCCGACTGACGCGGGGAGCGCAAAGCCGCTTTTCTTCGAATTTACTAAGGAAGCAAATCTTTGAGGGGCCACAAAGAACCCCATTGATAAACTGTGGAACGCCGCTAAGTTAATGGAAGTTCTGATGGATAGGAGCCCGGTGGGGCCAGCCTGACGAAATTCCCGGCGTGTGGTGACCCTGCGGTGCCCTGCCTGCCGGAAGCCGTGGGGCTGCAGCCAAGTCGGTTCTAGCTTTTCAGGATGCGTCGGCGCCGTTTCTTGAAGTGCATGCCTGCACGCATATCCTCCAAAAGCCGATCGAACCGCCCAAGCGTCTCCTGTGCGGAAGGACGTAATGTCCGTGTAGGTCTGATGCTGAGGTAGGATATGAATGCGGCATTGTTGAACATGCTCCGCCGCCTGGTCCAAAAGGGCAAGCTGACGGTTGTTTTCTCATCAGGTGAAGAGGTTGTCCTCGGCGATGGCACGGGGAAACCTGCCACCATACGGATCGCCGATGCCAGGGCTGAAAAAGCGATCGCGCGCGACCCCGGTCTTAAGTTCGGTGAAATGTATATGGACGGTCGCGTCCTCATCGAGGAAGGCGATATCTTCGATGTGCTGTCCATTGCCAAGAGCAATGACCTCGCAAACGCCGCGACCTTCCGGAATTCGATCGTCGCGCTGCTGCATGTGCTGCGTCAGCAGATCAAGAGCCGGCTTCCCGTCAACCGCAATCGTCGCAACGTCGCCCATCACTACGATCTCGACGGGAAGCTCTTCAATCTCTTCCTCGATGAGGATTGGCAATATTCGTGCGCCTATTTCCATCCGCCGGGAATTTCGCTCGATGAGGCCCAGCGCGCCAAGAAGCGGCACATCGCGGCGAAGCTCTTGCTCGAGCCCGGCCAGAAGGTGCTCGAAGTCGGTTCCGGCTGGGGCGGCATGGCGATGTATCTCGCCGAGTCGTCCGGCGTCGAGGTCACCGGCATCACGCTGAGCGAGGAGCAACTGAAGGTTTCGCGCGAGCGCGCGGAGCGACGCGGACTGGCCGATCGCGTGCGCTTCGAGCTTCAGGACTACCGTACGATGGAGGGGCGGCAGTTCGACCGCATCGTCTCCGTCGGCATGTTCGAGCACGTGGGCATCGGCAACTACGGCAACTTTTTCCGCAAGATGAAGGAACTGCTGAAACCCGAAGGTGTGATGCTGCTTCACTCTATCGGCCAGATCTACAAGCCCTGGGCCACCAATCCCTGGATCGAGAAATACATCTTCCCCGGCGGTTACATCCCGGCTCTCTCCGAAGTGCTGCCGTCTGTCGAAAGCACCCGGCTGCTCGTCAAGGATATCGAGATTCTGCCGATGCACTACGCCTGGACGCTGCGAGCCTGGCGTGAGCGCTTCGTGGCTAAGCGGGAGGAGGCGATCCGGCTCTACGACGAACGCTTCTTCCGGATGTGGGAATTTTATCTCGCAGCCTCGGAAACTGCCTTTCTCTACGACAAGCATTTCGTCTTCCAGTTGCAGCTCTCACCGTCGCTGGGATCGGTGCCGGTCTCGCGGGACTATATCGCTCAGAAGGAACGCGAACTGCTCGAATTCGAGAGAACCCGCCGGCGATTGGAACTGGTCGCAGTCTAGAGCGGGCATGGACGCCACTCATCCTGCCGCCCCTTCTCCTCCAGCCTGGGAGAAGGGGAAGCAGCGCGCCTCCGGTGAGCAGAGCGGCAGGCATCCCCCTGCCATCTTCTGTGGAGTTCGGTGAGAGAGCATCGGCCTTCACTTGGCCTTGATGATCTGCGTCAGTATGGTCCGCTTCGAAACAGCATACGGAACGCAGAATGACCGCAAAGCCCATTGCCGCCATCATCGCCAGCGAGATCAGGGCAACAGCCGCACAGGTTGCCGCGGCCGTTGATCTGCTCGACGCGGGAGCAACGGTGCCCTTCATTGCCCGTTATCGCAAGGAGGTCACCGGCGGCCTCGACGACACGCAGTTGCGCGTGCTTTCGGAGCGGCTCACCTATCTGCGCGAACTCGAGGCGCGTCGGAACTCGATCCTCGAGTCGATCCGCGGCCAGGACAAGCTCACCGACGAGCTTGAACGCAAGATCGCCGCTGCGGTCACCAAGGCGGAGCTCGAGGACATCTATCTGCCCTATAAGCCGAAGCGGCGAACCAAAGCTGAAATTGCCCGGGAGCGGGGCCTTGGACCGCTGGCGGAGGCAATTCTTGCAGATCGGTCGGTCGCGCCGTCTGACCGGGCCGGAGCGTTCCTGTCGGGCGATGTAGCGGACATCAAGGCGGCGCTCGACGGCGCACGCGACATTATCGCCGAAGGCATGACCGAAAATGCCGACCTCCTGGGGCGTTTGCGCAATTACATGAAGGACGCGGCCTACCTGCGCGCCAGAGTGGTCGACGGCAAACAGGAAGCGGGTGCGAAATTCTCGGACTATTTCGATCATTCGGAACGCTGGGCGACAGCACCCGGCCATCGCGCGCTTGCGATGCTGCGCGGCTGGAACGAGGAGGTCCTCTCGGTCGATATCGTCGTCGACCAGGACGAGGTGTCGCTGATGAAACCGGTCGAGCGCATGATTGCGGCCGCCTACAATGTCGGCGCGCACCTGCCCGGCGACAAATGGCTCGCGGACGTGATCGGCTGGACCTGGCGGGTGAAGCTTTCCATGTCGCTCTCGCTGGACCTGATGCGTGAGTTGCGCGAGCGGGCCGAAGAGGAAGCAATCCGCGTCTTCGCGCGCAATCTCAAGGATCTGCTGCTTGCCGCACCCGCCGGCTCGCGGGCGACGATGGGGCTTGATCCGGGCATCCGCACCGGGGTCAAAGTCGCGGTTGTCGACGGCACGGGCAAATTGCTCGACACGACGACGGTCTATCCTTTCCCGCCGAAGAACGATGTTCGCGGCACCCAGGCGGAACTCGCCTCGCTCATCCGCAAGCACAAGGTCGAACTTGTTGCCATCGGCAACGGCACCGGCAGCCGCGAGACCGAGAAGCTCGTGGCCGACATGCTTGCGCAGCTGCCGGCGCCGAAACCCACAAAGGTCATCGTCTCCGAGGCAGGCGCCTCGGTATATTCCGCGTCCGAAACGGCGGCGGCCGAATTTCCCACCCTCGACGTCTCGCTGCGCGGTGCCGTTTCGATCGCCCGGAGGTTGCAGGATCCGCTCGCCGAGCTCGTCAAGATCGAGCCGAAATCGATCGGCGTCGGTCAATACCAGCACGACGTCGACCAGTCGAAGCTCAGCCGCTCGCTCGACGCGGTCGTCGAAGATGCGGTGAACGCCGTCGGCGTCGATCTCAACACCGCCTCGGCATCGCTGCTGGCGCGCGTATCTGGTCTCGGCAAATCCTCTGCGGAAGCGATCGTCGCGCACCGTGACGCGACTGGCCCTTTTTCCAGCCGTCAGCAGCTTTTGAAGGTGTCGCGCCTTGGTGCCCGGACCTTCGAGCAATGCGCCGGCTTTCTGCGAATACCGAACGGAACGGAGCCGCTCGATGCGTCCTCGGTGCACCCGGAGGCCTATGGTGTCGCGAAAAAGATCGTCGCTGCTTGCGGTCGCGACGTCCGGTCACTGATGGGCGACAGCGCTGCCCTGAAGAAGCTCGATCCGCGCGCCTTTGTCGACGATCGTTTCGGCCTGCCGACGGTCAAGGATATTCTTGCCGAGCTCGAAAAGCCGGGCCGCGATCCGCGCCCGAGCTTCAAGACGGCGACCTTTACCGAGGGCGTCGATGACATCAAGGATCTGAAAGTCGGGATGCAACTCGAGGGTACTGTCACGAACGTCGCCGCCTTCGGGGCATTCGTCGACATCGGCGTGCATCAGGATGGCCTGGTCCATGTGTCGCAACTGGCCGATCGCTTCGTCAAGGACCCGCACGAGGTCGTGAAGGCGGGCGATGTCGTGCAGGTGCGTGTCACCGAAGTCGACGTCGCCCGCAAGCGTATAGGTCTTTCGATGCGCAAGGACGGCGGCGCGGATAGGGGCCGCGAGGCGAGGGGGCCTGCATCGAGTGGTGCCGGCACCCGCAATGCAGCCGAGCGTCAGCCGCGATCGCAAGCGCCTGCTCAGGGCGCGCTTGGCGCCGCATTGATGGCGGCCTTGAAAGAAAAGTGATCGGGAAAGTGGAACGGCCCAGTGCCAATGATCGTTTGTTCAACATCGACGTTGGCATGGCGGCTTTCAGGTGAACGGTCTATATATTAGTTAATTGAAATATAACCTGCTTTCCGTCATACTCCTCTCGTGGCGACACCGGTCTCGGGTCGCGAGCAGGTGTCGACCATAGAATGCCGGTCCACGGCGGAACAGGTCAGCGGAAATCCTCTTCCGCCGGGAGCCCCCGGCGAAAGGAGGTGCCTCATGGCAGGCAATGTGATCCGCGGCCTCACGAGAGCCATCATATTGGCTGTAGCAGTGACGGCGCATCCCTATCCGGCGGACTCGCAGGCGATCGCGAATTGTGCCGAGCGTTCCCAGGTGATTGAGTTTCTTGCGCAGAAGTATGATGAGAAGCCTGCGGCTGTCGGCTTGATCAATCCGCAGGCCGTGATGGAAGTCTTTGCCGCCGACAACGGCAGTTGGACGCTGATCGTGACGGATGTTTCGGGCCGAAGCTGCGTCATCCTCGCAGGAAAAAGCTGGGACTCGATGCCACAGGTGGGCCCGAAGGCGTGAGGACGGAGAGCTTCCGACTGCAGCCGCGCTGTCACGTGACGGCGTGATAAATCCGCCGTCACGTGAAATTTCCTATCCCGGTTTTCCGGAACGTACTCTATCGGTCAATCGGGCCGGCCGATGCTGGCATAGCTGAAACCGTGCCTGGTCACCTCGTCCTTGCGGTAGATATTGCGCAGGTCGACGAGCAACGGCGTTTTCATGACGTTCTTGAGCCGTGCGAAATCGAGCGCCCGGAATTCGTTCCACTCGGTCACGATGACCAGTGCGTCGGCATCGGCCGCCGCGTCGTAGGGGTCGTTCGCATAATCCATGCCGTCGATCAACTTGCGGGCGTTCTCGACACCCTCCGGATCGTATCCGACGACCTTGGCGCCGACATCCTGCAGGGTCTGTACGATCGCGATCGCGGGGCTGTCGCGCATGTCGTCGGTGTTCGGCTTGAAGGTGAGGCCGAGGACGGCGACCTTGCGCCCGCGCACATCGCCACCTGCGGCGGCAATTACCTTGCGGCCCATGGCACGCTTGCGGTTGTCGTTGATCGCGACGGTCGTCTCGACGAGGCGAACAGGGCTGTCGTAGTCCTGGGCGGTCTTGACGAGTGCCAGCGTATCCTTGGGGAAGCAAGAGCCGCCATAACCCGGCCCGGCGTGGAGGAACTTCGAGCCTATGCGGCCGTCGAGGCCAATGCCGCGGGCGACATCCTGGACATCGGCACCGACCTTTTCGCACAGATCGGCCATTTCGTTGATGAAGGTGATCTTCATCGCCAGGAAGGCGTTGCCCGCATACTTGATCAGTTCGGAGGTGCGGCGCGTGGTAAAGACAAGCGGCGACTGGTTGAGGTAGAGCGGGCGGTAGACCTCGGTCATGACTTCGCGTGCCCGCTGGTCATTGCCGTTGAGGCCGACGACAATACGATCCGGCCGCTTGAAATCCTCGATCGCTGCGCCCTCGCGCAGGAACTCCGGATTGGAGACGACGGCGACATCGGCTTGCGGATTGGTTTCGCGGATGATGCGCTCGACCTCGTCGCCCGTTCCGACCGGAACCGTCGACTTCGTCACGACAACGGTGAAGCCGGTGAGGTTGGTCGCAATCTCCCGGGCGGCGGCATAAACGTAGGAGAGATCGGCATGCCCGTCACCGCGCCGCGACGGCGTGCCGACGGCGATGAAGATCACATCGCTTTCCGCGACGGCGGACTTGAGGTCGGTCGTAAAGCTCAGGCGTCCCGACGCGACATTGCTGGCGACAAGATGGTCGAGGCCCGGTTCGAAGATCGGGATTTGCCCCTGCTTCAGCGCCTCGATCTTGCCTTCGTCCTTGTCGAGGCAGATCACGTCGTGGCCAAAATCCGCAAAACAGACGCCCGAAACAAGGCCGACATAGCCGGCGCCGATCATCGTGATTTTCATCGGTTCTTCCTTTGTTTGATGGGTATTTCTTGAGGATGTCGGTTAAATAACTTTGTGTATTAAAGGCGAAATAGACCTATTTGCGACCATTTTGGGCCCGATCTGAGGTTTTGCCGCAGCTTCGTTGGTTGACCGGGTCACGCGATCTGGCCGGTCTTACGATAATATGTCTGATACCATTCCGCAAAGCGCGCGATACCCTCCTCGACCGAAATCGACGGCTTGAAATCAGTCAACGCTTCGAGCAGATCCGGTGAAGCGTAGGTGCGGGGAACGTCGCCCTGTTGCATCGGAAGCATGTTGCGGATGGCGGGCCGGCCGACTGCCTTTTCGACCGTTTCGACGAAGGTCATCAATTCGACCGGCTGGCCGCCGCCGATATTAACGATGCGGAACGGCGCCTGATGGGAGAGCGTGTCCTTCGCCTTTGCCGTTGCGACGCGATTTTCCTCCGCCGGTGCAACATGCGAAAGCCTGAGGATACCTTCGACGAGATCATCGATATAGGTGAAGTCCCGGCTCATCCGGCCCTCACCGTAGATATCGATCGGCCGATCGTTGAAAATCGCGTCCACGAACTTGAACAGCGCCATGTCCGGGCGTCCCCACGGACCGTAAACCGTGAAGAAGCGGAACGCCGTCGTAGGCACCTTGTAGAGATGGGCGTAGCTATGCGCCATCAATTCCATCGATTTTTTCGTTGCCGCATAGAGCGTCAGCGGCTCGTCGGTCCGGTCCATCTCGGAAAAGGGAATCTTTTCGTTGGCGCCGTAGATCGAGGAAGTTGAGGCGAGCATCAGGTGTTTGGGGCCAATCGCGCGCGCAAGTTCCAGTATGTTCCAGGTGCCGAGGAGGTTCGAGTCGACATAGGCCTTGGGATTTTCGAGGCTGTAGCGAACGCCCGCCTGCGCCGCGAGATGAATGATCACCTCGGGCTCGGCAAGCTCGGCAGCCTGGTCGAGCGCCCGCCGGTCCTCAAGCATCGCGGTCACCGCCTTGAATCCATTGGAGCGCTTCAGGATCGCGTGGCGCTGCTCCTTGAGCGTCACGTCGTAATAGGGCGTCATGCCATCGAAGCCGACCACGAAATGGCCCTCGTCGATCAACCGTTTGGCGACGTGAAAACCGATGAAGCCTGCCGTGCCAGTAATGAGGTAGCGCACTACGGTATCCCCAAATTGCCTACTGCATGTTCCCTTAAATCGTAGCCGATAAAGGATAAGAACATGCAGCAAATCAAAGTGCTACAGCGTTTTTTGCGCGTCTGACAAGACGCGCGGCCCTGTAGTCGGACAGTTCATACGAAGAAAGCAGAGCGATGGAAAGCCGAATCCGTCACTCGGACGGGCTTTCGAGCCCGCGATGCATGGCCGTGAGGACAGACATCGCGTGGCCCGCATACTGGCTGATCCAGCGATCATGAATGGCCTGGATTGGTAGCGCATTCAAATGGTTCCACCGCTCGCGTCCCTCGCGGTGGACAAGGATCAGGCTCGCATCCTCCAGAACCTTCAGGTGCTGCATCACGGTGCAGCGGTCGAGCTGCGAGAATTGTTCGCAAAGCATGCCGGTCGTCTGGGGTGCGGCCTTCAGGGCGTCCAGCATCTGTCGGCGCAGGCCATTGGCCAGCGCCTTGAAAACGGCATCGTCCTTCGAGTCGGTTGACATGTTATATTTTTATAACATATTATTGTGCGACACAATGGCGAGGAGGAAGACATGACCTTGGAATTTCGCGTGAATGGTCGCATCGCCCGTCCTGTCGACGAAGTGTTCGACGCTGTCGTCAATCCGGATCAACTCAGCCGTTATTTCGTGACGCTTGGCGGTGTCAGCGCGCCACTGGTTGCCGGCACGACCGTGACCTGGTGGGGCGAGGTGCCGGTGGAGGTGGAAACCGTCGAGCCGAATGAAAGAATCGTATTCCGTTGGGACGCCAAGGTGGCCGAGGGCGAGGCACCCTATCGAACACAGGTGGAGATGCGCTTCAAGTCTCTCGACGACGGCGCAACGATGGTCACCATTGCCGAAACCGGTTGGCGAGAGAACGAGCAGGGGCAGAAGAGCTCCTATATGAACTGCGAAGGCTGGTCGCAGATGCTCGCCTGCATGAAGGCCTGGGTCGAATACGGCATCAACCTGCGTGAGGGTTATTACGTCAGCGAACTCTCGGGCAACCCGGCGCTCGAGCCGGACGCCTAGGAGGTCGTGCGATGTCGAAGGAGATCAAGGGCGGGCTCAACATCGCCATGAAGGTTCCGAGCCATCAATACGAGGCTGTGATTGCCTTCTACCGCGACGTCGTCGGGCTTCCGCCCTTCGACGAGAAGGCGCCAGCCAAAGGGTTTGTTCTCGGCCCAAACCGTCTCTGGATAGACGAGGCGCCGCATTACAGCCAGGCGGAAATCTGGCTGGAGCTTTTCACCAACGACCACGAGAAGGCGCTCGACCATCTCGCGACGAACGGGGCTGTCCGCTGCGACGCGGTCGAGGAATTGGGTGAAGGCTTTCGCGGCGGCTGGATCATGAACCCTGCGAACATTGTGCACATGGTACGCGAGCCGGACGCCTGGTGAGGCGTCACATGGGAAGCGGTTGCCCCGCACTGGTGGCTGTCGACATTGGCGCTTGGAGCGGTCCGGCCACGGGTGGCTCGGACTGCAGTACGACGACGCGCGTATCCGTCGGCACGCGGCTGTAAAGATCGATGATGTCCGGATTGAAAAGCCGGATGCAGCCGCTCGAAACGGCCTTGCCGATCGACCAGGCCTCGGTGGTGCCGTGGATCCGAAACAGCTTGTCGCGGTTGCCCTGGTAAAGATAGAGCGCGCGTGGACCGAGCGGGTTGCGAATTCCCGGCTCCATTCCGCCGGCGAGCGGCCCATAGCGTTCCGGTTCGCGTGCGACCATGTCCGACGTCGGCGTCCAGCGCGGCCACTCGGCCTTGCGACCGACACGCGCCTCGCCCTGGAATTCCAGCCCCGCCTTGCCGACACCGATTCCATAGCGCAACGCCATCCCGCCGTCCTGCACGAGATAAAGGAAGCGATTCTGGGTGTCGACAATGATCGTGCCCGGGGGTTCCGAGGTGGGATAGGCCACCTGCTGGCGCAGAAAGCGAGGTTCGACCTTGCTGATGTCGATGGCGGCAAGCGGGAACTTCTCTTCCGGTTTCGGCCCGTACATTGCGACGTAATAGGGATCCGGGCCCTTCAGCTTGGCGTTTTGGCCGCTTGTCGCGCAGCCGGCGAGAAATGACGAAACGAGGAGAACGGCGAAGAGCTGCGCGGAGCTAACGGCGCTGTTCCGGGACACACACATAGTTGATCCTGCTGACTGCAAATTCTTGGACTCGGGAGGCATTCCAACGACCAGTTCGGCTTGAGCGCCAAAAGTGTCTGAGAAGAGGCAAGAGAAGGGCGGAAATGTGGCCGGCGGCCGGTGTCGCGAAAAGGTGACAGTGGCGTCGGGACCCGTTCACGTCGGCTCGTCCGAGGCCAAGCATCTGTGCTTGATCCGCTTTCAGGCCCGGGTGTATGCCTCTTCCATGCAGTGGAGCGATCAAGCCATCATACTCGGCATCCGGCGGCACGGCGAAAGCTCCGTGATTGCCGAAGTCATGACCGCCGCGCACGGACGGCACCTCGGCCTCGTCCGCTCCGGTCGGTCGCGCACGATGCAGCCGGTGCTGCAGCCCGGCAATTCCGTCGAGGTGATCTGGCGGGCGCGGCTGGACGAGCATCTCGGCGAGTTTCGGGTGGAGCCGCTTCAATTGCGCGCCGCAAGGTTGATGGAGGCGGCGACATCCGTCTATGGCATCCAGGCCCTCGGCGCGCTGTTGCGGCTGCTGCCGGAGCGCGATCCGCACCCGCATCTCTACGAGGCGCTTGCCGTCATCGTCGACCATCTACAGGATCCGGCGGATGCCGGCGAACTGTTCGTACGCTTCGAGCTTGCCGTCTTGAACGACCTCGGCTTCGGTCTGGATCTGTCGGAATGTGCGGCGACCGGCGTACGTCAGGATCTCGTCTACGTCTCTCCCAAGTCCGGCCGCGCCGTCAGCCGGGAGGCGGGCGCGCGCTATGCCGAACGCATGCTCGCCCTTCCGGATTTCCTATCCCCCGGCGGGCATCAGGCGGCCGACCACGACAGTCTTGCGGCCGCGTTCCGGCTGACCGCCTATTTTCTCAACCGCCATGTCTACGAGCCGCGCGGTCTCGACGCCGCTTCCGTGCGTGACGCCTTTGTGCACGCGGCGCTGAAGGCATTGAAATCGTCTCCACCGTCCGCGGCGTGATCGGCGCCTATCGACAACTTGCCGCGATGGATCCGGACGCCGCGTTTTCGCGGCGTCCGTTGCCTATGGGGTTCAGCCGATCCGACCGCCGCCGCGCTTGGTAACGGCCACCACGGCGGGACGCACCGGCATGTCGTCCTTGAAATCCGGCCAACGCGTTGCCGGCGTCTCGTAAGTGGCAAGGCCGGCGTCGCCCGGGTGCTGGACAGCGAGGAAGAACGTGTCGGATGTCGGATTGAAGCAGGGTCCGCACATCTCGGCACCGACGGGAACACGGAAGAACAGCTTGGAGGTTCCGCGTGCGTCGCCCTCGGTGTCGATCGCCCAGACGCCATCGGTGCGGCCGGTTTCCTTTTCGTTGTTGCCGTCCGTCGACACCCAGAGCCTGCCGTCCGCGTCGATCGTGCAGTTGTCCGGCATGCCGAACCAGCCGTTCTTGGTCGTTGCCGTCGAGAACGACGCACCGACTTCGGCAACGCTCGGATCGCCGCATTTCAGAAGAACGTCCCACCGGCTGGTGAGCGAGGCGAAGTCACCATCGGTCTCGGTGATTTCGATGATGTGGCCGAAGGCGTTCTTGGCGCGCGGATTGGCGGCGTTGATTTCTTCTGCCTTGCGCTTGGTGTTGTTGGTCAGCATCACGTAGACCTTGCCGGTCTTCGGGTTGGGCTGAATGTCCTCCGGGCGGTCCATCTTGGTGGCGCCGAGCGCATCGGCGGCAAGCCGGGTGTCGATCAGCACGTCGGCCTGCGAAGCGAAACCGTTTTCAGCGGTGAGCGGCCCCTCGCCATGGACGAGCGGCATCCAGGTGACGGTGCCATCTTCGTCGAACTTCGCCACATAAAGCGTGCCTTCGTCGAAGAGGTCCATGTTGGCGGCGCGGCCGTTCGGGTTGTAGGTGCCCTTGGTCACGAATTTGTAGACGTAATCATAGCGCTCGTCGTCGCCGGTATAGAGCACGACACGCCCGTCCTTGTTGACGATGGATTCGCAACCTTCGTGCTTGAAGCGGCCAAGCGCCGTGCGCTTCTTCGGGACGGAGGTCGGGTCGAGGGCATCCACTTCGACGATCCAGCCGAAGCGGTTGGCCTCTGTCGGCTCCTTGGACACGTCGAAACGGTCGTAGAATTTCGACCACTCGTATTGTCCGCCCGGCGCCCCGAGACGCTTCAACTGCTTGAACTCCGGATGGTCATCGGCGATTTCGCCGCCGAAATAGCCGTTGAAGTTTTCCTCGGCCATCATGTAGGTGCCCCAGGCGGTGACGCCGCCGGCGCAATTGTTGACGGTGCCGAAGACTTTCTTGCCAGTCGGGTCGGACGGCGTCTTCACACGGTCATGTCCGGCGACCGGTCCGGAGAGCTGCATTTCGGTATTGAGCGTGATGCGGCGGTTGTATTTGCCGTCGAGCACCGGCTGCCACTTTCCGTCCACCTTGCGGATTTCGACGATCGTGCCGCCGTGGGCGGCCATTTCGATGTCGACGAGGTCCTTGGTGTATTCGCCAAGGGTAACCTTTTCCTCCTCGACTTCCTTGCCGTCCTTGGTCACCTTCTCCTTCACGATCGAGGCGAAGGCCGGGAACATCAGTTCCGCGTTGGTGTATTCGTGGTTGACGACCAGCAGACCATGGTCCGCACTGCCTTCGAGCGGGATGAAGCCGACATAGTCATTGTTGTAACCGAAGAGCTTTTCCTGGGCGGCAGCCGTCTGGTTCTTCGGGTCGAAGTCCGGGCTGTCGGCAAATACCTTGTCGCCCCAGCGCAAGAGGATATCGGCATCGTAGCCATCGGCGACGTGATGGTTTTCGTCGACGCCGGCCTCGACTTCAGCGAAGTCGAAACGCGAGGCGTCGTCGGCACGCGCTTCATCGGCCGTCAAAAGCGCGAGCGGGCTCACCGTCGTCGAAATGGCGGCAACGGCGAGCGAGCCGCCGATGAAGGAGCGGCGCGAGAAGCGGCGATTGATGATATCGCCCATGGTCGGATTGGTGGAACAGTTCTGGCCGATGTCCTCCAGTTCCTCCCTGCGTTCCGTCAGCGTCTTGAATTCGGTTTCTTCCGTTGAGGCGAGATACTTGTCCATTGCCGGTTCTCCTCATTGAACGATAGAGCCGCCGCCTGTTCTGCGACGTCCGCCTGCCGCTGTAGCAGCAAGTTCATGACAGTTCCGCGACAGTTCAGTGAAGAGATTGCTGCGCCGTCCGTCAATGCATTTGGCGCTTGTGCGAAAACCTGTATGGTCGCGAGCAGCCTGCGGAGATTGCCGGTCGGGGAAAAGATGCTGGAAGTCATTGCCTTTGTTGCCTTTGCCATGGCGCTTGCCGCCTTTCTCGGTGGCCGAAAGACCGCGGAGCGGCTGGAGAACGAAATCAATTCGCTGAAGGCCGAAATCGCTCGATTGAGCGAGCGACAGACCGCGCCCGAATCTGCCCCCTCGCAGACGGCTGAAGAGGCGCAGGCTCCGGAAGCGATCGCTTCTGAAGACGAAGGAAAGGAAGGCCCCTGGTCGCGGGCGGCGCGAGAAGGCGCACGCATCTTCGGCGGGGAGACTGCGGACCGGGAGAAGGTTGAGGAGGCGGGCCAGGACGAACAGGTCGCTGCGGCGGTCACGGTAGAGCCAGCCGCGACGGAGAGCCTCGAGAGCCGAATTGGCGGCCAATGGCCCGTGTGGGTCGGCGGTCTGGCGCTGGCGCTCGGTGGTTACTTCCTGGTGCAATATTCGATCGATGCAGGGCTGCTGAGTCCAGCGGTTCGGCTGACGCTCGCGGCGGCTTTCGGTCTAGTGCTTGGGATCGCCGGCGAAGTGATCCGCCGCCGCGCGGTGCCGACGATAGCCGACAGGTTCCGTCATGCAATGATCCCGGGCGTGCTGACGGCCGCCGGCGCGGTCACGCTGTTCGGTGTCGTATACGCCGCCCACGGTATTTATGGATTCATCGGCACCGCGACCGCTTTCGCGTTGCTGGCGCTGGTTTCGTTGGTGACTGTGGCCTTGTCGCTGCTGCATGGCCAGGCCCTTGCCGGACTCGGGCTTCTCGCCTCATTGCTCACACCCCTGTTTGTATCGAGCGCAGAACCTCGACCCTGGGTGCTGTTCGGCTTCCTCTCGATTGCCTGGCTTGCAACGCTCTGCGCCTCGCGCCTGCGCCGCTGGACGGTTGTGCCGACGCTTGCCAACGTCGGGCTTGGCCTCTGGGGACTCGCCTACGTTGTCGGTGTGACGCCCTTCGAGGCTCCACCCGTCACTTTCGCGCTCCTGGTGATGATCGCGGGCGTCGGACTGGTCTGGCCCGGCGCCGCCGAGCGAGCGGCAGAGGACGGGCCGGGGACAGGGCGTGCTGCGGCGACCGCGGCCGGCCGATGGGAAAGGCTGTTTGCGCCGCCCCACGCGGCAGTCACCGTTTCGGCCGCGATCGCCGCAACGGTTCTGGCACTCCTCCTCATCAGCCCGGCTGTTACCGCCGCACGTTTCCCGGTCCAGGAATTTGTCGCGTTAATCGCAGCGCTGGCCCTGGTCGGCGCACTGAGGGCAACGGCAATCTATCCGGCCCTCTTCGCCACCTTCGGCGCGATTGCCGGCACGTGGAGCCTGACTGCGCTCAGCAATGTTCTTGCCTATCTCGACCCGTCTCGCGCGCAGCCCGAGATCGTCGTTTCCGGCGGCACGGCGATGCTGACCGCGATGGTGCTGTCGGCCGTCTTCGTCCTTTTGGCTTCCTTCGTGCTCGCCAGGCGGCTCGAGACCCGTTCGCAGTTTGCCGTCCTGTGGGCGGGCATCGCCGCCATCGCGCCGAACGCGCTTTTGGCCATGTCCTTCCTCATGACCGGCAAATTCGCGTTCGATCTGCCACATGGGCTTGCAGCCTTCGTCAGCGGCTTGCTTCTCCTTGCTCTCGTGGAGTGGTTATACCGCCGAAGCGCAGACACGAGGGATTTGCATATCGCCGGCGGGCTGTCGGTTGCGGGCTCCTTCGGCCTCTTCGTCCTCGGCCTGCATGCCTGGACGGACGGCCTCGTCACCACCCTTGCGATCGCTCTGCTCGGCGCCGGCTACACCTTCGCCGCACGCGCCCGCTCCTGGCCCGTTCTGCCTTGGATAACCGTCGGATCTGCCCTGGTGGTGCTGGCGCGGATCGGCTGGGAGCCGACGATCGTCGGCGCCGGCAAGCTCTCGACGACGTCCGTCTTCAATGCCCTCCTGCCGGGCTACGGCATTCCGGCATTGCTGCTGGTGGCGTCCGCGTATCTGCTTCGCGCCTCGCCGGCGGCGCGTGTGCGCAATCTGCTGCAGGCGCTTGCGAGCCTTTTCGTGTTGCTGACACTGGCAATCCTTGTTCGCCACGCAATGAACGGCGGCGTATTGGATAGCTCTGTTCCGACGCTTGCGGAGCAGTCTATCTATACGCTCATCGCAATCGGCGCGTCCGGTATCTTCATGACCCTGGATACGAGGTCGCCGAGTCCGGTGTTCCGTTACGGCGGCATGGGGCTCGGCGTGCTCTCGATGCTGTCAGTGCTTTCGGCGCACCTTTTCGGCCTCAATCCGTATTTCAGCGGCGAACTGCTCGGCAGGATCCCGTTCTTCGATCTGCTCTTCATCGGCTATCTGCTGCCTGGCATCGCCTATGCCGGCCTCTCCTGGTATGCGCGCGACAAGCGCCCATGGGCTTACGTGGCCGCGCTTGCGGTAGGCGGCGCCGTACTCGCCTTTTCCTGGGCGAGCCTCAGCGTTCGCCGCTTCTGGCAAGGGGAGAATGTCGCGGACTGGAGGGGCTTCCTTCAAGGGGAAACCTACACCTATTCGGTCGTCTGGCTCGTACTCGGCGTGCTGCTCCTGGTCGCCGGCTCGCGCTTCAATGCGAAAAGCATCCGGATTGCCTCGGCCGCGCTCGTCTTCATCGCCGTGCTCAAGGTCTTCCTCATCGACATGTCGAATCTGGAAGGCTTCCTGCGCGCCCTGTCCTTCATCGGGCTCGGCGGCGTGCTGATCGGTATCGGCCTCTTCTACCAGAAGATCCTGTCCAACACGGGGAGTGGTGGCCCGGCCGGCGCTGCAGCAACCGCGGCTGAGGCAGGCGAAAGGACAAGCCGCGCATGACACGCCTTCCGGAACTGGCCGCAGCCTTTGCACCACATTACGAGCTTGCCGCGAAACTCCTGCCGCATGCCTTCGCCGACGGCGACGGTTCGCACGATGCGTCTCACCTCATTCGCGTCTGGAAGAATGCCGCGCGCATTCAGGCCGAGGAGGGTGGCGACCCGCGCATTCTCTCAGCCGCCGTCCTGCTCCACGATTGCGTTGCGGTCGAAAAGAATTCGCCGCGACGCGCCGAGGCTTCCCGGCTTGCTGCCGAGAAGGCATGGCAAATTCTCGACGGACTCGGCTGGCGCACGGCGGACATTTCGCCGGTCGCCCATGCGATTCTGACGCACAGCTTCTCCGCCAACTTGCCGCCCGAAACGCTGGAGGCGAAGATCTTGCAGGATGCAGACCGGCTCGACGCGATCGGCATGGTCGGTGCGGCGCGCTGCTTCTACATCGCCGGACGCATGGGCAGCGGGCTCTATGATCCGCTCGATCCGCTGGCCGAGAACCGAACGCTCGACGACAAGGCCTTCGCGATCGATCACTTCGAGACGAAGCTATTTCGTCTAGCGGACGGCTTCCAGACGGCGACAGGGCGTCGGCTGGCGGCGGAGCGGCAAGCACGGCTGCGTGGCGTACTTGCCATGCTGCTGGATGAAATCTAAATCTTTCAACGGATTGGCGCCGCTCCGTGAATCAGATTGCGAGCGGCCTGAATCAATTTCTGAGCTCGGGAAGATCGACATGAAAGTGACCGGCCTTAACATCCATCCCCTGAAGAGCGGCCGCGCCATTCCGCAAACCGAAGTGACGGTCAATGTCGATGGGCTCGCCGGCGACCGGCGCTTCATGGTGGTCGAACCGGATGGCCATTTCATCACCCAGCGCGAGTTGCAGGCGCTGGCGCAGGTCGAAGCGGCGCACATCGACGGCGGCGTGCACCTGAAAATGAACGGCAACGAATTGGCGGTGCGCTTCGATCCGGATCGTCGGCTCGATGTCCGCGTCTGGTCGAGCGATGTTGATGCCGCGGTGGCCGACGATGCGGCCAATGACGCGCTTTCCGGCTGGTTGGGGCGGTCAGTGAAGCTCGTCCACATGGACGAACAGGCGGAGCGCTTCGTCGGCGCCGAATGGGCGGGCGCGGCAGCGCCGGTTGGATTTGCCGACGGCTTTCCGATCCTCATCACGACCACCGGGTCGCTTGCCGATCTCAACCGCACGCTGGTCGAGAAGCGGCAGGAGCCAGTCGGCATGGAGCGTTTCCGCACCAACATCCTGATCGATTGCGACGACCCCTGGGAAGAAGATTGGTGGGAAAGCCTGGAGATCGCGGGCATCACCTTGGATCTCGTCAAACCCTGCGCCCGATGCATCATGACCACGCAGGACCATCTGACAGGCGAGAGGATCGGTGGCAATCCGATCCAAGGTCTTGCGGACAAGCGCATGTCTGCTGACCGGCGCGTGGCGGGCGTGCTCTTCGGTTGGAATGCCGTGCCGCGGGGCGAAGGCACCGTCAGGCTCGGCGACGAGGCCAGGGTTGTTCGCCGGCGCGGCGAGCGCTGGCCGATGAAAATCCGCGCCACCAATTGACGCACTATTCGCGAGCGGCTGCCCGCGGCTCCAGCATCAATTCCTGTGATCTCATCGTCAAATTAATTGGCTTTCCTCAATTTGAGCATAGCATGCGCCCTCCTCAGTTTGAGGGGACATAGCCATGGCCCCTCATCGATCGGAGCTCATCCATGTCCGCCGTTTCTGCCACCGCAACCCGTGTCTCCGAGCGCAGCAGCCTGCCGTGGCTGATCATCGCCGCCGGTTCCGTGATCGCGATGCTCACCTTCGGTCCGCGCTCCGCCATGGGCTTCTTCCAGTTGCCGATGCTTGCCGACACGGGCTGGGATCGAACGACGTTCGGCCTCGCAATGGCGCTCCAGAATCTCTGCTGGGGGCTTGGTCAACCGTTCTTCGGGGCGATAGCCGACAAGTTCGGCACCTGGCGCGTGCTGGCGCTGTCCGGGCTCATCTATGCGGCGGGTCTCACAATCATGGCCTTTGCCAATGCGCCGATCTGGCTGCATATCGGCGGCGGCGTGCTGGTCGGTTTCGGCGTTGCGTCCGGTTCCTTCGGCATCGTGCTTTCCGCCTTCGCCCGCAATGTCGCGCCGGAGCAGCGTTCGCTCGCCTTCGGTATCGGCACGGCGGCCGGCTCGGCCGGCATGTTCCTGTTCGCGCCGCTGAGCCAGGGACTGATTTCCGCCTTTGGCTGGTCCGACAGCCTGGTCTATCTCGGCGTGCTGATGCTGCTCGTCCCGCTTGTCGCAATTCCGTTGCGCGGCAACGCGTCTTCCGGCCGCCAGTCGGAAACGCACTACAAGCAGACGGTTGGCGAGGCCCTGAGGGAAGCAATGGGGCATAGAAGCTATCTGCTGCTGGTTTCGGGCTTCTTCGTTTGTGGCTATCAGGTCGCCTTCATCACCGCCCATTTCCCCGCCTATATCGGCGACATCGGCATCGATGCTCGTTATGCGGTGATTGCGCTTGCGCTGATCGGCTTCTTCAACATCATCGGGTCGTTTTCGGCCGGCATCATCGGCCAGCGCTATTCGAAGCCCTATTTCCTGGCGCTGATCTATCTTGCCCGCTCGGTCGCTGTTACCGCCTTCCTGCTGCTGCCGCAGTCGCCGGCCTCGGTCATCATCTTCGCCATCGTCATGGGGTTGCTGTGGCTGTCGACCGTGCCGCCGACCAATGGCCTGGTGGCGATCATGTTCGGAACGAGGCATCTCGGCCTGCTGGGCGGCATCGTCTTCCTTTCCCACCAGATCGGTTCGTTCCTCGGCGTCTGGATGGGCGGCTACCTCTACGACCGCTTCGGCTCCTATGACCCGGTCTGGTGGCTGGGTGTCGCGCTCGGTGTTTTTGCGGCCATCGTCCATTGGCCGATCGAGGAGCGTGGTGTCGCAAGACCGGCGATGGCCTGACCGGCGACAATACCGGTGCGCCCGAAAAGGGCGCATCCTCCTTGAAATCTGTCACAAAACTTTCTAAATCAGTCGCCGCGGCTTGGCCGCTTTTGTTTTGGCCCAATTATGCTCAATATGAGCATAATTGGAAACCGCCGGGAACGGCGGGAGAGGAGAAGCCCGATGAGCAATCTTGACCTTCGCGCGGACGCAACGCCAGTCCCGGCATTCGTCAGCGCGGCCGCGCGCTTCGATGTCATCGAAAAGCCGGACCTCGCCTACACGCCAGCGATCGCCCGCGAAACCGCGCATCTTTACGAGAAGGTCAAGGATTTCATCCCGGCCATCGAGTGGCCCGCCTATGCGCCCTATGTTCATGCGATCAATCGGCTGAAGAAGGAGCGCAACGCCGTCATTCTGGCGCACAACTACCAGACGCCCGATATTTTCCATTGCGTTGCCGACATCGTCGGGGATTCGCTGCAGCTCGCGCGCGACGCCACCAAGGTGGACGCCGAAATCATCGTCCAGTGCGGCGTGCATTTCATGGCTGAGACCTCGAAGCTGCTCAACCCGGAAAAGACCGTACTGATCCCGGATGCCAAGGCCGGCTGCTCGTTGTCCGAATCGATCACCGGCGCGGATGTACGCCTGCTCAAGCAGCGTTATCCCGGCGTGCCGGTCGTCACCTACGTCAACACCTCGGCGGAAGTGAAGGCGGAGACCGACATCTGCTGCACGTCATCCAACGTGCTGGCGGTCGTCGAGAGCCTGGAGTCCGACACCGTCCTCTGCATTCCCGACGAATACCTGGCGATGAATGTCGCGCGCCAGACGAACAAGAAGATCCTCACCTGGAAGGGCCATTGCGAGGTCCATGAACGTTTCACCGCGGCGGAACTCCTCGCTTATAAGGAGGCCAATCCGGGCATCGAGATCATCGGCCATCCGGAATGCCACCCGGACGTCATCGCCGTCTGCGATTTCGCCGGCTCCACCTCGGGCATGATCAATTACGTCAAGGACAAGCAGCCGCAAAAGGTACTTCTCGTCACCGAATGCTCCATGGCTTCCAATATCCAGGCGGAAGTCGAGGGCGTCAATTTCGTCAAGCCCTGCAACCTCTGTCCGCACATGAAGCGCATCACGCTGCCGAAGATCCTCGACAGCCTGCTCACCATGACGGAAGAGGTTCTGGTCGATCCGGCGATCGCCGGCCGCGCACGCCTTGCGGTCGAGCGCATGGTGAACCTCAAGCAGTAATCGATGCCCGGGCCTCGGCTCGGCACCCATGCATGCGGTTGGAGGAGCTACCGAACCATGCTGAAAGACCATTTTCGCCCGCAATCTTTCAACGGCATTGATGACATAGTCATCGTCGGCGGCGGGCTCGCCGGGCTCTTCTGCGCACTGAAGCTGGCGCCGCGTCCCGTGACCATCCTTGCCGCCGCCCCGATCGGCCACGGCGCCTCGTCTGCCTGGGCGCAAGGCGGCATCGCTGCCGCGATGAGCCCGGGCGACACATTCGAGAAGCACGTCGCCGATACGGTCACGGCCGGTGCCGGGATCGTCGACGAGAAGATGACGCGGATGATGGTCGCCGAGGGGCCGGCGCGCATTCACGACCTCCTCGAATACGGCGTACCCTTCGATCGCGATCTGGAAGGCAAGCTCCTGCTTTCGCGCGAGGCGGCGCATTCCGAGCGGCGTATCGTTCGCGTCAGGGGCGACATGGCCGGCAAGGCGATCATGGAAGCGCTGATCGCCGCCGTGCGCAGGACCCCGTCGATCCGCATCATCGAAGGCTATGTGGTCGAGGAACTGGTGCGCGAGGGGCGCTTCATCTCGGGTGTCGTCGCAAGGCCGGATGCCGGCCAGTCGAAGACCCGCGTTTCCTTCCCGGCCCGTGCCGTCGTTCTTTGCTCCGGCGGCATCGGGCATCTCTACGCCGTCACGACCAATCCGTGGGAGGCCTGCGGCCAGGGTGTCGGCATGGCCGCGCGAGCAGGCGCCATCATCGCCGACCCGGAATTCGTCCAGTTCCATCCTACCGCGATCAATATCGGCAAGGACCCGGCGCCCTTGGCTACGGAAGCACTGCGCGGCGATGGCGCCGTGCTTGTCAATTCCGCAGGTCATCGTTTCATGCTCGACATTCATCCCGACGGCGAACTCGCGCCGCGGGATATCGTCTCGCGTGGCGTTTTCGCCGAGGTGCAGGCCGGACGCGGCGCCTTCCTCGATTGCACCAAGGCGGTCGGCAAACATTTCCCGGAGATGTTCCCGACCGTATACGCCTCCTGCCTTGCGGCCAGTATCGACCCGGTGACGCAACCGATCCCGGTCGTCCCCGCAGTTCACTATCACATGGGCGGTGTGTTGACCGACGGCCAGGGCCGCACCTCGATCGATGGTCTCTGGGCAGCGGGCGAGGTGACCTCAACCGGCGTTCACGGCGCCAACCGCCTTGCTTCCAATTCGTTGCTGGAGGCCGTTGTCTTCGCCGCGCGCATTGCGGAAAGCATCAAGGGCACATTGCCGGCGCCGAAGCTCACCGAGTGGGGCGACGACGCCGGCGAGAACGACGATCCGGTGACGGTCGAGGACAGCCCTCCGTTCAAGGTCCTGCGCAGCCTGATGAGCGAGTGTGTCGGCGTTGTCCGCACGCGCGAGAGCCTGACGCGGGCAATCCGCGAGATTGCGGCGCTGGAGCGCGCCAACAACCGCCTGCGCTTCGCCAACATCATCACCACCGCCAAGCTCATCGCCGTCGCAGCCCTTCAACGCACCGAGAGCCGCGGAGGTCATTTCCGCGCCGACTGCCCGTCCGAACGCGCGGAATGGCAGCGGCGCACGTATCTGACGCTGGCGCAGGCCGAGCGCCTGGCCGCAGAAGTGGCCGAGACCGAGCCGGCGTGACGCCGGGTATCCGCGATCGTTATATCGTTATGATGACATCCCGACAGGAGCCAAGCCCATGACTGCCGCGCTACGCCCGGAACTGCCCGCACTCATGGTCGAAGACCAGGTGAGAGCCGCCCTCCTGGAGGATCTCGGCCGCGCCGGCGATATCACGACGCTATCGACGATCGGTCCGGATATGACGGCATCGGCGGACATGCGCGCTCGCGATGCGGGTGTCGTCGCCGGGCTGGACCTGGCAAGGACGGCATTTCGGCTGGTCGATCCGTCGATCCGCTTCGACGCGCTCGCTGCCGACGGCGATCGCGTCGCGCCCGGCGCCGCCATTGCGCGGATATCCGGCCGTGCAAGGGGGCTGCTGTCCGCTGAGCGCGTTGCCCTCAATTTCCTCATGCATCTCTCCGGGATCGCCAGCTACACCGCGAAGTTCGCCGATGAGATCGCGCATACGACCGCCAAGGTCTGCTGTACCCGCAAGACCATCCCCGGCCTGCGTGCGCTGGAGAAATACGCTGTCCGCCTCGGCGGCGGCTCTAATCATCGCTATGGCCTCGACGACGCTGTGCTGATCAAGGACAATCACATCGCTGTTTCCGGCGGTGTAGCCGGCGCGATTCGTGCCGCACGCGCCTATTGCGGCCATCTCGTCAAGGTGGAGGTCGAGGTCGATGGGCTTGCGCAGATGAGCGAGGCGCTGACTGCTGCGCCGGACGTGATCCTGCTTGACAACATGAGACCGGAGATGCTGCGCGAGGCCGTTGCGGTCAATTCCGAACACTGGAAGCTTGGCCCGGCCGACTATGCCGCCGACCCGCGCCGTACGCGGCTCGAGGCGTCGGGCAATGTCAAGATCGACACGATCCGGGCAATCGCCGAGACAGGCGTCGACTACATCTCGACTTCGAAGATCACCATGGCGGCGCCGACGCTCGATATTGGGCTCGACGTGACGATCTGAGCAATTCCAGGAAAAGTGTGTAACGGTTTTCCGTCCGGAGTTGCGCAAGTTCAAAAAATTGGCGCGCAGTTCGCCGCCGGGCGCTCGCATGCGCCGAAATCATCAACCACAACTCTTCCGCGCTCGCGTGGAACGACATTACCATCCGCGCGTTGATTTCTCTTTGCCCGTGAGCGAGGAGGGATTTTGGTGATGATCAGAACATTAGCCGTCGTTGCGCTGGCCGTCGGCGCGACAACCACTGTGCCTGCGATCGCATCTGCGCAAGAGTCATCGCAGACCGCCGTCGCGAATTTCATCGGCAAGGACGGCAAGGAGACGGGCCGAGCCGCGCTGACCGCGGCCGGAAAAGGGGTGCTGATCGAAATGGAGGTCACCGGCCTGCCAAAAGACACCTGGGTTGCCTTCCATGTTCACGAAGTCGGAAGCTGCGACCCAGCCGGCGGCTTCGAGTCGGCGGGCAAGCATTTTGCCGGCGAGGATGCGAACGCCGAGCATGGATTCCTGGCGGCAAAAGGCCCGCATGCAGGCGATATGCCGAACCAGTATGTCGGCGACGACGGGACTCTGCGCGCGCAGGTGTTCAACAGCTTCGTCTCTCTCGACGACAAGGGTACCGCCATTCGTGGCCGCGCCTTGATGATCCATGCGCACTCCGATGACAACCGCAGCCAACCGGCGGGCGACGCGGGTGACCGGCTGGCTTGTGCCATCATCAAGTAGCCTGCTGTTCTCACCGCCCGCCGACTTTCAGACCGGGTGCAGGCCGCTCGTCCAGGATCTGCCGGCGGAAGCGGAAAAGCGCGGCCGGCCGCCCGCCTGTGGAGGCAAGCGTTCCACCGGTCGGCTCGACGAGTTCTGCGCCTTCGACCAACCGTCGGAAGTTCTGCTTGTGCAAGTGACGGCCGGAGATCGCTTCGACGGTTGCCTGCAGATCGGTGAGCGTGAATTCCGGTGGCATCAGTTCGAACACGACGGGCCGGTATTTGATCTTGCCGCGCAATCTGGCGACCGCCGTGGCGACAATGCGACGGTGGTCGTGGCGCATCGCCAAGCCGATAGCCGGATTGTCGAGATCGCGGCAATGCCCGTCGATCACCGCCTCGCGTACAAGGCCGGCCTCGTAAAGCAACTCGTAGCGTTCGAGCACGCGCTCCTCGTCCCAGGGAAAATCGTCAAGGCCGAAGGCGAGGCGAATGCGGGAGCGGCGTTGCGCGGCTGAAGCCGATCGTTCGTCATAGGGTGGACTGTTTTCCCAGCGCGCAAGCGCCGGCAGGATCACCTGATCGAGGAGGGCGGGACGCCCCCGCCGCCAGTCCTCCCACGGCAGATAGCCGTACCAGTCCCGCCAGTGAGCACCGGCCTCCGCCAACTGCTCATTGTTCTCCGCGTCAGTGCGCGTCAGCGCCAGATAACCGACGGAGACCATGTGCTTGCCTTCTTCGCCCGGCAGCCGTTGGCGCCCACGGTCTCCGAAGGTGTAGAGCTGTTCGATATATCCAAGCCTGAGAGCGATGCGTTTTTCGACGCGGTCACGCAGCCCGCTCTCGAAGGTGCGGTGACGCGCCGGATCGAACGGACCGAAGGGCAGGCTGTCGCGCGCGTCGCCATCCGCCTCGCTGACGGCGAGAATATGCGGGCTGCGGTTGACGACAGCGACGATTGCCGCATTGAGGCCGATCTCGACTGTGACGGCAGGCAAGTCAGTCAGCATGCCGCGCGCTCTCCGCTCGAGTGGGGAGCATGAATGGCGCATTGCCGTCGGCGTCGGCGCCGCGGCCGATGGACCGCACGGCATCAACGAGCCTGCCCTTTCGCGATAGTGCCTCGTCGCCGATCTCCACCAGCCGTGGGTTAGGCGTGGCGTATGGCGAGACGTGCCGCAGGCGTGCAGCGAGGGCGGCATCGTCCTGGTCCGGCTCGACCGCCAGTGCCGCGATCAACGCCGCCGCCGGCGAACGAGAAACGCCCATCCAGCAATGGATGAGGAGCGGCCGGGTACGGTCCCAGTTGCGGGCAAAATCAATAATCCGCCGGACGTGTTCCTCCTGCGGCGCAATCAGGTCGCCGGTTCCCGCGAAGCTGATGTCGTTGACACCGATCGTCACGTGTTTCGCCCGATCGATGACGGCGGGACGGTGAAAATCCTGTCCTTTGGCAAGCAGGCTCACCATCTCGCGGCAACCGTGGCGAACGGCCATTTCTGCGATGCGCGCAAGCGGCGAGACGACAATGCCGGTCATTCAGGCTTCCGCCTTTGCCATGGCCCGCTCCCCTTCGAGCGTATTGAACCGTTCGGCAAAGAGCCGCTGCGCTTCGACCGCCGGCAGCGGATCGATCAGCAGGGTCTCCCGCGTAATGCCGCGCGGCTGGCCGAAGAACTTGCGGGCCTCTTCCGCCGAGAAACCCGCAAGCTCGGTCGCCTCGAAGTAGGCGGCGATGTGATCGGCCTTCTTGATCCGCTCTTTCAGTTCCTTGGGCGTATGAGGCGGCAAGCCGAAGCGCAGGTGTACGGCGCTTTCGAGCCGCTTTTCCACGGACTTGTAACCACCGCCGACGACCGCTTTGAACGGTGAAATCATATCGCCGATGACATATTCCGGGGCATCGTGAAGGAGCGCCAACAGGCATTCGTCCGCATTGCAGCGGTTGGTCCGACGGAAGATATCCTCGACGATCAGGCTATGCTGGGCAACGGAAAAAGCGTGGTCGCCCGCCGTCTGGCCGTTCCAGCGCGCCACGCGGGCAAGTCCGTGGGCAATGTCGGAAAGCTCGACGTCGAGCGGCGACGGATCGAGCAAATCGAGCCGCCGCCCGGAAAGCATACGCTGCCAGGCTCGCGCATTCGTCATGCGCTTGCCTCGTCCGCCTCGGTCGGGAACGAAAGGCCAGTCCAGCCGGGCAGGGTCAACGTCACGGGCAAGTCACCGGCGAGAATGGCGTCCCCATTGGCGATCGCCTCGCCGGCCTTGTCTATGCGGACGATCGCAAGGGCGGCTCTATCGCGTACGGTGCCAAGAGCGCCGATCGATCGGCCATTGACCGAGATGCTCGCACCCGTCTGCGGAAGCGGCGCTTCACCCGTAACGATCACGACACGGCGGCGCGCTGTGGCGCGGTGCTGCATGCGGGAAATGACCTCCTGGCCGACATAGCAGCCCTTCCGGAAGGAGAGTCCGCCATTGAGATCCATCAGGACATCGTGCGGAAAGGCGTCTTGCAAGGCGAAATCGGCGCCCGAAACGGCAATACCGCCCGCGATTCTAAGCCTCTCGATATCGGCGACCGTTGCATCCGCTCCCTCCATTTCGCGATAGAGGCGGAAAACGGAAAGTCCGGCCTTTTCAAATCGATAGTCGCGGTAACTCTCCGCCGGTGGTTCCTCGCCGAACACGACCGTGACCGGCGCCGGCGACTGCAGTGAGAGCTCGACTGCGGAACGCAATTTATACATGGTCAGCCGCTTCAGCAGCGGCTCGGCCTGGTCGCTCGTCGTCTCCAGCCTAAGCGCGTCGCCATCGCGGGAAATCAGGAAGTCGAACAGGATCTTGCCCTGCGGCGTCAGCAAGGCGCCGGGACGCGCTTCATCGGCACCGAGCCCGCCGAGGTCGGTGGTGATCAGGTTTTGCAGAAGATCTTCGGCGTCCTTGCCGGACACGCTGAGGATCGCGCGGTCATCGAGGCAGACCTTTGACATGGTTCGAATCCTGTTCTCTTTGTCGAAGAGGTAGGATGTTCTCAGGTCATCGGCAAGCATACCGCCGGGACGGTGCGAGAAAAGTGCTCCGTTCCGGTCGTTGGATCACTCAGTCGCCGGCGACAAAAAACTTCCACCGGCCGTCGGGCGTGATGCCGACGCGGTAGAAGTTGTAGCTCCCGAATTCTTCCATCTCGGCGAAATCGCCGGCCGTGACGAGCCGGAACAGGTCCACCTTTTCCGGCGCCGTCAGCGAGGACAGCGGCTTTTCGGCAAAGTAGGGCCACACATAGGCTTCTTCCGGCGTGCCCTTGTCCGCGAGAACGAAGCCGGTCGACAGAACGTCGAGAAGTATCGCCAGGATTTCGACGCCGTCCTGGTCGCCGGAAAGACCCTTGAGTGTTGCAACCGGGTCCTCGTCGCTGTTGACACCTGTCACTTGCGTTTGGGTCGGTCCCTTGCCGAGCAGCGGCCGCAATCTCTCGATATCGCCCGAGGCGGCGGCTTCGACGATCAGTTCGCGCATGCGCGCAACGGGCGCCGGAATCTTGGAGACGTCCGTCAGCACCTCGACCGGGTCAACGATTTGCGAGGTTCCGATTTCGTCATCCTTGGCGGCAGCGTTGTCGACCAATGGGTCAGGCATCGGAATTTCGAGAGGCGCCTTCTCTGACTCGACCTGGTCAGGCTGGTCGGAGGGCGCCGTATTCTGATCGCTGGCGATGGGGCCGGGAACACCTTGAAGCTCGCTGAGCGCAAAGGTGGGAGCAGCCATGATCGGCGTGCATGCCGCCACGCCGGCCAATAGCAGCGTAGCAAGGCGAACCGAGGAAACCCGGTTTGCAAGGTTCCGTCTCATTGAGGCAGTCCCGATTTTATTGGATTGTCCGCTGCGGCGAGAATTCTCCGGCCAGCATGCGCTCACGAAGCGAATTCAGCATCGCTTCCGCACCTTCTTCGCCATGGAGGCGGATGGTTTCCCGCATGGCCAGCGCAATCGCGGCATCGGCGATGATCTCCGGCTCGATGCCGTCCGCCATGCCGTCCGCCCAGGCTTCGTTCTGATGTTCGAGGGCCGCCTGCATTTTCTCGTGGACGATCATGTCGTCGATGTCGGACAGGCTTGGTTCCATCATTCGTTCCATGCGACTTCCAATACGTGCACTTGGCTCAATCTAACGCCGTTCCGCTGAACCGCGACTGAACGGGGCGGATAGGCCGGTGACTTCTTACCACTCTCTTAACGAACTTAGCAGCCTTTTCCCGAAACGACACGGGGTCCCGAGAAAAGAGGTTAATTTCTTGCTAATTTCCAAAGCGAGCGACGATTTCTGATGCAAGTGTTGCACCTTCGGCACGGTACCGCTGCTCGGCGAGCGTGGCGGGCTCGGTGCACGTGGTGTAGACGGACGCGAAGGTTCGATACCCGCGGTTGAAGGCGGCAGTCAGACGATCACGACGTTGGGGTTCGTTGGCCGTCTCCTTCTCGATCAGTTCCTGTGTCGAACGTCGCCACGTGTCTTCTCCGCCCTTGAGGCAGAGATTGCGCAGATAATGGACCGATCCGAGAATTTCGGCGAGGCGAATCAGTCGCTGGTCATACGGTGTCGTGTTTTGCCCAATCACGGGAGGCGCCGCCTTGTCCGGTCGTGGTGTCTCTTCTTGCTGGGCGGCGGCGCCGACCGCGAAAACGAGGAGGGCGCCGGTCAAGGCAAGTCGGAAGATGGGCGGGGCGCTGGTCATGATCCCATCAAGTCCGAATCAGCGTCGGATTTATGGCAAACCGAAGGTCTTGATTGCATTCCGGATAGCCTTTCCACGCATTGGCGAACGCTCTCGGGTATCGGCAATTCGAAGATTTCCTCAGGCGTAAACCAGCCGACGCCTGCGGCGTCGTCGTTTGCGATCGCAACGGCGTCGCTATCCGCCTGGACCCTGAAAACCGAAAGCAGGAAATGCCGCCCCTCCGATTCCTTACCCGGCAGATCGTAGGTTTCGAAGAGCACCGGGTCGCGGCCGCTGATGCCGGTCTCCTCGGCAAGCTCGCGCAGCGCGGTCTCTGCGGGCGCCTCGCCTGGCTCTGCCCGGCCGCCGGGGAACGCGTACATGTCGGCCGACGGCGGGTTGGCACGCCGGACGAGCAGATAGCGCCCATCCCGTTCGAGGATGGCGGAGGAAGCGAGTTGGGGCTGCTTTCGCATCACAGAATCAAAATGGCGTTGGATCGTTGACCCATCCTACGTGAAGTGCCACATCGGTGTCATGTGCGGACGATTTGCGCTGACAGCGACGGCGGAAGAATTGATAGAACTGTTTGGCCTGCTGGAGGCGGAAGACTTCCCGGCGCGCTACAACATCGCGCCAACGCAGCCGATCATCGTGGTCACCGCCTCGGATCGGGCGAAGCCGGGCAGCAATCTGCCGGAGCGAAAAGCCATGCTCGTCCGCTGGGGCTTCACGCCCGGCTGGGCGCAGGATCCTCGCAAGTTCCCGCTGCTCATCAACGCCCGTTCCGAATCGGCGGTCGGAAAGGCTGCCTTCCGCGCGGCGATGCGGCATCGCCGCATTCTGGTGCCGGCTTCTGGCTTCTACGAGTGGCACCGCCCGGCAAAAGGCAGCGGAGAAGCGTCCCAGGCCTACTGGGTCCGCCCGAAGAGGGGCGGGATCGTCGCCTTTGCCGGCCTCATGGAGACCTGGTCTTCAGCAGACGGCTCGGAGGTCGATACGGCGGCTGTCCTCACCACCGGTGCCAACAGGGCGGTTCGGCATATCCATGATCGCATGCCGGTCGTGATCCTGCCGGAAGACTTCGCCCGCTGGCTGGATTGCAAAACGCAGGAACCGCGCGAAATAGCCGATCTCATGAGACCGGCTCCGGACGACTATTTCGAGGCGATCGCTGTATCGGACAGGGTCAACAAGGTCGCGAATACCGGACCCGAGATCCAGGAGGAGGTCGTCCCTGCCAAATCGCCGGAAACGGTAGGGCGGAAACGCGCTGAAGACCGGAACGGCGACGACCGGCAGATGTCCCTGTTTTAGCAGCGCGCCGCGTCAGTGGTGGTCAGGCGGTGCGCTTGACGAGCTTGCCTGCGGGTTTGACCTTGACCTGCAGTGCTGCGGCGAGCACGGCCTTCAGGCCAAGCGGCCGATACAGCGTTACCAGGTCGGCGGCGGGCGGTTTCGTTTCGGTGATCTTGGCGGCCTTCACTGTGCATTCTCTCCTTGATGCGGTCCCCTACCGGAAACACTTGGTTTTCCCGTTGTGCGCGAAAGCCAAGCTCCCCGTTGTTCCTCCGGAAACAGGGATCGGATGCAGGGGTCCAATCTGCAATCGCGAATCTCCTTCCCGTTGCGGCGATCCAGATTGCCAAATGATGACAAATCCATGGCCGCCTTCGTTTGAAGATGCCGGTCTTTGCTTGCCTGTGGTTGACCTCTTGACCGGCGTGGTGCGAAGCGCGATAAGTGTCGCCATGAAAACGGTTATCTGCATTATTTGCCGGAAGATTATTCGCTAGCGATCCGCTGGCCTGGCCGTTTTCGTCTCCTAAAATCCAAGATGACAAACGTGCGGGCCGCCCGGACGCTGTATATTCCGACGGTTGCATGCAGGCTTGGAGATTTGGGATGGGCGGAATGCCGACGTTGAAGCTGTACAACACACTGACGCGGGAGAAGGCCGATTTCCGGCCCATCGACCCGGAAAACGTTCGTATGTATGTCTGCGGCCCCACGGTTTACGACTATGCCCACATCGGCAACGCGCGCCCGACCATCGTCTTCGATGTTCTTTTTCGACTGCTGCGCCATGTCTACGGCGCGAACCATGTCACCTATGCTCGCAACATCACCGACGTCGACGACAAGATCAACGCACGGGCGCTGCGCGATTATCCCGGGCTCTCGCTGAACGAGGCGATCCGGCACGTGACCGAGAAAACCGAGACACAGTTTCTCGAAGATGCGAAGGCGCTCGGCTGCCTTGATCCGGACGTGCAGCCGCGGGCGACCGAGAATATCGCGCAGATGATCGAGATCATCGAGAAGCTGATCGCGAAGGGGCACGCCTATCAAGCGGCCGGGGAAGTGCTGTTCGATACGAAATCGATGGCTGACTATGGCCAGCTTTCAAAGCGCAACCTCGACGAGCAGCAGGCCGGAGCCCGCATCGCAGTCGATGCTCACAAGAAAAATCCCGGCGATTTCGTGCTCTGGAAGCTTTCCGAGGACGACGAACCCGGCTGGGAGAGCCCCTGGGGGCGCGGTCGCCCCGGCTGGCACATCGAATGCTCGGCGATGAGCGGGCGTTATCTCGGCGAGGTGTTCGACATTCACGGGGGCGGGCTGGATCTGATCTTCCCGCACCATGAAAACGAAATCGCCCAGTCGCGTTGCGCCCATGGCACCGAGGTGATGGCAAACGTCTGGATGCACAACGGCTTCCTGCAGGTCGAAGGCCGCAAGATGTCGAAGTCGGAGGGCAATTTCGTCACGATCTACGAACTTCTCCACACCGAGAAGTTCGGCGGGCGCAAATGGCCGGGCGAGGTGTTGCGGCTCGCAATGCTGATGACCCACTATCGCGAGCCGATTGACTTCTCCGTCAAGCGGCTCGAGGAGGCCGAGCACCTGCTGTCGAAATGGCCTGTGCCCGGCGAGGCGGCCGACGAACCGGATCCTGCGGTCGTCGCGGCGCTTGCGGATGACCTCAACACCGTCGCCGCGGTCCAGGCACTGCACGCGCTTGCCCAGAAGGCATCCGTCGATTCGCGTCAGGCCGGCGTTTTTGCCGCAAGTGCGGCTCTGCTCGGCGTTGCGCCAAAGGAAATCGAGCTCGACGAGGCAGTCGTGCATGAGATCGACGAGCGCGTGCGCGCGCGGCTCGAACTCATCAGGGCGAAGAACTTCGCCGAAGCGGACAGCATTCGTGACGATCTTCAGGCACGAGGAATCCAGCTCAAGGACGGCAAGGACCCGGAAACCGGCGAGCGCGTGACAACCTGGGAAGTCAAGCGGTCGCAGACGTGACGTAGCCGGGTCGGCGGCGACCCGGCAGAAGGAAGAGGAGCGCGACATGACGGACGAGATCCATACGGGCGGATGCCAATGTGGCGCGATCCGCTTTCGCGTCGAGGGAGAGCTCGGCGACGCCTCGGTTTGCCATTGCCGCATGTGTCAGAAGGCGAGCGGAAACTTCTATCTGCCGCTCGTCTCCGTGCGCGGCGCGACGGTCACCTGGACGCGCGGCGAGCGCCGGCGCTTCCAGTCGTCGAACGCCGTCTGGCGCGGCTTCTGCGGTGATTGCGGCACGCCGCTGACCTATGAGGCGCCGGACGGCATGGCACTGGCGATCGCAGCCTTCGACAGGCCTCAAGGCATCGTGCCGACGGTCCAGTGGGGTATCGAGGCAAAGCTGCCCTATGTCGACCGGGTGCACGAATTGCCGGGCGAAGATACGATGGCGGATGTGGCAGCGGGCTCGTTCCTCGCCGATCTCGTTTCGTATCAGCACCCCGATCACGACACCGAAACCTGGCCACCGGAGGCAAAGCGATGACCGATGCCGTACGCACAGGAGGATGCCAATGCGGAGCCGTGCGCTTCCGCATCCATGGAAAGCTCGGCCGCCCCTCGATCTGCCACTGCCGCATGTGTCAGAAGCAGTTTGGGTCGTTCTTTTCGGCGCTTGTCACAGCCCCAAAGGACGGGGTCGAGTGGACCCGCGACGAACCGAGTTACTTCCAGTCCTCCGTCAATATCGATCGCGGCTTCTGCCGGAAATGCGGCACGCCGCTGACCTACCGACATCCGGGCGGCCTCGAAATTGCGATCGGCACGTTTGATGACCGTTCGGACCTTGCTCCGCAAATCCAGGTCAACTACGCCTCGCGACTGCCTTGGGTCGAAACGATTTTCGATCAGCCGGTGCACGAAGACCCGGACTATTATGCAAGGCAGGAACAGATCATTTCTTTCCAGCACCCTGACCATGAGACCGATCAGTGGCCGGCCCCAGGGGACTGGAAGTCATGATCAGACGAATCTTTACCGGCGGCTGCCAGTGCGGCGCGGTGCGCTATCGCGCCGAGGGTACGCTCGACGATCCGCATATTTGCCATTGCCGCATGTGCCAGAAGGCGGCGGGCAACTACTTCCTGCCGCTCGCCAATATCAAGCGGGACGACTTTCTGATTACCCGTGGACAACCGTCCTGGTTCCAGTCGTCGCAACTCGTCCGGCGCGGCTTTTGCCGCGACTGCGGCACACCGCTCTTCTACGACATGCCGAACGAGGATTTCTTGAACATCGCGCTCGGCTCGCTCGACGATCCGGACGACGTACAGCCGGTCTATCAGTCCGGAATCGAGTCGCGTGTGTTCTGGTTTTCTCATCTGCCGCGTCTTCGCGAAAAGGAGACCGACGACGGCAGCGAAGAATCGGCTGAGCGTCACTTGATTGTACTTGAAACGAACCGCCAGCATCCCGACTACGACACCGTGCATTGGCCACCCAAGGAAGACCTGTCGTGACCGTTACATTGCGTACCCTTTATCCGGAAATCGAACCCTATGCCTCCGGTCGCCTCGATGTGGGCGACGGCCATGTGATCTATTGGGAACGCGTGGGCACGCCCGGCGTAAAGCCGGCGGTTTTCCTGCATGGCGGACCGGGCGGCACGATCTCGCCGAACCATCGTCGCCTTTTCGACCCGGCACTTTACGACGTGACGCTGTTCGATCAGCGCGGCTGCGGCAAGTCCACGCCGCATGCGGAGATCGAGGCGAATACGACGTGGCATCTCGTTGCCGATATCGAACGCCTGCGTGAATTGGCCGGCGTTGAACACTGGCTTGTTTTCGGCGGCTCCTGGGGCTCGACGCTGGCACTTGCCTATGCCGAAACGCACCCGGACCGTGTTTCCGAACTCGTTGTCAGGGGCATCTATACGCTGACCAGGGCCGAGCTCGACTGGTACTACCAGTTCGGCGTCTCGGAAATGTTCCCCGACAAATGGGAACGCTTCGTTGCTCCGATCCCACCGGAGGAACGCCATGAGATGATGCTGGCCTATCATCGGCGGCTGACAAGCGAGGACCGCGCGACGCGGCTCGCCGCAGCGAAGGCCTGGAGCATCTGGGAAGGCGAGACGATCACGCTATTGCCGGAACCGGCGACGAGCAAACCCTTTGAGCAGGAGGAATATGCGCACGCCTTTGCCCGGATCGAGAACCATTTCTTCGTCAATGCCGGCTGGTTGGAGGAGGGGCAGTTGCTGCGCGACGCACACAAGCTCCAAGGAATTCCAGGCCTGATCGTGCACGGCCGCTACGACATGCCGTGCCCGGCCAAATATGCCTGGCAGTTGCACAAGGCTTGGCCGGAGGCGGAATTCCATCTGATCGAGGGAGCGGGACACGCCTATTCGGAGCCGGGCATTCTCGACTGCCTGATCCGCGCGACGGACAAGTTTGCAGGCAAGACGGAATAGCACGGAAGTGCCTGCGGATTTCGCAGGCATGCCGCGCTGACTTATTAGCAGGTTGGAACTGAGCCATGACCACGGAACGCATCTATCTCTTCGACACCACGCTTCGGGACGGGCAGCAGACGCCCGGCATCGATTTTTCCGTCGAGGACAAGATTGCGATTGCGACCATGCTCGACGAATTCGGCATCGACTATGTCGAAGGCGGCTACCCGGGTGCCAACCCGACGGACACCGAGTTCTTCAAGCGGACGCGCACGCAGAAGGCATCGTTTGTGGCGTTCGGCATGACCAAGCGCGCCGGCGTCTCCGCCTCCAACGACCCGGGCCTGCGCGCCTTGCTCGATGCCAAGAGCGATGCGGTCTGTCTCGTTGCCAAGAGCTGGGACTATCATGTCGAGGTAGCGCTTGGCTGCTCGAACGAGGAGAACCTCGACAATATCCGCGCCTCGGTCGAGGCCGTCGTCGCCTCCGGCCGCGAGGCCATGGTCGATTGCGAGCATTTCTTCGACGGCTACAAGGCAAACCCCGCCTATGCGCTTGCCTGCGCCAGGACGGCGCTTGAGGCGGGAGCACGCTGGGTCGTGCTGTGCGACACCAACGGCGGTACGCAGCCGCCGGAGGTGCGCGCAATCGTTGCCGCCGTGATCGCCGGAGGCGTGCCCGGTGCCAATCTTGGCATCCATGCCCATAATGACACCGGCCAGGCGGGGGCGAATTCGCTTGCCGCCGTGGAGGCCGGTGTCCGCCAGATCCAGGGAACGCTGAACGGCATCGGCGAACGCTGCGGCAATGCCAATCTGGTGACACTGATCGCGACGCTGGCACTCAAGGAAACCTATTCGAGCCGCTTCGAAACCGGAATCGATTCCGAAAAACTGCAGGAATTGACGACGCTCGCCCATGCGTTCGACGAGCTCTTGAACCGCTCGCCGGATCCGCAGGCGCCCTATGTCGGGGCATCGGCCTTTGCGACCAAGGCTGGGATCCACGCTTCAGCCCTGTTGAAAGACCCGAAAACCTACGAGCACGTCGCGCCCGAAAGCGTCGGCAATCTGCGCAAGGTCATGGTCTCGGATCAGGGCGGCAAGGCCAATTTCATCAACGCGCTCAAGCGGCGCGGCATCAGTGTCGCCAAGGACGACCCCAGGCTCGACAAGCTGATTGCCATCGTCAAGGAGCGCGAGGCGACAGGCTATGCCTACGAGGGCGCGGATGCGAGTTTTGCCCTGCTCGCAAGCCGCATTCTCGGGACCGTTCCCGATTTCTTCCATGTCGAGAGCTTCCGCGTGATGGTCGAACGGCGTTTCGATGCGAACGGAAACTTGAAGACAGTCTCGGAAGCGGTGGTCAAGGTCGTCGTCGATGGGGAAGTCATGATGTCGGTTGCCGAAGGCCACGGCCCGGTCAATGCGCTCGACCTTGCGTTGCGCAAGGATCTCGGCAAATACCAGTCGGAGATCGCCGATCTCGAGCTTGCAGACTACAAGGTACGTATCCTCAACGGCGGTACCGAGGCGATCACGCGCGTCCTGATCGAATCGACCGACCGCACCGGCGCGCGCTGGTGGACGGTCGGCGTTTCCGACAACATCATCGACGCGTCCTTCCAGGCGCTTATGGACAGTATCGTCTATAAGTTGCTTAAGAACCGCGATCAGATCGGATTGATTGCGGCCGAATAAGGGGTGCAGGGGGCTATCTCTCGCGCGATATTAAGTGGCTCTCACTCTTCGTTTCACGGAAATGAATTGGTGCATCACCATTCATTGGAGTAGGACGCTGGAGGAACGGCGGTCCGTTGAGGCCAGACCGTTGATCAATGGCGGAGCGATTGCGAACCTTCGTTCGGCTCCGGTGACGTTTCAGGAAAAAGACTATGGCCGACCCAAACGCGAAGACCCCCGCCGAAAATACCGATTCCGCCAAGGGTTTCGCCTTTGCGCTTTCCGCCTACCTGCTCTGGGGCTTCCTGCCCTTCTTCATGAAGGCGGTGGCGCACATCCCGGCGGCGGAAGTCGTCGCCCATCGCATCGTTTGGTCGGTCCCGCTTGCGGGCCTCGTGCTGGTGTGGCTCGGTCGCACGCAAGAGCTCAAGACTGCGCTCAGGTCGCCGAGCATGCTGAGAATGGCAACACTGACGGCTGTGCTCGTCACGATCAACTGGGGCATCTATGTCTGGGCGATCGGTGCCGGCCGGGCGATCGAGACGGCGCTTGGCTATTATATCAATCCGCTGTTTTCGATCTTCCTGGGGGCGGTGCTGCTTAAGGAGAGGCCGAACGCGGCACAAATGGTGGCGATCGCGCTCGCCGTCATCGCGGTTGCCGTGCTCGCCTTCGATGCCGGCGGCCTGCCGTGGGTCTCGATCGGGCTTTGCATCTCCTGGGGGTTCTACGCCTTCTTCCGCAAGACGCTGCCGATCGGGCCGAATCAGGGTTTCTTTCTCGAGGTGCTGCTGCTCAGCATTCCCGCAATCGGCTACATCCTTTGGCTGGAATCGACCGGCCAAGGCCACTTCGGCGATACCGGTCTTGCCGATGTCCTGTGGCTGCTCTCTTGCGGCATCGTCACGGCCGTGCCGCTGATGATCTATGCCAATGGCGCGAAGCTCCTGCGGCTCTCCACCATCGGCATCATGCAGTATATCGCCCCGACGATGATCTTCGTCATCGCTGTCTTCGTCTTTCACGAACCTTTCGGGACCGCGAAACTCATCGCCTTTGCGTTGATCTGGGCGGCGCTGTTTGTTTATTCGGGCGCGATGCTCGCCGAAAGCAGAGCCCGTCGCGCGGCGCAGCCGGCTCCGGCTGAGTAGAACAGCACTGCGCGTCTTTTCAGACGCGCAACGTTGCTTGAACCGCGACGCTTCTGAAGCAGCGGTTTGGGTTAACGACATACATAAACGCGCTTTAGAGCTTGGAAATGATCTCGGCTTCGCCCTCGCGGCCCATCGCGGCGGCCGAGGCAAGAATTGCGGGGACGATGTCTTCGGCCCTGTCGATCACCAGCGGCTGGACGAGATGGGCCGTGTGCACGAAGCCCTGATCGCGCATATGCTGCAACAGTTCCAGCATCGGATTCCAGAAGCTGTTGATGTTGCCGAAGACCATCGGCTTTCTGTGCCGGCCGAGTTGTGCCCAGGTCATGATCTCGACGATTTCCTCAAGCGTGCCTATGCCGCCTGGAAGCGCCACGAATGCATCGGCACGCTCGAACATCTTGTGCTTGCGCTCATGCATGTCGGCGGTGACAACGAGTTCGCTGAGCTGTCCCAGCGAGTGGCGGGTTGCTTCCTTGTCCATGAGGAATTCCGGAATGATGCCGGTAACCTCGCCGCCCGCCGAAAGCACGCCGCTTGCCACCGCGCCCATGATGCCACGCGTGCCGCCGCCATAGACGAGGCCGAGGCCATGATCGGCGATCGATTTTCCCAGCGTGCGACCCGCCTGGATGTGGGCCGCGTCCCGTCCCGGCTGAGAGCCGCAATAGACGCAGATCGATCGAATCGGGGTGTTTTGCTTGGTCATGGAGCCAAAAGACATTGCAGCGCAGCATCGGTCAAGAAAAATGAGGGAAAAAGCAGCGGCAATGAGGCCTGCATGAGACTTGGGCGCTTGTATGAAACTATAGGAAACGTTAGCAATTTCAGTAATACGTTGAAGAATTAGGACGGGTGGGCGGCTGTTGCGCTATAATGGCAAAAAAATGTCCGCGCCGGGGACCAATAAAAGGGACATGCGCGGAGCCTTGTATTGCTCCGCCCCGTGTGGAGAGTAGCATGATGAAGAACAAAGCCGGTTGGGTGGCGCTGAGCGTCTTGGCAGCCGCGACCGCCTTAATGGTTTTCGTGGTCCAGCCAAATCTGCGTGACGACGACAAGGAGCAGGCCGCACGGCCGACCGCGAGTGGCGGTCAGCCGGCCGAGACGAAGCCGGCGGCCAAGGTCGAAACCGCCCCGGCCGCGCCGGAAGGTCAGGCGGCTGCGCCGGACGTCGCGGGCAAGGCGACTGCCGACGCTTCCAATCCAGCGAACTGGACGGTCCCGGGCTTCGACATCCTTCGTGTCGAACCCGATGGATCGACGGTCATAGCGGGACGCGCCCAGCCCGGCACCAAACTCGAAATCCTCAGCGGCAACACCGTTATCGGAACGACTGACGTCGGCGCCGCGGGCGATTTCGCCGCCGTCTTTGACAAGCCGCTTGTCGCCGGCGACCACCAGCTGACCCTTCGCAGTGTCGGTGCAGGCGGCGCGACGAAGACGTCCGAAGAAGTGGCGACGGTCTCCGTCCCGAAGGACTCGACCGGCCAATTGCTGGCGATGGTGTCCAAACCCGGCGAAGCGAGCCGCCTGATCACCACGCCCCAGGTCGATGAAAAGCCGGTGGGCGCTGCTGTGCAGCCGAATGCGCAAGGCAGCGAGCCTGCGGGCGCGCCCGAGACGCCGGCCAAACCCGCTGGCGTTCCAGGTCTTCAGGTCACCGCCGTCGAGATCGAGGGCGGGACGATGTACGTTGCCGGCAATGCCAAGCCCGGCGCGCTCGTGCGCATCTATGCCGACGATAAGTTCGTCGGCGAGATGAAGGCCGACGACAAGGGCAAATTCGTTGTTGATGGCTCGATCGATCTGACGGTCGGCAGCCACATCATCCGGGCCGACATGCTGAACGAGGACGGAAGCAAGGTGGCGATGCGCGCATCGGTGCCCTTCGACCGTCCGGCAGGCAGTCAGGTGGCAGCCGTCGCGGGCCCGCAGGCGGGGGAAGCGAGCAACGGGCTTGATCGCGTGCGGAGCGAGGCGAGCAAGGCGATTGCCTTGCTGAAAGGGCTTTTCGCAGATGGCAAACGGCCCTCCGCCGAGCAGCTTGCCGCGGCCCGTTCCGCCACGGAAATCGCGCTGCAGTCGCTCGCCGACTTCAAGCCGGCGGACAATGCAGACCAAGCGCAGGCGACCGCCGCAGCCGCAGCATCCAAGGCCGCGGCTGATGCGCTGGCGGTGCTCAAGTCGTCACAGCAGGACCCGGCAAGCGTCGCCGCGGCACTGGCAAAGGTCGAGGCAACGGTAGGCTCTGCGCTGACGCGGCCGAGTGCTGTCGCGGAGGCGGTTATCAGGCCCGAGGCCACGACGACGGCGGCGGACGCAGCCAAGCCGGCGGCGCCGCCGGTGGCCGAAGGTGCCGGCAGTGCTGCGGCAGCGCCTGCTTCCGAACAGGCAGCGGCGGCGGCTCCGGTCGAGACACCCGAGCAACCCGCGACGATCGAGCAGGCTCCGCTCAAGGAGAGCAAGAGTTCGGTCATCATCCGGCGCGGCGACACGCTCTGGCAGATTTCGCGCCGGGTCTACGGGGCAGGGGTTCGCTACACGACGATTTACCTTGCCAACCGGGAGCAGATCGAAAATCCTGACTTGATCCGTCCGGGCCAGGTGTTCGGTGTTCCGGATGAGGCTATGTCCGACGACGAATCGCGGGAAATTCACCGCAAGCACGTGAAGCACGAAGAATAGTCTGCCTTTTGCCGGCAATTCCATTGCGGCGAGAAGCAGGCGGACCTATCTGTCAGAAAACGCGGCGTCTCCCAAAGGCGCCGCTTTTCATTGACGATCTACAGCGCCGCGCGTCTTTCCATACGCACAAACGACGCTGTGGCACTTTGAATTGCCGCATGTTTTATCCTTGAATCGGCTCCGATTTAAGGAAACATGCAGCAGAACTGGAAGCGGACTGAGACGTGGCACCCCAGACCCAGAAAAAGACGGTTTCGGCCAATACGAGCAATCCGTTCGAGACGATCGCGAACCTCTGGCCCTATATGTGGCCGGCCGATCGCGCCGACCTGAAATTGCGGGTGGTGTGGGCGACGGTGATCCTCGTGGTCGCGAAGATCGTCCTTATTCTCGTTCCCTATTTCTTCAAGTGGGCCACCGATGCGCTCAACAGCAGGCCGGACGCACTGGCCTCGCTGCCGCAGTTCCTGACCGGCGCGGTCATGCTGGTGCTCGCCTACAACCTCGCGCGTCTGCTGCAGGCGGGTCTGAACCAGCTGCGTGACGCACTCTTTGCGAGCGTCGGCCAGCATGCGGTGCGGCAGCTTGCCTACAGGACCTTCGTCCACATGCATCAGCTCTCGCTCCGCTTTCATCTCGAGCGGCGCACGGGCGGGCTTTCGCGCATCATCGAGCGCGGAACCAAAGGCATCGAGACGATCGTCCGGTTTACCATCCTGAACAGCGTGCCGACGCTGATCGAATTCCTGCTGACGGCGGTGATCTTCTGGTGGGGCTACGGCTTCAGCTATCTCTTCGTGACGGCCGTGACGGTTTGGCTGTACATCTGGTTCACGGTGCGCGCCAGCGACTGGCGCATCGCTATTCGCCGCTCGATGAACGACAGCGACACCGATGCGAACACCAAGGCGATCGACTCGCTCCTCAACTTCGAGACCGTCAAGTATTTCGGCAACGAAGAGATGGAGGCGAAGCGCTTCGACAAATCGATGGAGCGCTACGAGCGCGCTGCGACCCAGGTCTGGACTTCGCTCGGCTGGCTGAACTTCGGTCAGGCGCTGATCTTCGGCGCGGGTACCGCGGTGATGATGACGATATCGGCGCTTGCCGTGCAGCGCGGCGATCAGACGATCGGTGATTTCGTCTTCGTCAATGCGATGCTGATCCAGCTTGCCATCCCGCTGAATTTCATCGGTTTTGTCTACCGCGAAATCCGCCAGGGCCTGACCGACATCGAGCACATGTTCGATCTCCTCGATGTTCAGGCAGAAGTGGTCGATCAGCCGGATGCGAAGGAACTGACGATCGACAAGGGCGCGATCTCCTTCAGGGACGTGCACTTCGCCTACGATTCCGCCCGGCCAATCCTCAAGGGCATTTCCTTCGACGTTCCCGCCGGCAAGACGGTGGCGGTGGTGGGACCGTCCGGGGCAGGCAAGTCGACGTTGTCGCGGCTGCTTTACCGCTTCTACGATGTCCAGGATGGGTCGATCACCGTAGATGGACAGGACGTTCGCGACGTGACGCAGAAAAGCCTGCGCGCGGTCATCGGTATGGTCCCGCAGGACACGGTGCTCTTCAACGATACGATCGCCTACAACATCCGCTATGGTCGCATCGAAGCATCCGACTCTGAGGTCGAGGCGGCTGCCGAGGCGGCGCAGATTGCGCAGTTCATCCGCGGTCTTCCGGACGGTTTCCGGGCCATGGTGGGTGAGCGCGGGCTGAAACTTTCAGGTGGCGAGAAGCAGCGCGTGGCGATCGCGCGCACGATCCTGAAGGCGCCGCCGATCCTGATCCTCGACGAGGCGACATCCGCGCTCGATACCAAGACGGAACAGGAAATTCAGGCGGCACTGGACATCGTGTCCCGCAACCGCACGACGCTCGTCATCGCCCACCGCCTGTCGACGGTCATCCATGCGGACGAAATCATCGTCCTCAAGGACGGCGTGATCGCCGAGCGCGGTACACATGGAGAACTGATCGATCGCGAGGGCCTTTATGCTTCCATGTGGAGCCGCCAGCGCGAAGCAACTCAGGCGGAAGAGCAGCTGAAGCGGGTGCGCGAGAGCGACGATCTGGGCATCATCGACCGTGGCCAACCAGCCGCGTGACGATGGACGGTGAATGCGCGGCCTGGCACCAATCTTTCGACGTTGCCGGACTCCGGGATTCGCGCTAGGTCACATGCCACGTCAAATCTGGAGTAGAGTTCATGAGCTTGGTCAACACGGTGCGAAACACGCTCGTTCCGGTGCACAAGGAAGGCTACCGCTTCATTGCGATCTTCTTCGTTGTGTCGCTGGTGCTTGGCTTACTGTGGGAACCGCTGATGTGGCTCGGTTTCCTGCTGACCGCCTGGTGCGCCTACTTCTTCCGCGATCCCGAACGCATGACGCCGATCGACGACGACCTCGTGATCAGCCCGGCCGACGGCCGTGTCTCCTCGATTGCCGTGATGACCCCGCCGGATGAACTGGGCCTGGGGTCGACGCCCATGCTGCGCATCTCGGTTTTCATGAACGTCTTCAATTGCCATGTGAACCGCGCTCCGATGAGCGGAACCGTGCGCCGCATCGCCTATCGGGCCGGTAAGTTCGTAAACGCCGAGCTCGACAAGGCCAGCCACGAAAACGAACGCAACGGCCTCGTCATCGAGACGAAGCACGGCGAAATCGGCGTGGTCCAGATTGCCGGCCTGGTCGCGCGGCGCATTCTCTGCTGGACCGCACAAAACGCCTCGCTCGAAGCGGGCGAGCGCTTCGGTCTCATCCGGTTCGGTTCCCGGCTTGATGTGTTTCTGCCGGAAGGAGCCGAGCCGCGCGTCAGCGTCGGGCAGACCGCCGTCGCCGGCGAAACGGTGCTTGCTGAATTCGGCTCCGCGAAGGGGCCGGTTGTCAGCCGCCGCGCATAAGGAGCCGTCATGGAAGAACCCCAGCAGGAAAAGCCTACGGAAACAGTGCAACCGCCGGCGGAGACGGACGGATCGAACGACAAGGCGCGCGGGCCGCGCCTGCGCGAAATTCCGCTGCGCCTGATGATCCCCAACATGATCACTGTGCTCGCGATCTGCGCCGGCCTCTCCGGCATCCGGCTCGCTTTCGAGAACCGCGTCGAACTGGCCGTCGCCATGGTGCTGTTTGCAGCGTTCCTCGACGGTATCGATGGACGGGTCGCGCGGCTGCTCAAGGCGACGTCGAGCTTCGGCGGCCAGATGGATTCACTCGCGGACATCATCAATTTCGGCGTCGCGCCGGCACTGGTTCTTTATGTCTTCGTGCTGGATCAGGCGCGGTCGATCGGCTGGATCGCCGCCCTGATCTACGCGATTGCTACCGGATTGCGGCTGGCACGCTTCAACGTCATGGCCGAGCGCCAGGTCAAGGCATCCTGGCAGTCGGAATACTTCGTCGGCGTCCCGGCACCTGCCGGCGCCATGCTGGTGTTGCTGCCGGTCTATCTCGGTCTGCTCGGCCTTGCGCCGGATCGGCTGTTTGCGCTTATCGCGTCGGCCTATACAGTGCTGATCGCCTTCCTTCTGGTCAGCCGCCTGCCGGTCTGGTCCGGCAAGTCGGAGAACCGCGTGCGCCGCGATCTCGTCCTGCCGGCGATCCTCGTCGTCGTCTTCTATGTCGCGACGCTGATGACCTATACATGGGAAACGATGGTGGTGACGGCGCTCGCCTATCTGATCAGCCTGCCGTTCGGCGCCCGCTCCTGGCAGCGCAAATATGGCGACTGGCCGGCACACCCGGCGCAGGGGGGCGATGGGCTGCCGGGCGATAACGACTGACAGGAAGGCCTCGTAAAAAGGGCCTCGTAATAAAAGAAGAAGCCACCACGGATGACCGTGGTGGCTTTCTTTTTCGCTTGAATTTCCCGGAATTGCTCCGGTTATTCCGGCATCCGATAGTCGACGATCCTGTTTTCGCGAACCAGGAACAGTTTGCCGGTCTCGGTCTGGTCTGGCCCGAGAAGCGGAATCAGCGCGGCCGCGACCTCGGACGGATGCGGCACGGTTGCCGGATCTTCGCCGGGTACCGCCTGGGCCCGCATTGCCGTGCGGGTCGGCCCCGGATCGACGCTGAGAATGCGGAGCGGCAGCCGTTGGGTTTCGTGCGCCCAGGTGCGTGCCAGCGCCTCGACGGCCGCCTTGGAGGCGGAGTAGGGGCCCCAGAAGGGCTTGCACTTGTGCGCTGCGCCCGATGAGACCATGAGGGCCCGGCCCGCGTCGGATTTGACGAGCAGCGGCTCAACCGACCGGATCAGCCGCCAGGTCGCGGTGACGTTGATGGTCATCACCTTTTCGAACACCTTGGCCTCGACATGGCCGATTGGCGAAATCGTGCCGAGCACACCGGCATTGGCAACGAGGATATCGAGTTTGCCCCAACGCTCGTGGATCGCTCCTCCGAGCTTGTCGATTGCCGCCATGTCCGCGAGATCGAAGGGGACGAGCGTCGCCGAACCGCCGACCGCCTTGATGGCATCGTCCAGTTCCTCGAGGCCACCGACCGTGCGCGCGCAGGCGATGACGTGCGCGCCAGCCTTAGCCAGTTCGAGGGCAGTGAAATAGCCGATACCGCGCGATGCGCCGGTGACCAGTGCGACCCGGTCTTTCAGATTGGGCGTCATTTGATTGTCTTTTATCCGTTGCTGGCGAGAACCGAGAGTTTGCGGACATTGCTTGCGCCATCCTGGTCGAGCAGGCGCGTCGGGTAGTCCCCGGTGAAATAATGATCGGTGAATTGCGGCGCTTGCGGGTCGCGCACTACACCCCCGACAGCCCGGTAGAGCCCGTCGATCGACAGGAATTCGAGTGAGTCAGCGCCGATGAAGCGGCACATGGACGCGAGATCGGGATGCTGGTTGGCGAGCAACTTGTCGCGGTCCGGCGTATCGATACCATAGAAGTCCGGATGGAAGATCATCGGGCTAGCAACACGGATATGCACCTCGCGTGCGCCGGCGTCGCGGATCATCTGTACGATCTTGACCGACGTCGTGCCGCGCACGATGGAATCATCGACGAGCACCACGCGCTTGTCCTTGATCATGGCACGGTTGGCCGAATGCTTCAGTTTGACGCCGAACGCGCGGATCTGCTGCGTCGGCTCGATGAAGGTCCGTCCGACATAGTGGTTGCGGATGATGCCGTATTCGAAGGGAATGCCGCTCTGCTGTGCATAGCCGAGCGCAGCCGGCGTGCCGCCGTCGGGCACAGGTACGACTACATCCGCCTCGACGGGCGATTCCTTGGCGAGATTGACGCCCATATTTTTGCGCGCCACATAGACGCTGCGACCGCCGACGACCGAATCCGGGCGTGCAAAGTAGACATATTCGAAGAGGCAGAGGCGTTCCGGCTGCGGTGCTTCCGGCTTGCGCGCGTCGATCGAAATCGAGCCGTCCGGCTGAATCTCGCAAATGACCACTTCGCCGTTCTCGATATCACGAATGTATTTGGCGCCAATGATGTCGAGCGCGCAGGTTTCCGAGCAGAAGATCGGCTTGCCGTCGAGTTCGCCCATGACGAGGGGGCGGATACCGATCGGGTCGCGCGCGGCGATCAGCTTGGTGCGCGTCATCGCCAGCATCGAATAGCCGCCTTCCATCTGGCGGATGGCGTCGATGAAGCGATCGGAGGAGGAGGTCTGTTTGGAGCGGGCAATGAGGTGAAGGACGACTTCCGTGTCCGAGGTCGATTGGCATATCGCGCCGTCGGCGATCAACTGGCGACGCAGCGTCAGCCCGTTGGTGAAGTTGCCGTTATGGGCGATAGCGATGCCGCCGACTTCGAGTTCGGCAAAGAGCGGCTGGACGTTGCGCAGCGCCACCTCGCCGGTCGTCGAGTAGCGCGTGTGCCCGATGGAAATAAAGCCGGGCAGCTTGGCCAGCGTGGCGGGGTCGGTATAGTGATCTCCGACGAGACCCATGCGCTTTTCGGTATAGAACTGCTTGCCGTCGAAGGTGACGATACCGGCCGCTTCCTGGCCGCGATGCTGGAGCGCGTGCAATCCAAGCGCCGTCAGTGTGGCTGCATCCGGATGTCCCAGAATGCCGAAGACACCGCATTCCTCATGCAGGGTGTCGCCATCGAGTTCGTCGTGGATTTCACGGGATCTAAGATCGGTCATCACAAGTTCGCCTTTTGCTCCATGCCGGTGCGCATATCGTGATCAGGCTGCCCGTCTTCAAGCGATCTTAAACGAAAACAGCAGCAAGCGTTATTTCCAAATGGACAAAGCCCGCGCAGCGGGCCTTGTCGGAAACTGATGTTCTATCTCAGCCGTTCGTCGGCGCATCCTGGACGGGGGGCTGTTCGGCCGGGCCCGGCGGGGTTTCCGGTTCGCCTTCGCCCGTGTTGTCCTTACCGCGCAAGCGATCGAGGATCGTGGCGTCGGCCTCTTCCGGCAAAAGCGCGATCAGCTTGTTGCCGAGATTGTCAAGCAGCGGTTTCGATTTCGCCTGGGTAACCCAGATCGGCTGTTGCTGCGGTGCCACCAGCCAGTTGAAGAACAGCATGGCAACGACGACGAGCAGGATGCCGCGGGCGGCGCCGAACAGGAAGCCAAGGGTCCGGTCGAGCGCGCCGATGCGGCTGTCGATGATGAAATCGGCGATCCGCATCGTGATGAAGGAGATGACGATCAGCGCCACCAGGAAGACCACGGCGGCCGAGCCGGCCATCGCGACCGTGTCGCTGCTGGTGTATTGTGAGGCATAGGGCAGCAGGAAGGGATAGAGGAAATAGGCGGCCGCCGCCGCGCCGACCCAGCTCGCAACCGACAGGACCTCGCGCGAGAACCCGCGGACCATGGCGAGGATGGCCGAAAACAGCGCAACGCCGAGAACGATACCATCGAGAATTGTAATGGGCATGTTGTCCTTACTCCGACCCCGTCTTGATCCGGGCCACACCAAGCTTATCCGCCGTCGGTCGTGTCTGCACGCACTCAGAACGTCTTTCCACGACCAATTGTCAAGGCGCGCATCTGCGGATGCTCTTGCCGATCCCCGCCGAGGTCATTCGTCTTCGCCTTCCGTCTGCCTCAGAGCGCTCCGCGATCCGGCGATACGCGCCACGAGATCCGGCAGGCTCTCCATTTCGCTCCAGCGGCCGTTGCCGTTCTTCGGCAGCTCGGTCGATGCAGACGGCAATACGGCCTGGGAGAAACCGAGCTTCTCGGCTTCCTTGAGACGTTGGGCGGTATGCGCAACCGGCCGGATGGCACCCGACAAGCTGACTTCGCCGAAATAGACGCAATCGGCCGGAAGGGCAAGCCCGGCAAGCGAGGAAACCAGCGCGGAAGCGACCGCCAGGTCGGCGGCAGGCTCGGAAATGCGGTAACCGCCGGCAATATTGAGATAAACGTCGTGCTGGCCGAGGCGAACGCCACAATGGGCCTCGAGCACGGCGAGGATCATCGAGAGGCGGGCGGAATCCCAGCCGACGACCGCACGGCGCGGCGTTCCAAGCGACGTCGGCGCGACGAGCGCCTGCACTTCCACCAGCACCGGCCGGGTTCCTTCCATGCCGGCAAAGACGGCGGCTCCCGGCGACTTCTCGTTGCGTTCCCCGAGAAACAACTCCGACGGATTGGCGACTTCGCGCAGGCCCCTGTCCGACATCTCGAACACGCCGATCTCGTCGGTCGGACCGAAGCGGTTCTTGACCGTCCTCAGGATGCGATAGTGATGCCCGCGATCGCCCTCGAAATAGAGCACGGCATCGACCATGTGCTCGACGACACGCGGGCCGGCGATCTGGCCCTCCTTCGTCACATGGCCGACGAGCACGACCGCCGTTCCGGTCTGCTTGGCGAAGCGGATCATTGCCTGGACGCCGGTTCGTACCTGGGTCACGGTCCCGGGCGCCGAATCGACGATGTCGCTCCATAGCGTCTGGATCGAATCGATGATGACGAGATCAGGGCGCTTGCCGTCCGCAAGCGTCGCCAGGATGTCTTCGACATTGGTCTCGGCGGCGAGAAGCACGTCGCTGTCGGCCGCCCCGAGCCGCTGGGCACGCAGACGCACCTGGGCGACGGCCTCCTCGCCCGAGACATAGATGACGCGATGCTTGCGGCGGGAAAGGGCCGCTGCCGCCTGCATCAGCACGGTCGACTTGCCGATGCCGGGATCGCCGCCGACGATCAAGGCCGACCCGCGCACGAAGCCGCCGCCCGTGACGCGGTCGAGTTCGGATATCCCCGTCTGGATACGCGGCGCGTCCTCGATCTCGCCGGAAAGGGTGGTGAGCGCGACAGGCCGACCCTTCTTCGGCGCGCGCGATGGGCCGCCGCCGATGCCCGCCGTCGGGTCTTCCTCGATGATCGTGTTCCACTCGCCGCAGCCGTCGCACTTGCCCGCCCAGCGGGAATGGACGGTGCCGCAATTCTGGCAGATGAACTGGGTGCGGGCTTTCGCCATCGAGACTAGCTTTCGGATATGCGGGAGGCTGCGTGAATACGGCCGCGATTCCGAGAATCACTGCCGCTGTTCACATAATGCCGCGAAATGCTGCCCGAAAGGGTGTTTTTCGGCGACTGTCCGGCGAAGCAGCAATGGCCCCGCGTTCACGCACCGCCGATATAGCTTCGATGATAGCGATGCCCGAGGCTCGTCAGCAGCTCGTAACCGATCGTTCCGCCGGCGCGCGCGACGTCGTCTATCGCGACATTGCGGCCGAAGAGCTCGATATAGTCGCCGGCGCGGACGGCCTTTTCCGGCAGGTCGGTGACGTCGAACAGGCTGAGGTCCATGGTGACCCGGCCGACATGCGGCACCTTCCTGCCATGCAGGAAGCCATAGGCGCCGGAAGGCATCGCCTGCCTGAGCGTCACACCGCCGCCGGATACCGAGCGGTGATATCCGTCGGCATAGCCGATCGCGACCGTTGCGATGCGGCTTTCGCGGGCGAAGCGTGCCGATGCGCCGTAGCTCGCCGTTGCGCCGGAGGGGACTGTGCGGACCTGGATGATGCGCGCTTCGGCGGTCACCACCGGCTTCATCGGATTGATCGCACCGTTCACCGCCTCGCCGCCATAAACTGCAATCCCGGGGCGTGTGAGGTCGAAATGGTAGTCCTTGCCGAGGAAAACACCGCCGGAATTCGCAAGGCTCGCCGGGACGCCCTCGAAGGCGGCGGCCGCCTCACGGAAGCGCTCGAGCTGATAAAGGTTCATCGGATGTTTGGGATCATCACCGCAGGCAAGATGGCTCATGATCAGCACGGGTGAGAAACTTGCCGGACGCGCAGGATCGTTGGCAAGCGCGACGGCTTCCTCTACCGATAGCCCGAGCCGGTTCATGCCGGTGTCGACATGAAGCACGCAAGGGTGGTCGCCGCGTTCGGAAAGCGCCGCCATGAAGACGGCGAGTTGTTCATCCGAGTTGATGATCGGCACGAGATCGTAGTCGAAGAAGAGTTCCTCGTTGCCTGGCCACATGCCGGCCAGAATGTAGATGCGCCCATCCGGAACCAAAGGGCGGAGCTCCGCCCCTTCTTCCGCGTTGGCGACGAAGAAGTCGCGTGCACCGGCGGCGTAAAGGGCAGGGGCCGCCTGCGCAATGCCGAGCCCATAGGCATCTGCCTTCAGAACGGCGGCCGCGCGAGCCGTGCCGGAGCGCTCGTTCATGGCGCGCCAATTGTCGGCCAGCGCCGCAAGATCGATGGTGAGCCTGTTGGAGGCGGAGAGGAATTCTGGTTCGTGCATACCGGAAGCTCTGAGTGGACGATACAGCAGCAATACATCCTGGCAGCGAAGGCCGCAAACGATCTGGTGCGATCGGGATGCCCGCTGTTGCGACAGGCGTCGTCGTTGTGGTCGCTGCGAGAGTGGTGATCGCAGCGTGAGTCGGCTGGTGCCGGGTGACTGCCGGATTAAACGTGTTTCGCTTCCAGTCGGCTGATTTTACCGCCCCTCATCCGGCTGCCGCCATCTTCTCCCCGTCGAGACGGGAGAAGGTCGCGGCAGCGGGATGAGGGGCAGAGGCGTGCAGTTCACGCGTGGCGAACAGCCGCGGTTCAGTGCTCGTACTGTGTGAAGGACGGATCCGCCAGGTCAGAGAAGCGTGTGTATTCGGATTGGAAGGCGAGCTTCACCGTGCCGGTCGGCCCGTGGCGCTGCTTGGCGATGATCACGTCGGCCGTGCCCTTGACCTTGTCCATCTGCATCTTCCACTCTTCGTACTTCGGATCGAGTTCGTCGCGCGGCTCCATGTTCTTCACGTAGTATTCCTCGCGGAACACGAAGAGCACCACGTCGGCGTCCTGCTCGATCGATCCCGATTCACGCAGGTCCGAGAGCTGCGGGCGCTTGTCCTCACGGCTTTCCACCGCGCGCGAGAGCTGTGAGAGCGCGATGATCGGCACATTCAGCTCCTTGCCGAGCGCCTTGAGGCCGGTGGTGATTTCGGTGATTTCCTGCACCCGGTTCTCGCCTGATTTCTTGGAGCCGGTCATGAGCTGGACGTAGTCGACCACGAGTACGTCGAGGCCACGCTGACGCTTGAGGCGACGGGCGCGTGCCGCGAGCTGGGCGATCGAGATGCCGCCGGTCTGGTCGATATAGAGTGGCACCTTCTGCATCATCATCGAGCAGGCGACGAGCTTCTCGAAATCGGCTTCCGAAATGTCGCCACGGCGGATCTTCGAGGACGAAACCTCGGTCTGCTCGGAGATGATACGCGTGGCGAGCTGCTCGGACGACATTTCGAGCGAATAGAAACCGACGACACCGCCGTTCTTCGCCTTGAAGGAGCCATCGGGTTGCACCTCGGGCTCGTAAGCCGCGGCGATGTTGTAGGCGATGTTGGTTGCGAGCGATGTTTTGCCCATGCCCGGGCGGCCGGCGAGGATGATCAGGTCCGAACGCTGCAGGCCGCCCATCTTTCCATCGAGCGAATGGATGCCGGTCGAAATGCCGGAAAGATGGCCGTCCCGGTCCTTCGCCGTCGCGGCCATGTCGATGGCGAGTGTCACGGCGTCGCTGAACGACTGAAAGCCGCCGTCATAGCGTCCTGTTTCGGCAAGCTCAAAAAGGCGCCGCTCCGCGTCCTCGATCTGGCTCTGCGGCGGCATATCGAGCGGCGCGTCATAGGCGATGTTGACCATGTCCTCGCCGATGGTGATCAGCGATCGGCGGAGTGCAAGATCGTAGATGGCGCGGCCATAATCCTCGGCATTGATGATCGAAACGGCCTCGGCGGCAAGGCGCGCGAGGTACTGGGCAACGGTCAGGTCGCCGACTTTTTCGTCCGCCTTGAGGAAGGTCTTGATCGTCACCGGGTTGGCGGTCTTGCCCATGCGGATGATCTCGCCGGCAACCTCGAAGATGCGGCGGTGCAATGGCTCGAACAGATGTACCGGCTTCAGGAAGTCGGAAACCCGGTAGAACGCATCGTTGTTGACCAGGATTGCGCCAAGCAGCGCCTGCTCGGCCTCGAGGTTGTTCGGCGCTTCGCGGTAGTGCTGGTCCGCCTGATCCTTGGCCAAGGGGGCGAGCTTGCGCGCTGCGTCGTTCATGGTCTTTCCGTTTCCGCCTGTGATCCCGTGAGTTACCCGATTTGCTTCCTGTCACGCGGCAAGTCTAGTGTAGGCATGCAACAGTGCCGCGGCATCCAAACGTGCCGATCGTCTTTGCCCGTTGTTCGACTGATCCACAGGGGCGGGAGCGAAGCGTCACAAAGCGCTCCATCCCCGGCAAATTTGTTTGACGCCGCGAGCGAAGGCAAAGGTACCTGATTCGCACCCCGCCGTCGCTTGCCCCCATCATTCGCCATCTTGAAAAAACTCAGCAGTTGCATTAAGTAGGGGCAAAATAATTAGCATACTAGTAATATGGAAAAGATACCAATGCGCGATTCAGACGCAAACCGCGAATTGTTCGACGCGCTGGCGATGGTCAATCGCAAGCTGCGGGCGGTCTTCGACGCACGGGTGAAGGAGCGGGGACTGACGCTGCCGCGTGCGCGTGCGCTGTTCATGCTCGCCAAGAAGGACGGGATCAACCAGCGGGAGCTGGCGGACGAACTCGAGATCGAGACGCCGACCATCGTGCGTCTGCTGGACGGTATGGAAAAGCAAGGCTTCATCGAGCGCCGTGTGGAGCTCTCCGACCGCCGCGCCAAGCAGATCCACATGACGGACTTCGGTCGCTCCGTGGCCCGCGATATCCAGAACCTTGCGAACGACATACGAAACGACGTCCTCGACGGCCTTGAACCGGAGGAAATCGCTGTTGCGCTGAAGGTCGTCTCAACGATCGCAAGCAACGTGCAGTCGATCGCAAGGGTATGACGACCGATGCAGGCGCTCGCCAAACCCACCGCCGATGAGAATCATGGCACTCCGCCGGAGACGAGAGGCACACCGGCCGAAGAACGGCCCGAGCCGGCTGCGTCCGCATCTGCGCCTCCGGCGATGGGCCTCGGTAAATCGGCCATCTACATTGCCTGCTCCGTGCTCCTGTTCCTGACGCAGGGGCTCGGCATGAACCTGGCGCTCGCCAATCTCACGCAGTTGCAAGGTTCGCTATCGGCAACGTCGGTGGAGGCCGCGTGGCTGTCGGCCGCCTACATGGCGCCCAATGTCAGCCTTTCGGCCGCTCTGGTGAAGATCCGCGCACAGTATGGGCTGCGCCGCTTTGCGGAGATCGGCATCGTCGGTTTCGTCTTCGTCTCGCTGCTGAATGTCTTCGTTTCCGACCTGCACTCGGCGATTGTCGTGCGCTTCATCAGCGGCATTGCCGCCGCGCCGATGTCGACGCTAGGCTTCCTCTACATGCTGGAAGCCTTTCCCCCCGCGCGCAAGCTGACTGTCGGGCTCGCGCTGGCGCTCACTTGCACGACGCTCGCCGCGCCGATTACGCGGCTGATCTCTCCGGAACTCATCGAATACGGCCAGTGGCATGGTCTCTATACCCTCGAGATGGCGCTGGCCCTGATCGCATTGCCGATCATCTATCTTTTGCCGCTGACACCCGTCCCTCATGGCAAGGTCATCCAGCGCACCGATATCGTGAGCTATCTGCTGCTCGCCGCCGGATTCGGTTGCATCGCGATCGTCCTCACGATGGGAAGGCTTTACTGGTGGTTTGAAGCTTCTTGGCTCGGGGTCTTGCTTGCGACCTCGGTCGTGATTCTCACCGCTTTCGTGCTGATAGAGCTCAACAGAGAGTTGCCGTTGATCGACGTGCGCTGGCTCGCGTCACGCGAGATCTTGCATTTTGCCACAGTGCTGCTGATCTTCCGCCTCGTGGCGTCGGAGCAGTCGGCGATTGCTACCAACTTCTACCAGCTGCTCGGCCTGCAGTACGATCAGCTCGCAACGCTCTACTGGATCATTCTGGCGGCATCCGTCGGCGGCGGGCTGCTGTGTGCGGCTCTGATGCAGCCCGGGTATGCGGACGCCGTCCATGTCCTTGCTTTGACGCTGCTTGCCGCGGGTGCCTACATGGACAGTCACGCGACGAGCCTGACGCGCCCAGAGCAGATGTATCTCAGCCAGGCTCTGGTAGCAGCCGGCACGGCGCTTTTCCTGCCGCCGGCAATGGCCCGGGGGTTCAGGTCGGCGCTGGCCAAGGGACCGAGCTACATCGTGAGCTTCATCGTCGTCTTTCTCTTCACCCAGAGCATCGGCGGCCTGATGGGGTCGGCAGCCTTCGGGACCTTTGTCACGGTCCGCGAGAAGTTTCACGCCAACATCCTCGCCGATGAGATCATTGCCACCAATCCTCTCGTCTCCCAGCGCCTCGCCCAGCTGTCGGGCGCCTATGCCAAGGCAATCGGCGACAAGGCGTTGCTCAACGGGGAGGGTGTGGCCCTGCTCGGGCAGACGGTTACGCGCGAGGCCAATATTCTTGCCTATAACGACGCGTTCCTGCTGACGGCGATCCTCGCCCTTTGCGCGCTCGTCGTGCTCATCATCCATATCGCTTTAAATTGGCTCACCGCACGCAACCTCCCTGCAGCGGCGGCGACCACATCCTGATACACCAAGTAGACCACCACCATGCTGAAAAATCTTCGTTCTGCCACCACGCTTATCGTCCTTCTTGCCGGCCTCGCCGGCCTCTCGCTCGTTCTCTACGCTTGGCGCTTGCCGCCCTTCGACAGCTCGGTCGAAACCACCGAGAATGCCTATGTCCGCGGCTATGTGACGATCGTCAGCCCCCAGCTTTCCGGCTACGTGGCGGAAGTGCCCGTCAAGGACTACGAGGAGGTGAGGGCCGGCCAGCTTCTCGTCAGGATCGATGATCGGATCTACGCGCAAAAACTCGCCCAGGCGAAGGCGACGCTTGCGGCGCAGCGCGCGGCGCTCGCGAATTCGTTCCAGCAGGAGCTGTCGGCAAAGGCGGGGATCGAGGCCAGCGAAGCGCAACTCGACAGCGCTCAGGCAGCCCTGGTTACCGCGAAAGCGTCGTGGGACCGCATTCGCCCCCTGGCCGAAAAGGGCGTCGCCACGCGCAGCGACGCGGACCAGTCGCGCGCTGGCTTCGAGCAGGCAGTGGCTGCCGTCAATCAGGCCAAGGCGAATCTTGAAGTGTCGAGGCAGTCACTTGCGACCACGCGTGGGGCACGCGCCGGTCTGGAGGCCTCGGTGTCCGGCGCGCAGGCCGCGGTCGAGCTAGCCCGGATCGATCTCGACAATACGCGGATCGTGGCGCCGCGCGACGGCAGGCTCGGCGAGATCGGCGCCCGCGTCGGTCAGTATGTCGCGGCCGGGACTAGTCTGCTCGCAATCGTTCCGGGCGACGTATGGGTCGTCGCCAATTTCAAGGAAACACAGCTTGACGGCATGAAGATCGGCCAGGCGGTGACCATCTCCGTGGACGCCCTCAATCGGCAGGTGCTGCAAGGCCATATCGAGCGCTTCTCTCCGGCCGCAGGATCGGAATTCAGCATCATCCGGCCCGACAATGCGACCGGCAATTTCACCAAGGTTGCCCAGCGCCTTGGCGTTCGTATCGCGGTCGATCCGGGTCAACCGCTGGCGGCCTTGCTGGCGCCGGGACTTTCAGTCGTCGTGAAGGTCGACAAGTCGGCAGAGCCGCGAGCGGCATTCGCATCCGCCAGCTGATCGGCGCATCCGACAAAGATAGTGGTGATCTGCTAGAGGCAGTCGCGACAAACGACAGAGGCCCGGATCGCTGGATCCGGGCCTCTCAATTCGGGTCTGCGGCGAAGCTTATTCTTCTTCGGCTTCGAACTCAGCTTCCGGATTGAAGAAGTCTTCCGGCTTCAGGGCGTCTTCGTCGACGCCGTAGATGGCGTCGGCAGACGTCAGGCTTTCGCCCTTGGACTGGCGCTCAGCTTCTTCGGCCGAACGGGCAACGTTGATTTCAACGCCGATCTCGACTTCCGCATGCAGGTGCAGCGTCACCTTGTGCAGGCCGATCGACTTGATCGGGTGGTTGAGGTCGACCTGGTTGCGGTTGATGTTGAAGCCTTCGGCAGCAAGCGTCTCGACGATGTCGCGGGCCGCAACCGAGCCGTAGAGCTGGCCGGTTTCACCAGCAGAGCGGACGATGATGAAGGACTTGCCGTCGAGCTTGTCTGCGACCTTCTGGGCTTCGGACTTGCGCTCGAGGTTGCGGGCTTCGAGCGTTGCGCGCTCGGATTCGAACCGTGCCTTGTTGGCGGCGTTGGCGCGCAGCGCCTTGCCGAGCGGCAGCAGGTAGTTGCGTGCAAAGCCGTCGCGAACCTTTACGGTTTCGCCCATCTGGCCGAGCTTGGCGATGCGTTCAAGGAGAATGACTTCCATTTTGATTTCCTTTCAGTTTGTCGTTGGTTCGTTGGTCAGCTTTTTCCCGTCGGCGTAACCGCGATGGTGCGTCGGGTGTCGGTCAGGCCGGACAGGAGGAAAAACACGGCCGGGATCGTGAAGACGAGCACCGACAGGTAGGCGATCCACAAAACGGGAAGCCGCCAGGACTTGCCACGCGTGCGGAAATGGAACGAGGCAAAGCCCGAGAGCAGGAAGCCTGCGCCGAACGTGCCGCAAATCAGGGCGCCGATCGCCGCCGGCGCTCCGCCGAGAAAGGCGAGGACCAGGCCGGCGAGAAACACGAAAATGGCATTGCGGGGCATCCTCAACGACGACGGAATGTCTTCGCGCGGACGCAGTGACCCTCCGGACATCTGGACGATCCGGGTTGCGAGATAGTACGCGGCAAACAGCATCAGCACCCAGATCGCGCCCTGCACGAGCGGCAGGGCGAGCGTGAACATCGACTTGATCTGGGCGATCGCCGCGGCATCCGGATTGTAGAGCGGCTCCTGCGCCTTCACAGCCTCGATCACCATGTCGATCATGCGGTCCGAGACGTCGGAATCGTAGCCGACGATATAGCCGACGATGATCATGCCGACGGTAACGAGCCCGGCGAGATGGCCGAGGATGTCGGACAACGGATACCACGCAAGCGCGCCTTCGGGGCCGCCGAGCTCGGAGGCCGGGCGCGCAAGGTTCGCGAGGTGGCTGAGCCAGCCGGCCGGGACAAGCGTCACGAGCAGAATCAGCAGCGCGAAATAGGCGGAAACGAGCGTGGCGGCAGTCGCGCCGGCAACGACGATGGCGACGACCGCGGCCGCGTTGCCCCAGCCGAGGCCGGCAATCAGGATGGGCAGTGCGGAAGCGGCGTAGAGAACGATCGCAAAGGACGACTGCGTGTTCGCGCCCATCGACAGAAGGGCGGCGGTAATGCCGGCAAGCGCGCCGGTGATCAGCGATGTCCTGTTCCAGATATTCACGTTCGCTGTCCTGCTTCAACGCAGTTAGGGGTCAAATGAAGCCCCAACATGGGATTTTGGCGCATGCGCCGGTTCCGATCCGCGCCCACCGCGGAAGGGAGAGAGGCAAGGCACTTACGGTGCGGAAATGCCTTGCCTCGGAACGAGCTTCCGTCGAGTCAATCGACTGACGGAGAGTCAGTTCGCCTTACGATACGACGTAGGGCAGCAGGCCGAGGAAACGTGCACGCTTGATCGCCTGGGCGAGTTCGCGCTGCTTCTTCTGGGAAACCGCCGTGATGCGGGACGGAACGATCTTGCCGCGCTCGGAAATGTAGCGCTGCAGGAGACGGATGTCCTTGTAGTCGATCCGCGGAGCGTTTGCGCCCGAGAAGGGGCAGGTCTTGCGGCGACGGTGGAACGGACGGCGTACCGGAGCGGAAGAAACTTCAGCCATTGTTTTTATCTCCTAAGCTTCGGGTTACGCGCGGTCTTCACGCGGACGGCGCGGACGGTCTTCACGGTCGCCACGGTCCGGACGCGGGCCACGGTCGAAACCGCCTTCGCGCGGGCCACGGCCTTCGCCGCGGGGACGATCGTCGCGATCGCGCTTCTGCATCATCGCGGACGGGCCTTCCTCGTGCTTTTCGACGGCGATCGTCATGTAGCGCAGGACGTCTTCGTTGATGCGCATCTGGCGCTCGACTTCGTGGACGGCCGGTGCCGGAGCATCGATGTCCATCAGGACGTAATGAGCCTTGCGGTTCTTCTTGATGCGGTAGGTGAGGGACTTCAGGCCCCAGTTCTCGACGCGACCGACCTTGCCGCCGTTCGCTTCGATGACGCCCTTGTACTGCTCGACGAGGGCATCGACCTGCTGCGGCGTGATATCCTGCCGGGCAAGGAATACGTGTTCATAAAGAGCCATTGTGGCTTGCCTTTCTTGCGTTAATCAGCCCGGACCTCGGCGGCTAAGCCTCAACGACTGTTCTTAAGGGCCGCGAGGCGGCCGGCAAGAAAGTGTTGTATCGAGACGGTCGAGAGCGGAGACACGGGAGGCCGGAATGCCTTGCATTCCTGGCGGCTTCCAACGCGGGAAACCGGCCCTCCGTTCAGCCACCAGCCAGAAGACCGGGTGTTTCGAACAGCGCGCTTATACGGATTTTCCGCCGAAATGCAAGCCGCGATCCGAACTTCGCCGTCCGGGAGCCGCCGGGTGCCTGCCGGAACAATCGCCGGGCATTGCTGTTGGATATCGGCAACTCAAAACAGCGGGAGCCGACGATGGCCCATGTTGATCCAAGAATGCAAGCCTGCATCGACAATTGCCTGGACTGTTATTCCGTCTGCTTGTCGACCGCGATGAACCATTGCCTCCAGGCAGGCGGCGAGCATACCGAACCGGCGCATTTCAGGCTGATGGCAGCCTGCGCCGAGATCTCCCGGACCGCGGCGCATTTCATGTTGATCGGAAGCCCTCACCACCCGCATCTGTGCCGGGAATGCGCGGAGATCTCCACCGAATGCGCCAAGGATTGCGAGCGCATCGGTGACATGACCGAATGCGCCGACGCCTGCTGGCGCTGCGCCGAGAGCTGCCGCCAGATGGCTGCTTAGTGCATGTCGGCCAAAAGTGTGCAGCGGTTTTGGGACAACGACATGCATAAAAGCAAGGACCTAAAGCGCGCCGCATGAGTCCGATTGAACGCGACGCGCTTTAAGCCCTCGCTTCACAGTGGGGGCGGCTCAGATCGGCGCCGGATAGAGCCGATGAAGGCGCCGGATGCCGTTCATCACATCTTGCGAGAGCGTGATGCCGGCGCCGCCGATGTCGGTCTTCAATTGTTCCATCGACGTCGCGCCGATGATGACCGAAGCCATGAATGGGCGCGTCAAATAGAAGGCAATCGCCATCTGCGCCGGGTCGAGGCCATGCTCGCGGGCGAGCGCCGCATAGGCGGCGACGGCGGGCTCCTGGTGCGGCGTGAAGCGCCCGCCGAGATCGCCGTTGATCGACAGGCGCGATCCCGCGGGCTTCCCGCCCCCCAGATATTTGCCGGTGAGGAGACCGGCCGCAAGCGGCGAATAGGCAAGCAGGCCGACATCCTCGTGATGCGACAGCTCCGCCAGATCGAGGTCGTAGGCCCGATAGAGCAGATTGTATTCGTTCTGGATCGTCGCAATGCGCGGCAGGCCATATTTGTCGGAGAGATCGAGCATCTTCATGGTGCCCCAGGCGGTGTCGTTCGAAAGCCCGATGGCGCGAAGCTTGCCGGCCTTCGCGAGTTCGCCAAGCTTGTCGAGTATCGCCTTCAGGTCGGTGGCGACATGCTCCTTGTCCTGCTTCGACGGGTCGTAGGACCAGGCATTGCGGAAGTGATAATGGCCGCGATTCGGCCAATGAAGCTGATAGAGGTCGACATAGTCCGTCTTCAGCCGCTTGAGGCTGGCATTCAGGGCCTCCTCGATTGCTTCCGGCGTCATTGGTCCGCCGTCGCGGATATAAGGACGGCCGGGGCCGGCCACCTTGGTCGCGAGCACCACATCGTCGCGCCGGCCGCGCGCCGCCAGCCAGTTCCCGATGATGCGTTCGGTGTTGCCATAGGTTTCGGCCGAAAGCGGCGTGGTCGGGTAGAGTTCGGCCGTATCGATGAAATTGACGCCACGGTCGAAGGCGTAATTCAGCTGCGCATGAGCTTCGGTCTGCGTATTCTGTGAGCCCCAGGTCATTGTGCCGAGGCAGATCTCGGAAATCTTGATGCCTGTGCGGCCCAGCGTGTTGTAGCGCATGAAATAACATTCCTCGTGGAAGGCGGGTTTGCGCCGGCAGGAGGGAGAGGCGCGCCGCCAAATGAATTGAAGGGGCCGCGGTTTCATGGCTTGTTGACCGGCGCGGCAGCAATGCGCGGCAAACTTACGCCTTGATTGACGAAGATCAAGGGCAAAAGCCCGCCGGGAACCGCGAAGGTCAGCCTCTGCGCTTGACTCGCTGTTCAGGAATGTGAATGGAGAGGAAAAATGGCGCGGATGAGCAATGAGGCGGGCTTCGCCGGCATCCGTTCCAATGTGAGAAACGATCGCGAGAGTTCTGGTTCGCTCGTTTCGTGATCCAGGGAGGGGCATCCCATGAGCATTGCATTCACGTTCCCCGGGCAGGGCAGCCAGGCTGTCGGCATGGGCAAGGATCTGGCGGACGCCTTTCCGGAGGCGGCAGCCGTCTTCGCCGAGGTCGATGAAGCGCTTGGCGAAAAGCTGTCGGACGTCATGTGGAACGGACCGGAGGAAACGCTGACGCTGACGGCAAACGCGCAGCCGGCGCTGATGGCCGTCTCCATGGCCGTGATCCGCGTGCTTGAAGCCAGGGGCCTGGATCTCAAGAACAAAGTCTCTTTCGTCGCCGGCCATTCGCTCGGCGAATATTCCGCGCTTTGCGCTGCCGGAACTTTCTCGCTTGCAGACACGGCACGGCTCCTGCGCATTCGCGGCAATGCGATGCAGGCGGCCGTCCCTGTCGGCAAAGGCGCGATGGCTGCCATCATCGGCCTGGAACATGCGGACGTCGACGCGGTTTGCCGCGAAGCGTCAGCGCTCGGCTCCTGCCAGATCGCCAACGACAACGGCGGTGGACAGCTGGTGATCTCGGGCGAGAAGCAGGCGGTGGAGAAGGCAGCGGCGCTTGCCTCCGAAAAGGGCGCCAAACGCGCGCTGATGCTGCCGGTCTCCGCACCTTTCCACTCCTCGCTGATGGCGCCCGCCGCTGACGCGATGCGTGATGCACTTGCCAAGGTCGAGAAGCGCGATCCTTCCGTTCCGCTTGTGGCGAATGTTCTGGCTGCTCCCGTGAGTGATGCCGGCGAGATCGCCCGGTTGCTCGTCGAGCAAGTGACCGGCCAGGTACGCTGGCGCGAGACGGTCGAATGGTTCGCGGCCAACAATGTCACGACGCTTTATGAAATCGGCTCGGGCAAGGTGCTGACGGGACTTGCCCGGCGGATCGACAAGACTGTCAACGGCATCGCCGTCAATACGCCCGCCGATATTGACACGGCGCTCGCTGCCCTTCTGGCCTGAGCGCCCCAGTTATAAGGAACAAGCCCATGTTTGATCTTTCCGGCCGCAAGGCTCTCGTCACCGGCGCGTCCGGCGGCATCGGCGAGGAAATCGCCCGCATCCTGCACGCACAGGGTGCCATCGTCGGTGTGCACGGCACGCGTGTCGAGAAGCTTGAGGCGCTCGCCAACACACTTGGCGAGCGTGTTCAGATCTTCCCCGCCAACCTTTCCGATCGCGCCGAAGTCAAGGCGCTTGGCGAGAAGGCGGAGGCTGAACTCGGCGGCGTCGATATCCTCGTCAACAATGCAGGCATCACCAAGGACGGACTCTTCGTCCGCATGAGCGATGAAGATTGGGACAGCGTCATCGAGGTCAACCTCACGGCGGTGTTCCGCCTGACCCGTGAGCTCACTCACCCGATGATGCGTCGCCGCTTCGGCCGCATCATCAACATCACCTCCGTCGTCGGCGTCACCGGGAACCTCGGGCAGGCCAACTATTGTGCCTCGAAGGCTGGCATGATCGGCTTCTCCAAGTCGCTCGCGCAGGAAATCGCCACCCGTAACGTTACCGTCAACTGCGTCGCTCCGGGCTTCATCGAAAGCGCGATGACCGGTAAGCTTAACGACAAGCAGAAGGAGAGTATCATGGGTGCGATCCCGATGCGGCGCATGGGCTCGGGTGCCGAGGTCGCATCCGCCGTTGCCTATCTTGCTTCGAACGAAGCAGGTTACGTCACCGGCCAGACCATTCACGTCAATGGCGGCATGGCGATGATCTGATCCGACACCGGTGAGGAACGGCGCGCGCGGCCTGTCGCGGGCACCTGCATCGCCACCTTCACTGGTCGGTGCCAAATGCCTGAAATTCAATGTTGACCAAGCGAATGTCGGGCATTTTCGCACTTTGCGGCAGACTTAAACCATGTTAATCGGGCCATGACTGTGCGCAGTCGACCGGTCCGGCCAGGTGTCCGGCAGCCCTGGCTGCCTTGGGTTTCCGCGGGTTCGGTTGGATGGATTGCCCGGCGGACCATCTTGGTCTATCAGGCTTGATTGAAAGTGACGGCGCCAAGAATGGCGCCGCAGAGAAACGAAGGTCGAGGAACTCCGACATGAGCGATATCGCAGAACGCGTGAAGAAAATTGTTATTGATCATCTTGGCGTCGACGCCGAAAAGGTCAGCGAAGGCGCAAGCTTCATCGATGACCTCGGCGCGGACTCGCTCGACACCGTCGAACTGGTCATGGCATTCGAAGAAGAATTCGGAGTCGAGATCCCGGACGACGCGGCAGATTCGATCCTGACCGTCGGCGATGCCGTCAAGTTCATCGAGAAGGCTCAGGCCTGATCTTTACGGTCCCGGCCGTTTGACGGGCCGCCTGTGCGGCCCGTACCAGCCCAGGGGAAGTGGGCTGACCTGCGTCGACCGCGGGTTCGATCAGCAAAGCGTTCCCGCCTTTCCCTCTGATCGTCACATGAGAAATTTACAATGGATGCACGGATCGGGGTCGTCACGCGTGGTCCGGTCCGGCTCTGGAACTGAACAGTCAGGGTGGGTCACGGTTTATGAGACGTGTCGTTATCACCGGTACCGGCATGGTATCTCCTTTGGGTTGCGGAACCGAAGTCAGCTGGTCGCGTCTTATCGCGGGCCAGAACGCTGCGCGCAAGGTCACCGAATTCGAGGTTGAGGATCTTCCTGCCAAGATCGCCTGCCGTATTCCTTTCGGTGACGGCTCCGACGGCACCTTCAATGCCGACGACTGGATGGAGCCGAAGGAGCAGCGCAAGGTCGACCCCTTCATCGTTTACGCGATGGCGGCCGCCGACATGGCGCTGGCCGACGCCGGCTGGAAACCGGAAAGCGATGAAGACCAGATCGCGACCGGCGTGCTGATCGGCTCCGGCATCGGTGGCCTCGAGGGCATCGTCGATGCGGGGTATACGCTGCGCGACAAGGGCCCGCGCCGTATCTCCCCGTTCTTCATTCCCGGCCGTCTGATCAATCTCGCTTCGGGTCAGGTCTCCATTCGCCACAAGCTGCGTGGCCCAAACCATTCGGTCGTGACGGCCTGCTCGACGGGCGCGCACGCGATCGGCGACGCGAGCCGGCTGATCGCGCTCGGCGATGCCGACGTGATGGTGGCGGGCGGCACGGAATCGCCGATCTGCCGCATCTCGCTCGCAGGTTTTGCCGCCTGCAAGGCGCTTTCGACCCAGCATAACGATAACCCGGAAAAGGCATCGCGCCCCTATGACGCCGATCGCGACGGTTTCGTCATGGGTGAGGGCGCAGGCGTAGTCATCCTCGAAGAACTGGAGCATGCGAAGGCACGCGGCGCCAAGATCTATGCCGAAATCGTCGGCTACGGTCTGTCGGGCGACGCCTTCCACATCACTGCTCCGTCCGAGGACGGTGACGGCGCCTATCGTTGCATGCAAATGGCATTGAAGCGTGCCGGCCTGATGGCCGCCGACATCGACTACATCAATGCACACGGTACCTCGACGATGGCTGATACGATCGAGCTCGGCGCGGTCGAGCGGCTGGTCGGCAACAGCGCGTCCAAGATATCCATGTCCTCGACCAAGTCGGCAATCGGGCACCTGCTTGGCGCCGCCGGCGCGATCGAGGCGATCTTCTCGGCGCTCGCGATTCGCGACAATATCGCTCCGCCGACCCTCAACCTCGACAATCCCTCCGTCGAGACGAAGATCGATCTGGTGCCGCATGTTGCGCGCAAGCGGGAGATCAACGTCGCGCTGTCGAACTCCTTTGGATTCGGCGGCACGAATGCCTCACTGGTGCTGCGCCGTTATAACGGCAACTAACCATCGGCTTTATGATGCGATCGACAATGCCGATCCTCGGCTGGTTCTGCCGAGGATCGGCATTTGCGTCGGAGACCGCTTCCGACCCTCCGGTGCACTTCAAACACCGCTTGTGATCCTGCTTTTTGCCGCATTGCTCGCTACAAGCTGTAATCGGAGGATTCGCCGCCGCTGGGCGGCGACGCCGAGACTATGTTCGCGCAAGGCATTTCTGACAATTTGTAGAATATCCATTGCTCTGACACATTCAGCTTGCCGTCGGTTTTAAGCCGAAATTCGCATCGGTGGCAGCTTGATTGAGGTTGCGGATTTCGGATTCGGGATAATCGTGAGCGACTCAGACGATAACAGCGCGGTACAATTCGGCCGCAATGAAACCGGGAGCAACGGGCCGATCATCCCGAAATCGGCGAGCGAGGCCCTGCGCCCCGAAAAGGTTCCGCAACCGCCGAAGCGTTCCCGCAAGGCGCGCAGTCAGGTCGTCATCTTTCTCAATTTCGTGATGACGGTAATCGTCTTCGTGGCGCTCGCAGCCGCCGGCGCGGTCTATTATGCGATGCACGAATATGAAAAGCCCGGCCCGCTGGAAGCCAACAAGAACTTCATTGTTCGCAATGGCGCGGGCATCAGCGAAATTGCCAGCGGCCTTGAGCGCAACAACATCATTACCGACGGACGCGTGTTCCGTTTCGTGTCTGAGGCCTATCTCGACAACGAAACCCTGAAAGCGGGTGAATACGAGATCAAGGCCGGATCGTCGATGCAAGAAATCATGCAATTGCTGAAGTCCGGCAAGTCGATCCTCTACTCCGTTTCGCTCCCGGAGGGGCTGACGGTCAAGCAGATGTTCAACAAGCTCGCCAACGATCCGGTGCTGGTCGGCGATCTGCCGCAGGATCTGCCATCCGAAGGCTCGCTCAAGCCTGACACCTACAAATTCACCCGCGGCACCAAGCGCGCCGAGATCGTTCAGCAGATGGTTGCGGCGCAGAAGGCCTTGGTCGATCAGATCTGGAAAATGCGCGACCCCGATCTTCCGGTCTCGACCGTTGAGGAGTTCGTGACGCTGGCCTCGATCGTTGAAAAGGAAACGGGCCGCGCGGACGAGCGGCCGCGCGTGGCGTCGGTCTTCATCAACCGCCTCGAAAAGGGCATGCGGCTGCAATCCGACCCCACCATCATCTATGGCATCTTCGGCGGGGAGGGGAAGCCGGCGGACCGCGCAATCCTGAAGTCGGACCTTGATAAGGAAACGCCGTACAACACCTATCTCATCAAAGGCTTGCCGCCGACGCCGATCGCCAATCCGGGCCGCGCGGCCCTCGAGGCCGTTGCCAACCCGTCGCGCACGCCGGAACTCTATTTCGTGGCGGACGGAACAGGCGGCCATGTCTTTGCAGCGACACTCGACGAACACAACGCAAACGTAAGGCGTTGGAGAAAGCTTGAGGCCGAGAAGGCGGCAGAGGCAGCCAAGGCGGCGGAGGCGGCCGCAGCCGCCGAGCCGACGGTGACGCCGGCGGAGGCACAGTAACAGGCCCTTATTGTGGACGGACAGGGTGCGGTGCGGATATCCCTTGCGGGATGCCGCGCCGTCGCCCTATTGCTTTTGCGACTGCAGGGTCGTGCGTCGCTTCCGATGCATAAGGGTCGCCGTCGCAGCTTGAGACGCTGTATGGTTTCACCCTCAAACGGTTCCGATCCCGGGAAACATGCTGCAGCGGACGGAGGTAATGATGCCGCTCCAATCGATGACTGGCTTTGCGAGGAGAGAGGGCAGCAGCGGACGCCATCGCTGGGCCTGGGAATTGCGGTCGGTTAACGGCAAGGGGCTCGATGTTCGCCTTCGCTTGCCGCAGGGCCTTGAACGCTTCGAGCCCGACTGCCGGCGCCTTGCTTCGGAATATTTCGCTCGCGGCAACCTGCAAATCGGACTCAACGTGAGCGGGGGCGAGGCCGCCGTCGAGGCCGTGGTCAACCAGGGCGCGTTGTCGGCCGTATTGCGGCTGCGCGAGCAGCTTGGTGATCTCGTCGATCCGGCGCCGCTGAAATTCGACACGCTGCTCTCGATCCGCGGCATCGTCGACTTTCGGGAGCCGGAGGAAAGCGAAAGCGAGCGTGTCGCGCGCGACGCCGATATCCTCTCCGGTTTGGCGCTCGCCCTTGAAGACCTGCGGTCCATGCGCGAAGAGGAGGGAGCGGCGCTCGGGCAGATCCTGCTTGCGCATGTGGATCGCATCGAGCAATTGAGGGCTGGCGTTGAGAGCGACCCGTCCCGAAGCCCTTCCGCGATCGCCGAACGGCTGGCGCAGCAGGTGGCGCTGTTAATGGAGGGCGCGTCCTCGCTCGACCGCGAAAGACTGCATGCGGAGGTCGCTTTGCTTGCCACGAAGGCGGATCTTAGAGAGGAAATCGACCGTCTCGGTTCGCATGTCGCCGCTGCCCGGGATCTTCTCGCAAAGGGCGGTCCCGTCGGCCGCAAGCTGGATTTCCTGGCACAGGAATTTAACCGCGAATCGAATACGATCTGTTCGAAGTCGAATGCCGCCGCCGTTTCGGCCGCCGGAATCGAGTTGAAGGTCGTGATCGATCAGTTTCGCGAGCAGGTTCAGAATCTGGAGTAAGACATGAAATCGGCGACCGCTTCGCCCGTTAAGATCGCCCGCCGTGGGCTGATGCTCGTGATTTCGTCGCCGTCGGGCGCCGGCAAGTCGACGATCGCCCGCAACCTCCTCGAGGCCGATCCGGAACTCAGCATCTCGGTGAGCGTGACGACGCGCGCGCGGCGGCCGAGCGAGATCGAGGGACGGCATTATTTCTTCAAGTCGATCCGCGAATTCGAGGCGCTGCGCGCGACCGACTCGCTCCTCGAATGGGCGGAGGTGCACGGCAACTTCTATGGAACCCCGCGCGATGCGGTCGAGGCGGCGATGGCCGAAGGCCGCGACATGCTCTTCGACATCGATTGGCAGGGCGCGCAGCAATTGCAGGAAAAGATGGGCGGCGATGTCGTCTCGATCTTCATTCTGCCGCCGTCCATGGCCGAATTGCAGTCGCGGCTGCACCGGCGCGCCGAGGATAGTGAGGACGTGATTGCGACCCGGCTCGCTAATTCGCGTGCCGAGATCGAGCACTGGCGCGAATATGACTATATCGTCGTGAACGACGATCTCGACCGGGCGTTCTCCGCTGTCCGGGCGATTGTGGAAGCCGAACGCCTGCGCCGCGACCGCCGTCCCGGCCTGTTCGAATTCGTCAACGGACTGCTGACGGAAAACCCCTTTTGATCGAGCGGGGGGCAGCGTTTAACCGTTGAGGCAATTCGCCAATCGGCAGAATTCATCGACCGTCAGCGTTTCGGCGCGCCTTTGGGGATCGATATCCGCTCTTGCCAACAGCGCCTCGCCACCCAGGCTTTTCAGGCTCTGGCGCAGCATCTTGCGGCGTTGCCCGAAGGCCGCTTGCGTCACTTTTTCGAGCGCGGAGACAGAGCAGGGGATCGGATCGGCGATCGGCTCCAGATGGACGACTGACGAGGTGACCTTGGGCGGCGGCGTGAAGGCTTGCGGCGAGACGTCGAAGGCCATGCGCGCCTTGGTCCGCCAGCCACAGAGAACGCCGAGACGGCCGTAATGATCGTCGTCGGCACCCGCCACAATCCTGAGGCCCACCTCGCGCTGGAACATCAGCGTCATCGACTGCCAGAACGGCGGCCATTGCTCCGGCAGCAGCCAGTTGACGAGAAGTTGCGTTCCGACGTTGTAGGGCAGGTTGGCGATAATACGGACCGGACCGTTGGCGAGCGTTTCGAAGGGGATCTTCAGCGCGTCGGCCTCGATCACGTCGAGCCGCCCAGGATAATGGGCGGCGATTTCGGCGAGCGCCGGCAGGCAGCGGGCATCCCGTTCGATTGCCACCACCTTTTTGGCGCCCAGCGCCAGGATCGCCCTTGTGAGGCCGCCCGGTCCCGGGCCGACTTCGATGACGGTCACGCCGTCGAGCGGACCGGCCGTGCGGGCAATCTTCTGGGTGAGATTGAGGTCCAGCAGGAAGTTCTGGCCGAGCGCCTTCTTCGCATCGAGACCGTGACGCTGGATGACGTCTCTGAGCGGCGGCAGACCGTCAAGCGCCGCCATCAGCGATGCGCCCCTTCCGTATTGGCGGCGAGCTCCGCCGCGAGGCGAAGCGCCGCAAGCAGGCTGTCTTCGCGCGCGACGCCCTTTCCGGCAATGCCGAAAGCGGTGCCGTGGTCCGGCGACGTTCTGATGAAGGGCAGCCCGAGCGTGACATTCACGCTGTCATCGAAGCCCAGCGCCTTCGCCGGTATCAATGCCTGGTCATGATACATGCAGATCGCCGCGTCGTAGGTCTCCCTGGCACGGTCGTGGAACATGGTATCGGCCGGGAGCGGGCCGACGACATCCAGTCCCTCAGCGCGGAGCCGGTCGATGACCGGACGGATGAGGGCATCGTCCTCGAGGCCGAGCGCACCGCCTTCGCCTGCATGCGGATTGAGACCGGCGACGGCAAGGCGCGGCCTCGCCAAGCCGAAGCGGTTTCGGAGATCTGCGGCCGTTATCGTACAGGTCTGGTGGATCAGTTCCGGCGTCAGCGCGCCGGGAACATCCTTGAGCGGAATATGGATCGTGACGGGAACCGCGCGCAGCTTCGGTCCGGCCAGCATCATCACCGGCAGGACGGGAGTCCCGGTTGTCTGCTCAGCGAGATGCGCAAGATATTCGGTGTGGCCGGGGAAGCGGAAGCCGGCCTCGTAGAGCACGGCCTTCGCAATCGGGTTGGTGACTACAGCCGTGGCTTGGCCAGCCATGACGAGCTGCACGGCGGTATCGATGGCGGCGGTGACGGTGGAGGCGTTGGCCGGGTCGGGTTCGCTGGCGACAACCGGAACAGCGCAACGCACCGGCAATACGGGCAAGGCGTTCGCGAAGGCCGCACAGGCGTCAAGACAATCGGTTTCCGTTATCCGCACCGCCTGGCCGAGAGCCTTTGCGCGGGCCGAGAGCACTGCAGGATCGCCAATAAAGAGGAAAGGCGGCGTCGCCCGCGTCTCGCGCCTTGCCCACACAGCCAGGCTGATATCCGGGCCAATACCGGCCGGATCGCCCATCGTCAGGGCGATCGGCCTGCCGCTCGTCTTGCTCATGGTCGCCCGTTACTTGTTGATGATCTGCGCCTTTTCACGCAGCTCTTCGAGGTATTTCGCGCTGTTCGGGTCTTCGCCGCCGGCCTTCTTCTTGCCCAGGTCCTCGGCGCGGAAGACGATTTCGGCGGCGGTATCATCATTGACCTGACGCTTCTTGCAGATTGCAAGATATTCGACACCCTTTTCGGTGACGCGCGTGCCAGTCGTCATGCCGTCGCCGGCCTTTTCGACGAGCGGCTTCCAATCTTCCGGCAATTGCTGGGCAAGCACGCGGCCGAGGTTGCGAATCGATACGTCGCGATAATTGGCCGCAAAGACCTTGGATGTCTCGCAACCGGGGAACTGCGATCGCGACGCGTTCGCTTCGGCCTGCCTTTTTGCCGTAATCGCGCCGCGCTTGGATTCAGGAATGACGAAGATGACCTGTTGGAGGAAATACTCTGTCGTCACAGGCTTGTTGCCGCCGCCTTCCATCATGCGCTTCACAAGGTCGCCGCCGGAGAGGCGATTGGCGTTGCCAAAGCGGAAATTGACGACGCGAGGCCAACTCATCTGAACGGCGATAAACTGCTTGAAATGATCGACGCCGACACCGGCCTGATCGAGGATCTTGCCGAGTTGGTCGGTCGACATCTTGTTTCCCGCTGCAAACCGCGCAAAGGCGGCGTCAACGTCCTGGGTACTGACCGACTGCTGGACGCGCGCGATCTCGCCGCGCTTCAGCACTTCGTCGATAAGCTGCCGCTTGGCTTCCTCGGCGCCGCCTCCTTGGCGTTGAAGGCGAAGGAAGGCTGCGCGCTTGGCAATGTCGCCTGAGGTGATGACGACATTGTTGACGATCACCTTGACGCCGCTTGCGGCCAGTGCCGTCGTGTATGCAGCGACGCTCAGCGTGCCGGCCAGCACCAGCGCCGGTATCACCCTCAAGATCGATTTCCCGCCCATCATATTTCCCTGTCCGTCCCGCGCCCCAACCGCCTGTGGTCCGCGTTGGACCGCCAGCTTGCGCCTTCCCTGTGTCAGTTGGAGGAAATGCATAATACATGCGGCCAAAGGATGACAAGACCACATGATCAACCTTAGGTGCTGCGCGTCTTCTGGACGCGCAGCTGGCAGAATAAGGTCATGGGCGTCCGGTGCGGACCTCAGTAGAAGTCCAGTTCGTCGAACGTGGTGTCACCGACGTTGATGTCGCCAAGCGTGCGGAAGCTGATGCGAGCGCCGATCGACCAGTCGTTCGCGACCGAACTGTCGGTATCGCGCTCCTGCGTGTAGACAATCGAGAACAACGTATCCTGATCGTCATAGGTGATGCCGAAGCCATTGCGGGAAATGACATCATTGTTGATGTCATAGGTCAATGCTCCGAACACCGACCAGTAATCCTGGAATCGGTAGGCAGCGGCCGTCTGGATCTCGTCCTGGTCGGAGGGCGAGCCATAGGTCGGCTGTGCTTCGATCCGCGTATAGGTCAGGGCCGCCTGCCAATTCAGGCCAAGATAGCCGACCGTGGCGTCGGCGCGGCGCAGGGCAAAGTCGTCCTCGTCCAGTCGCCCGGAGAGACTTGCCATCAGGCCGTAGGGCGCGTCGATGCCGACCATCGCCACATAGTCCGAACTCTTGGTTTCCAGTCCCGAATCCGCTCCGACCTTGACGAGATCGTCGGTTGCGAAGGAGTTGAGCCCGCCGAGGTGGAACGACTGGCCGGCGATGGCGCGCAAGCCGTAACCATTGTCGAAGCTTCCGGTATAGCGGATGCCGAGGTTGGCGCGCGTTCCGCCTTCGATACGGTCGAAGCCGGAGAACTTGTCGCGATCAAAAAGGTTGGTCGCATCGAAGACGAAGCTCTGTGCGTCTTCGTTGGGGAGCCCGCCGGCATGCTGTTCGTCCGGCCGGACATAGATCTGCCCGATCGGCTCCAGCACGTGGCTGCTGTTCTCACCGGCAAAGAGGATCGGGTAGCGTGCCTCCAAGCCTGCGGTCAGCATGCGCCGCGTTACCGCGTCGCTATTCGTGTAGTCGCCGGTGTAAGCGGGGCCCGGGTTATCCATGTTGAGGCCCAAGGCATCGCCGCGTGCCGCGAGCAATGGTGTCAATACGAGACCGCCGGGCGCAATGAATGTCCGCTTCCATTCGAGGTCCGCGCTCAGACGGTGCGTGGTGCCTTCAAGGCCGCGGAAGCGCTCGACGCCGAGAACGTTAATGCTGTCCAGTCGGTTGCGTTTGATGTTCGTGAGGTTCACGTCTGCGCTGAGCTCGCCGCCCAGGACGGATTCCGGCGCGAAGTAGGAGTAGTCGAGGACCTGAGCCGCAGGCTGCTGATTTTCCTCGAGGCTGTTGGGGTCGGCGTCCTGGATGTCGAAATAGAAGGCGCGCAGGTCGAAGTAGTTGCGCTTGCCGAGGCCGGTCAGGTAGGCCTGATTGGTGTAGGTCGTGCCGTCGAAGCTCTCCAGATCATAGGTCTTGGCAAAGTTGGCGTCCGATTGGACGAGAACGTTCCAGCCAAATGACCAGCGCGGATTGATCTCGAATTCACCCTTCGACGCCACCATCCCGCGGTTGGTCTCCTGGGCATCGACGGTATCGGGCGTGAATTTGCCTCTGTCGAGCTGGCTGATGCCGGCTACGTTCAGCGTGTGCAAGCCATTATGGAAGGACTGACGGAATTCGCCCTCGAGCAGGAAGCCTTGCCGCGTCAGCCCCGTTGCTGTGACGGTTGCATCCATATAGGGCGAGATCGCCCAGTAGTAAGGGACGCCCACACCGGCGCCAAGTTTCTGCGTATAGCGGAACTTCGGGAACAGAAACCCGCTCTTGCGCTTGACCGTGTGGTCCGGGATTTCCATTACCGGAATATAGGCGATCGGTTTGCCGAAAAGCTCGAAATAGGCGTGTTCAAGCCGAATCGTGTGCGTCCTGCCATTCTGGATCACACGCTCCGCCTTGATGTGCCATAGCGAACGGTGCTCCGGCTTGATATTGCAGGGCGTGCAAGCGGTATAGACGGCCTTGTTGAGGATGAACTCCTCGCCGTTGCGGCGCTCACCGGACTCGGCCGCCAGCCGCGTCAAATCGGTCGTCTCGATCCGCAGGGCCTGGACGAAACCGTTGCCGAAGTCGTCGGTGACATCCATCTTGTCGGCGTAGACAACATTGCCGTCCGGTTCGGTCAGCTGGATCTCGCCGGTCGCGATGATTCGCCCCGACTTCTGGTCGTAAACGACTTGACGGGCGACCATTCTGTAGCCGCCGTACGCGATCTGAACACTACCGCGCGCAGTGACGGTTTCCGCGTCGCGATTGTAGATGAGCTCATTGGCGGACAGCAGCAGCTTTGCGTCAGCCGGGATGTTCGGCTGCAGCGAATCGATTCGTGCCGATGTGTCCTGCGCCAGGGCAGGCGCATTCATTCCCATGGCAAGTGTATGCAATGCCACGCCTGAAAGCAGGGCAGCATTGATCAGCTTCGTGCGTTTGCGGTTGCCTGCCGCCACTAGCCATCCTCCTGATGTAGTAGAATCGTCGAGCCCAGCGCCATCGCTACAACAACTGGCAACCAGGCTGCAACGAACGGAGGCACAATACCGCTGCTCCCGAATGCTTTGACAAGCACGGTGACGACATAAAGCACGAAGCCCGAGAGGATTCCACCGAGAATTACGGAGCGTGATTGGTTAAACCTGCTAAATTTCAAAGAGACGCATGCCGCGATCAGAGTCATCGCCACAAGCAGCAACGGCAGAGCGAGCAGCGAGTGGAATTGCGTCTCCATGGCGTTGGTGGAAAAGCCGAAGGATCGCGCTACGTCGATCTTCCGTGGAAGCTCAAAAAACTGAATGGAATCAGCCTTTGCCAAGCGCTCCTGAACGAATTCCGCCTTTAGGTTGGTGGGAAGCTGTGCCGTTTCCTGACGACGCGGCAGCTTTCCGCCGCCGGTTTCCGTCACGTCGTTAAGTAACCAGTAACCATCTTCGAGCTTCGCGGACTTCGCGTCCTGCCTCTTGATGATCGTACCCTGTGGATCAAAGTGGATGACGGTGACGTTGATAAGCTCCGTTCCGCCGTTCTGAACGGAGCGCGCTCCGATGATCGTGTCTGTGCCGTCGTAGATCTGGCGGAGCCAGGGAATCGAATTTGCTTGGGCGGAACGGGACGAGCCCCACTCGGCTTCGAGCGCCTCGGCTTTCTTCGTCCCCCAGGCTGCAAGCGGGTTGAGCACAGCCACGGCGAGCAGGCCGAAAAGAAACGCCCCGAGCACGAAGGGTCGAAGGAACTGCCAGACGGAAATGCCGGCTGCCCGCGTGACGACCAATTCATAGCGGCGGTTCAGCGAGATCAATGCTGCCATCGCCGCAAAGAGCGCGATGAAGGGGACTGTCTGCTGCATGATCGTCGGGATGCGAAACGTCGTCATCAGCAGCGCGCCGCTCACCGTGTAGTGGGGGAGTGCTGACATGCGGCTGGCAAGTTCGCTGAAATCGATGATGAAGATCAGCGCGAAGATCCCGACGAGGAACCAGAAGGTCGTGATCGTGTAGCGCTTGAAGAAATAGCGTCCGAGCGTGTTGAGCATCATGAGGCCTGCTCCCCGTCAGCGCCCGCCGGCCGCATGAAGCGTAGCCGTATCATGAGTTCGGAGAGTTTTTCCCGCCATGTCATCGGTATGTCGAGCCGGTGATTGCTGACCAACTGATGGATCGCAAGTGCGCCGGCTGCCAGCGGAACAAAATACATGAGCGGAATGAACCAGAAAGACTCCTCGGCGCTGTTGGCCGCATAGAACGTCATCCATCGGATCACAAGCGCCGCTCCGAGCGCGCTGATCATCGGGTGCACGCGCGCTTCGCGGTGAGAGCGCGCATCGCTGCTGAAGACGAGTGCAATGAGGCCGAACAGCAGCGGGTAGGTCCATTCGGTGAAACGTTTATGGAGCTCCGCCGTAAAGGCTAGCGGCGCCCGCTTGTAGGCCGGGTCGTTCGGATCGGGGTTGAGCAGATAGAAAAGGTCGCGATCCTTCGCGCGGATGTTGGCCTCGCCCACTGCCTTGGTCATGTCGGTCAGGTCGAAGGCATAGGAGTCGAACTTGATGACGGAGACGCCACCATCCGGCAGCTTGCGGTGGACCTCGCCATCCTTCATCACCAGAGCCGAGCTTTCCTCGTCCACGGCGCCCTCGCGAGCATAATAGACGAGCTCGAAATTCGGATTGCGCGAATCGGCAACGAAGATGCCTTGCAGCACGCCTCCGCTGCGGCGGGCGCCGACCTGGACATAAAGCCCATCGGTGATCTTGCGGAAGGCGCTCTCCTGGACCACGGCGGAGAGAAGGTCGGCATGCGCCGTCGCGATCATCCGGCGCACGGCGACACGTGAATAGGGCTCGACGAAATTGTCGATCGTGAAGGACAGCACGCTTAATCCCGCGGCGAGATAGATGACCGGCCGGATGATCGACATGCGGGAGCTGCCGGCTGCATTCAGCACCGTCAGCTCCGAATCGGTATTCATTGCGCTTAGCGTCTGCGTCACGCCGATCACGAGCGCGAACGGGAGTATGATCGGAACGACCGACGGCAGAATCAGCGTCGCAAGTTTCAGGAAGGCGAAGATCGACTGGCCGCTATCGGTGACCAGGTTCACGTTCGTGAGGGCCTGAGTCGTCCAGACGATACCCATCAACGGCAGGAGCGTTGCGAGGAACATGGTCGCGGCGCGTCGGAAGATGTAGCGTTCAACCAGCTTCATGTCCGTATCCGGTCCAAATCCTGCTCAAGTCTTTCATCCGCGTTCCCGAGCTTGCTCAATGCTCACTCACGACCGACCGGGTCTCCGCCGATTGTGCCCAGGAATCCGATTCTCGAACAACAGGGATAATATAAGGCGAACAACTGCGGTTAACTGCATGTAAACACGTGTGGGCATCTTGCCAAGCGGCTGAAAAGCGAGAAGGGTGCGCGCCACAGCTTTGACGGTGGCCGGCGTCGCGAATGTTTGTCACTGTAACCGTCCGGTAACAGAGCGGGCGGATCCAATCAGAAATGCCCGGAGTTGTTAAATGCCGATGAAATTCGAATTCGCTTTCAGTAAGTCCCACCGCCCCGCTGGTGGCCTTGCGGTTCTTCTTCAGGTCGCCGGCGCCAAGGAAGCGGCCGGTGCGGCAGTCGCCGATCCGGAAGGCGTTTTACCGAAAGCGGCCAAGATCGGCAAGTTCACGGGCAAAGCGCTCTCGACACTCGACATCGTCGCTCCTCATGGATCGTCGGCCGATCGGATTCTCCTTCTCGGGCTCGGCGATCCTTCCGCGCTGACGAATCATGATTGGCTGAAGGCCGGCGGCGCGGTTGCAGCGAAGCTGCGTTCCGCCGAAAAAGTCACTGTCTTTCTCGATGCTCCCGGTGTCGAAGTCACTGGCAAGGCTGCCGCCGACTTCGCTCTTGGCATGGAGATGAATGCCTACTCCTTCGACAGCTACAAGACCAAGAAATCCGACGACGAGCCAAAATCTCAGCAGAAACCGGTTAAGGTCACGATCGTCACCGGTACGGTGATCGCCGCCAAGAAGGCGTTCGCCGTCGCTCAGGCAGTCGGCGAAGGCGTTTTTCTCGCGCGCGATCTCGTCAACGAGCCGGCCAACGTGCTCGGGCCGGTGGAATTCGCCGCCAAGGCGAAGGAACTGGAAAAGCTTGGCGTGGAAGTGGAGGTCCTCACCGAGCGGGAGATGAAGAAGCTTGGAATGGGCGCACTGCTCGGCGTTGCCCAGGGCTCTTCCAGGCCGCCGCGCCTCGTCGTCATGCAGTGGAAAGGCGGAAAGGCGAAAGAAAAACCCATCGCCTTTGTCGGCAAGGGCGTCGTTTTCGACACGGGCGGCATCTCGATCAAGCCCGCGTCCGGCATGGAGGAGATGAAAGGCGACATGGGCGGCGCCGCGGCGGTCACCGGCCTGATGCATGTGCTCGCCGCGCGGCAGGCAAACGTCAACGCAGTCGGTATCATTGGGCTCGTCGAAAACATGCCGGACGGCAGCGCCCAGCGGCCGGGTGATATCGTTACCTCGATGTCCGGGCAGACGATCGAGGTGATCAACACGGATGCCGAGGGCCGGCTCGTGCTGTGCGATGCGCTCTGGTACTGCAATGATCGCTTCAAGCCGCAGGCGATGATCGATCTCGCGACGCTTACGGGCGCGATCATGGTGGCACTCAGCAGCCACTATGCGGGTCTGTTCTCGAACGATGATCGCCTGGCCGAACGGTTGCTCGCAGCCGGAACCGCGACGCAGGAGCGCCTCTGGCGGATGCCGCTCGGCAAGGAATACGACAAGATGATCGACAGCAAGTTCGCCGACATGAAGAACACGGGCGGGCGCCACGGCGGTTCGGTGACGGCTGCCCAGTTTCTGAAGCGCTTCGTCAAGGATACGCCCTGGGCACATCTCGACATCGCCGGAACGGCCATGGGCTCGCCGACCGACGAGATCAACCAGTCCTGGGGATCCGGTTTCGGCGTGCGCCTTCTCGACGAACTGGTCCGCACGAGCTACGAAGCCTGATTGCTTCACAGCGGGGGTTCGGGAGCGATCGGCATGACCGAGATCCTTTTCTACCACCTGACGGAATCGAAACTCGAGGATGCGCTGCCGCCGCTGCTTGACAAGAGCATCGAGCGCGGATGGCGGGTGGTGGTGCAAACCGTTGATGCGGAGCGCCGCGACGTGCTGGACACGCACCTTTGGGTCTATCGCGACGACAGTTTTCTACCGCATGGTACTGACGCAGGCGACTTCGCGGCAGATCAGCCGATCCTGATTGTTGCCAATGAAAGCAACCAGAATGCCGCAACGGTACGCTTCCTGGTTGACGGCGCGGAGCCGCCGCCGGTCTCGGATTACGAACGAGTAGTCTTCATGTTCGACGGCTACGACCAGCAGCAGCTCGAGGCAGCACGCGCCCAATGGCGGCGGCTCAAGGGGGAGGGACATAACCTCACCTACTGGCAACAGAACAGAGATGGGCGGTGGGAGAAGAAGGCCTGAGCCATCCTCACATCAATTGAAGGTACAATATCACCCCTCCCGCAAGGGTGAGGGGCTTGGTGCCTGCCGCACCGTTGCGTCCTCTTCAACTTCGAGACTGGCGCAAACGGTGAGATAGGGAGGAGAGGGTGCGGCTCTGCGAGCCCCTCCCCTTGTGGGGAGGGGTTGGGGAGGGGCCAACTCACGATTGGGCGTGAATTCACGCTCACACTCGCCACATCATCCTAGTCGTGGAACGCTTCCACGAACTTGCGGCGGCCGAGCATGAAGGCGTCGGCGACGTGACGCAGAGGTGCCAGATCGACGTCGGATTTGCCGGCCTTGATGAGTTCGGCAAAGCGCCGGTACAGCATAGGATATTCCTGCTCGGGCTCCTCATGCACGAGGTTGCCGTCGACGGCCAGTTTGGCGCCTCCTTCGGAGAGAACCATCTCGCCGGCATCGGTTTCCGCGACGATATCCCAGCTCTGCTTGCCGGTCTGGCGCCAGTCGAATTCCGCCGAAACGCTGAGCTTGCCCGCGTCGCTGAAAGCGATCGTCGCGGCAATCGGCGCGTCGCGGTTCTCCGGAAACTCGAGCGTTGCCGAGGTGATGAAGATTGGGCGGGGCAGGATATGGGTGATGATCGAGAGCGCGTTGATGCCCGGGTCGAAGACGCCGAGGCCGCCGGCTGCCCAGATCCATTCCTGATTCGGGTGCCAGTGGCGGACATCTTCCTTCCAGATGATCTTGACGCTGCGGATCGCGGTCGACGCAAGGAACGCCTTTGCGGCTTCGACCGCCGGCGCATAGCGCGAATGCCAGCTTGCAAAGAGCGAAACGCCCTTTGCTACCGCCAACGCCTCGAGATCGGCAACCTCGCTCAAGGTCGCGCCCGGGGGCTTTTCGAGGAAGACGTGCTTGCCGGCCTGGAGCGCCACGTGTGCCGCCTCATAGCGGTATTGCGGCGGCATGCACAGCGAGACGGCGTCGATTGCCGGCACTGCCTCCAGCATGGCCTCGATGGACTTGAAATTGTCGATGCCGTCGACCGTTCCGTGGCGGCTTGCCGCCGCGATCAGCCGGTAGTCGGCGTTCCTTGAAATGGCCGGCAGGTGCTGATCGCGCACGATCTTGCCGACGCCGACAATCGCAATTTGAATGGGGGTCATGGTGCTTCGCTCGGATTAGTATGATTTATTCTCGATCCTTGTAGCAGATTGAAGGCGGCGGGCAAGCGCGGTTCGGGCGTGCATCACGGTGTCACGCGGATTGCACAAGATATCGGCGTCCTTTGCCGCCGGCGAGGATAAACTGGCTGTTCGCCAGCAGACGGTATCGGTACCCTAAAGCGGGTTGTTGAGGATTTGCAATGACACAAACCATTCGCCACGCAACGCGCGCCGAACTCGACACGATCATCGACTGGGCTGCGCGAGAGGGATGGAACCCCGGACTGGAGGATGCCAACGCTTTCTGGGCGGCAGACCCAGAAGGCTATTGGGTTTCTACCGAGGAAGACACGCTTGCTGCCGCGATCTCCCTCGTGCGTTACGGCACCGACTACGCGTTTCTTGGTTTTTACGTCGCTCACCCTGCGTATCGTGGCAGGGGCATTGGTCTGGCTCTGTGGAAGCGGGCGATTGCCGAAGCGGGCGAACGGACCATTGGGCTCGACGGTGTGGTGGCGCAGCAGGAGAACTATCGAAAATCGGGCTTCGTCCGGTCTCACGCGAATATCCGCTATGGCGGCGCTGTCGACGTGAAGGAGCCGCCGGGAACGAACCTGATCGACGCGGCGCCAATTCATGCGCCTGCCTTGATCGAGTATGATCGCGGTTTCAATCCGGCAAGCCGCGAGGCGTTTCTGCGTGAATGGACGAAGCAGTTGAAGACGCGCCGAAGCGTCGTGCTGCTCCGGGATGGAACGATCACCGGCTATGGAACGCTGCGGGCCTGTCGCGAGGGGTTCAAGATCGGCCCGCTCTTCGCCGACACGGAGACCGGCGCCGATCTCATTTTTCGCAAACTTGCCGCAGATGCCAAAGGCACTCAGATCTATCTCGACATCCCCGAGCCGAACGCGTCCGCCAAGGCACTCTGCGAACGGTACAACATGAAGCCGGTCTTCGAAACCGCCCGCATGTACCGCGGTCCGGCACCGGATCTTCCGCTGGGGCGGATCTACGGCATCACCACATTCGAGCTTGGTTGATTACAGTATCGCCGTATTGCTGCATGGCTCCTCAAGTCGATTCCGCTTTGAGGAAATCGGAGCGGATCAACTGATCATCGCCTCTTCGTATTCGGTCGACAGCTCCAGCCACTGCTCCTCCGCCTCGGCCAGTTTCGCGGCGGCATCTGCGCGCTCCTTGGCCTTCTGCGCGGCCCTTGCCGGAGCTTTTTCGTACAGACCCGGATCTGCAAGTTCGGCATCAAGTGCTTGAATCAGTTTCTCCAGTTTCCCCGTCAACGATTCGATCTCGTTTATCTTTTTCTTGAGAGGCGCCAGCGACGCGCGCTTGTCGGCATTGACCTTGCGTTGATCGGCTTTCGACAGGGCCTCGTCCGATCCATTGATCCTCGGCTTGTCGTCCCGGGGCTTGGGGCCGCCGACGATCAGGCTGCGGTAGTCTTCGAGGTCGCCATCATAGCTGGCCACCGTTCCTTCGCGCACGAGCCATAGCCGGTCGGCGGTGGCCTCGATCAGATGCCGGTCGTGCGAGATGAGGATGACCGCACCGGAATAGTCGTTGAGTGCGGTGATCAGTGCGTTGCGGCTGTCGATGTCGAGATGGTTGGTCGGCTCGTCGAGGATCAAGAGGTTCGGCGCGTCGAAGGCGGCAAGCCCCATCAGAAGCCGCGCCTTCTCGCCGCCGGAAAGATCCTTCGCGGCGGTATCCATCTTTTCTGTCGCGAGCCCCATTTGTGCGACGCGCGAGCGAACCTTTGCTTCCGGCGCATCGGGCATCCGGCGCCGGACGTGCTCCACCGCGCTTTGCGTCGGCACCAGATCGTCAAGCTGGTGCTGGGCGAAGAAACCGATCTTCAGCCCTGGGGCGATCCGGACATCGCCGGCTTCCGCCTGGAGCCGGCCGGAGATGAATTTCGCGAAGGTCGACTTGCCGTTGCCGTTCGAGCCGAGCAAGGCGATGCGATCGTCCGCGTCGATGCGGAGATTGAGGCGCTTGAGGATCGGCTTGCCCGGTTCGTAGCCGACTGCACCGCCCTGAATGGCGACGATCGGAGAAGCCACCTGTTTCTCAGGATCAGGAAAGGAAAAGCCCTGCACGTGGTCCTCGATGACCGCCGCCACGGTGCCCATGCGCTCCAGCGCCTTGACGCGGCTTTGTGCCTGGCGGGCCTTCGACGCCTTGGCTTTGAAGCGGTCGATGAAGCTTTGCAGATGCTTGCGCGCCGCTTCGTTCTTGGCCTTCGCCTTCATCTGCAGTTCGTCGGCTTCCGCTTTCTGCCGCTCGAATTGGTCATAGGAGCCGCGATAGAAGGTGAGCTTCTTCTGGTCGAGGTGAACGATCGCGTTGACGGCAGTGTTCAGGAGGTCACGATCGTGGCTGATGATGATGACCGTATGCGGATAGCGGCGGATATAGTCCTCAAGCCATAACGTGCCTTCGAGGTCGAGGTAGTTGGTCGGCTCGTCGAGAAGCAGCAGGTCGGGTTCGGAGAAGAGAACGGCCGCAAGCGCCACGCGCATGCGCCAGCCGCCGGAGAAGGATGACGCAGGGCGCCGCTGCGCCTCATGGTCGAAGCCGAGACCGGCGAGAATGCTCGCCGCGCGCGCTTCCGCGGAGTGGGCACGGATGTCGGCAAGTCGCGTCTGAATCTCGGCGATCCGGTGCGGATCGGTCGCGGTCTCCGCCTCGGCGATAAGCGCCGTGCGTTCCTTGTCCGCCTTGAGCACGATCTCGATCAGCGGCTCCTCGGTGCCGGGCGCCTCCTGCGCCACCTGGCCGATGCGCGCGTTTTTCGGCAACGACACGCTGCCGGCTTCCGCCGACAACTCGCCGGTAATCACCCGGAAGAGCGTCGATTTGCCTGCCCCGTTGCGTCCGACGAGCCCTGCCTTCGTGCCCGCCGGAAGCGTCACGGAAGCGTTTTCGATGAGAAGACGGCCCGCGATGCGGGCGGAAAGACCGGCGATCTGGATCATGCCGCGCCTTTTGCCCGGACTTTTCCGGGAAGGCAAGGGGTGCGGCAGTGACATCCGTGCCTGTCACGCGATGGGACCCCGGTTGCGTATTTCAAGGGGCGATTGTTATCGAATCGTGGACAACGTGTTCTGATAATCAATACTTCCAAACATCATCATGAGGGACCACATAGATCGTGGAAGAGCACTCCCAAGCTCCTCCGACCGACCGGATCACACCGAACGCTATCGGCAAGGCCACCGCGTTCGAAGGAAACGTTCCGGCCATCTTTAGGAAATCGTCGTTCACGCAACGACCGCTCAGGAGAGATGATCATGAGGAATGCAATCCATACTGCGCTTGCTGTAGCCCTGGTTGCCACTGCCGTTCTCGGCGGCGCATCCGCCGCCTTTGCTGGCGGCAGCTACTATGAAGGCGTCAGCGACAAGCCGCTGTTCACCGACCGCGCACCCAAGGCGCGTGAGGCAACGGGCGCTGCCGTCCGCGGCCGCAACGGCTCCCTCGACCGCACGTCCACCGGTTCGGTATCGAGCTTTGGCTCGCAGCCTGCCTACGTTTCGGGCGGCGACGGTGAATATTATCAGGGCATCAGCCGCTAACGCAGGCCGCCTCCCAAGCGCGGGCACGGCGCGAGAGCGCCGCGCCCGCACCCCATTTCAGCAAGGAACAATCCCATGAATAAATCCATTGCAGCCCTTCTTGTTGCCGTCGCTGTGACTGGCGTCGCCTCCACGGCAAGCGCCGGCGGCAGCTACTACAAAGGCGTCAGCTCGACTCCGCTTTTCACGGGCCGCGCGGCGGCCTCGGCCGGTACCGGCGTTTCGGCGAGCACCGCCGACAATGGTGAATTTTATGCCGGCGTTGACAACAAGTCCGTCGATGCGGCGTCGACCGGCGCAATTGTCAATGGCCGCGCAGCCGTGAACGTCCCGGCCGCAGACGAACAGAACGCCCGTTAATCTGCCAATAGGTGAACCGAGCGACCCGGTCCCGCTGTGCGTGGAGCCGGGTCGCTTTTTATTTGGCGATGCCCGTCAGGCGGCAGCCGGCACACAGGCCTTACCGCCCGTCTTTTCGATATCTGACGAATAGACCCGAATGCCGCCCTGCGCCCGCGCCGAAGTCAATGCAAGTTCGGCCTGGCCCAGCAATTCAGCGGCGCTCGTTGCGGCCGGGGTCAGCGCAATGCCGGCGGAAAGGGAGAGTGTTTCGCTTGTGAACGCGCGGCCGGGGGGAGTGATCGCCAGCTCCGCGACACTTTGATGGATACGCCGCGCAATCGTCTCGGCATTTTCCGCGGTGACGTCGTAGCAGACGAAAGCAAACTCCTGCAGGCCGACCCGTGCAACGAAGTCATTTTTCTTGATCGTCTTGCGGAAGACGGTGGCGAACTCGCTCAGCACCTTTTGCGCCAGTGCGCTGCCATGTTGTTCTCCAAGGTCACGCAATCCTTCAACCGTTACCAGGACAAGTGCGGCGGACTGGCCGGATCGCTCAATCTCGAAAACGGCGTTAAGCCTTTTCGAAAGGGCCGCCTGGTTCGGAAGACCGGTCAGTCGATCCCGGTTAAGAGCCATGCGGCTTTCTTCCAGATCGCCTTCCAACTCGCCCAAGCGTTGAGAATGCATCTCTATCGCAGCGCGCAGCGCGGTTTCCTCATTCATCAGCAGCCCTGCTGCGTCGCGTAGCCGTGCCGCCTCATCGGCGAATTCCGACATGGTTGCGACCGGATCGGAGGCAAGGCGAGCGGCGAACCGCTGCAGTTGACCATTGAAGGCGTGCTTTCGCGCCAACGCGTCGGCGAACATCGTCGTCAGTTCGCCGAGTGTCTGTTGCGCCTCCGCCCGTGCGCGGTCGGCCGCAAGCGCGCTGTGGCCGACCAGTTTGTGCTTGATGCCAAGTTCGTCCAGCGCCTCTTGCGTCGGCTCCGGACCCAGCGCCGCGAGATCGCGCGACAATTGCGGCATCTGACCGGACAGCGCTTCATAAATCAGCTCGTAATTGCGGGGGAGGACAGCAACGCCGAGCCGCATCATGGAATGCGCCAATTTCTGGATGATCGCTGCATTTCGTGCCTGCGATCGGGCGCGCGCCGTTGGAGGATGCTGGGTCATTGCGGTGCCTTTGATACTGTCGAACTCGCTCCGCACTATCCTTGGCGCGAATTTAAGAGATCCTGAAAATAGCCGGGCAATGGGATCAAAATGCACGATATGGTTGCTGAATCATGATCGGTTCCGCCGAGGTGGTCGGTGCTGCTGTTTGCCGCACCGATTGTCACAGAACTTATCATTTTTGCCACCGCCTCATACTTGACTATTAAAGTCAGCAATTATATGCCGCCTCGCTGAAATAGGAGGCGGTTTTGAGCGCAGGCGATTTGTCGAATTTCCCCTTCTTCGCTGCGAATCTGGCCGCCTGGGGAGAACGGCCGGCACTGCTGTTTCCCGGAGGGCGGACCGTAAGCTATCGCGATCTGGCCGAGCGCGTCGATCGTCAGGCGTCGCATTGGCGCGGTGAACGCGGGCTGGTCCTGCTGGAGGCTGATCTCTCTGAACACGCAATCATCGCCTACCTTGCGGCGCTTAAAGCCGGACATGCGATTGCCATCCAAGGCCCCGGCACTCCAGACCGAACATTTCTGGAGCCGGAGTTTTGCTATCGCCGTTGCGACGGCCGCTGGCGGACGGAACGTTTAGCCGGAAGCAAGTCGCAGCTTCATCCGGATCTTGCGGTCCTGCTCTCTACATCCGGCAGCACCGGGCACGGCAAATGCGTGAGACTGTCTGCCGCGAACATTCAGTCGAATGCACATTCGATCGCCGATTATCTGGGCCTCAAGGCTTCGGATCGAAGCTGCCTCATCCTGCCGTTTCACTATTCCTATGGCCTTTCTGTGCTGAACGCTCACTTGTCGGGCGGCGCAAGCCTTTATGTTCCGGGCTCCTCCATCCTCGATGACGGTTTCCTCGACGGGCTCGCCGAAAGCCGCAGCACCAATCTTTCAGGCGTTCCCTACTCTTACGATCTTCTGGAAAAGGTGGGTTTCCGCGAGCGCGAATTTCCAGACCTGCGCTTCATGACTGTCGCCGGAGGACGTTTGGCGTCCGAGAAGGTTCGTCTCTACAACGAACACCTCACCGCGCGGGGCGCTTCCTTTTTCGTGATGTACGGCCAGACCGAAGCGACCGCCCGCATGGCCTATGTTCCCCCTGACCGCCTCAGGGGCAGGGAAGACCTGATCGGCATCGCCATTCCGGGCGGGAGCCTGAGCATCGAGAATGACGGGGGCCAATTGGTCACCGGCACGGATATGCCGGGCGAGCTCGTCTATCGGGGACCGAACGTGATGATGGGTTACGCTTCCTCGCGTGCCGACCTTGCGCGCGGATGCGACTTTGCCGAATTGCGCACCGGCGATCTGGCGACGAAGGACGCCGACGGTTTCTTCCGGATCATCGGGCGGACGAAGCGGATATCGAAAATCGCCGGCCTGCGGATCGCGCACGACAGTCTGGAGGTGACGCTCGAGCGCCGGGGCGTCACGGCAGCCGTCGTTGGTGACGATAGCTGCGTCCATGCCTTCTATGTTGGAACGCGCGATCGCGACGAAATCCGTGGAATGCTGGCTGCCGCAAGCGGATTGACCTTTTTGCAGGTGGAGGCTTCGCGCGTCGATGCGCTGCCGCGGCTCGCTTCCGGCAAGATCGATTACGAAGCTCTCCGCAAGGCGATGAAGGGGGACATCGGCTCCACCGCGGGTGAGGACGGCATCGAGGCGCTTTTCAACCAGGTCTTCTGCACGAAAAAGGTTAGACCCGGCGACAGCTTCCTGTCGCTTGGCGGCGACTCGCTGCGTTTCGTCCAGCTTTCGATCGGCCTGGAGAAGCTTCTTGGCGATGTGCCCGAGGCCTGGGAGAAAATGTCGGTCGCCGAGCTTGCGGCGCTGGGGCAGCGCGAAACCAAAGGCAGGCGCATCGCCACCGACTTGCTCATCCGGGCATTGGCGATCCTGCTTGTCGTCCTGCACCACGAGACCCTGTGGCCTATCCCCGGCGGATCCGCGGCAATGGTGATCCTCGCGGGCTTCGGCCTTGCGCGCTTCCAGCGTGGCGTGTTGCTGTCCGGCGCGATGCTGCGGTTTTTGCGGTCGGTTACGCAGATCCTCGTTCCCTATTATCTGATCGTCGCAGCCTACGCCCTTGTCTGGGGAGAGGTGCCCTGGGCGTCCGTGTTCCTCGTCGGCAATTTCGGTTTTGCCGATCCAGAACGCCACAGCATGGTCCCTTACCTCTATTGGTTCATCGAGGCGTACTGCCAGATGCTCGTCGTGTTCGCGGGTTTGTTCGCAGTGCCATCGGTCCGGCGTGCGGCTGCCTTAAGACCCTACGCGTTCGGAATGGCGTTGCTCGCAGCAGCGCTCCTCGCCCGCCTGGCATTGCCGCTGGTCGTCGAGATGGGCAACCGCCAGATTTTCACGCTGCCGTGGATTTTCTATCTGGCGGTCATCGGCTGGTGCGCTGCGATCGCCAGTACTACTCTCGAGCGCGGCGTCCTGATGCTGGCCGGAGCCGGCATCTTCTTGTTCTTCGGGCTATATGAAGGCGTGTGGATCGGCACAAAGATCAAGTATCTGCTGCAGATCGCGGTCCTTGCCGCCCTGTTGTTCCTGCCGCACGTCAGGATGCCGCAATGGAGCGCGAAGCTGATCCTGCCCGTCTCGGCCGCCGGTTTTCATATCTACATTCTGCATCGTTTCGCGCCGGAACTCCTGCTGCTGCCAGTGCAGCCGCTGGTGTCGTCAACGGTTTATTCGCTGTTCTCCATCGTCGGCGGGATAGCGCTGGGCATGGCGGCCTGGTCTGGCCAGCGCCGCCTCATGAAGCTGTGGGCGCAGCTCACGGACGGCGGCGTTGGCTTGGCCGATTGGCAGAGCCGTCTCGCCGCGCAGCTTCCCTCAGTCCGCCCACTTCTGGCCATCGGTCCGCAGGAAGAAAACCAGGTCCAGCGTCAATGACGGTCGTCCGAGTGCGGTTAAGATCGCATGCGCCTGGCCGCGGTGGTGGGTCTGGTGGTTGAAGAAGTGTGCGAGCGTTGGTCCCAGCCTCTGCGTGATTTCGCCTGGCACGCTGAGCGGCGAATAGGTGATTGGCGCCGCCAGGCGGGTCTCGTCGAGGCTGTCGATCCAGGCGACGATGCGCTCGTCTTCCGCCACGCGTGCCGCGGTCAAGCCGGCGAGGTCGTCGTGGAGGATCGCGTCGAGCGCCGAGGGAGCTTCGCCCTCTTTGGTGAACCGTTTCATCCAGATGCGATCGGCTGCCAGCAAGTGGTTGAGCGTCCCGTGGAGCGAGCCGAAGAACGCGCCTTTGTTCTGGCGGAACTCCGCATCCGAAAGCTCGGCTGCTGCGGTGTAGAGCCGCCGGTTGGCCCAACGGTTGTAGTCGGCGAACATGCGAAAATGGTCGAGCATTGGTAATCCCTCTATGGTCGGGTCAACCTAAAGCAAATCGGCATTCCTGTGTCGAATGTCACTTATGAATTATGCTGATTTGATCCGCGTCGTGGTGCGGGGGCCTGCGTGCTGAGTACGACGGCTTGTCCGACTGCCGCCTCGATCTTCGCGGGGTCCCGGCGTTCCGTGACAGCGGCATGAAACTCGCACCAGCCGGGCCGAAACATCGCCGCGCCCCCTTGTTTTGCACGGAATTGGCGGCTAATGAACCGCCACTTCTCAAGAAACAAGGGATCTGAGCCAATGGCGATTGAACGTACTTTCTCGATGATCAAGCCGGACGCGACGAAGCGCAACCTGACCGGTGCCATCACCAAGATGCTGGAAGATGCCGGCCTGCGCGTCGTCGCTTCGAAGCGCGTGTGGATGAGCCGCCGCGAAGCTGAAGGATTCTACGCCGTACACAAGGAACGCCCGTTCTTCGGAGAACTGGTCGAGTTCATGTCCTCCGGCCCGACCGTTGTTCAGGTCCTCGAAGGCGAGAACGCCATTGCCAAGAACCGCGAAGTCATGGGCGCCACCAATCCGGCGAACGCCGCCGAAGGCACCATCCGCAAGGTCCATGCCCTGTCGATCGGCGAGAACTCGGTCCACGGTTCGGATGCTCCGGAAACGGCCGCTGAGGAAATCGCCTACTGGTTCTCCGGCACCGAGATCGTCGGCTGATTCACTTTCTTCGTTTCGGCCGGCAAGGGCTTGAAAAGATTCTTCGAAACCGGGGTGGTGACGCCCCGGTTTTTTATTGCAGCCGCTGTCCAGCGGTCTTGAGACGAGCACATGCATGACGCATGTCACGTCGGGCAGGCCGCCGTCTCGAAGCGCTCCGGCGCCCTGCCGCCGACGAAGACCTCCGGGTTCTTGTCGTAAGCCGGTCCCTCGACCAACGGCTTCGCTGGCATGATGTCCTGATCGACGTCGGAAACGACGGTTGTTTCCAATTTCTGAAGCGTGGCGCCATCGGGGCCCTTGACCTCGATCGTCACCGCATAAGGCTTCTCTTTCTTGACGCAGATTATATCCGGACTCTCCAGCACCACCTTGTCGAGCTTCGGAAAGAGTTTTCGTTCCAGTGTCAATGCCTCACCGCCGGCCGGGTTTTCGAAACGGGCCACGACGACGCTGCCGTCCGGTACCGGCTCCGTCTTGTTGAGCGTGATCATGTAGGCGGCGTAGGCAAGCCGGTAGTTGAAGACAAACATCTTGCCGGTCAACTTCAGCGGGTCCGGCCCGGTTTCGCGCTGGCAGCCGGCAAGCACCGCCGCGGCAAAGAGAGCGGATAGGATGACGCGTTTCATGGCTGAACTCCCTGCCTGTTGCGGCGATAATGACGCCTTGCCTTCGTGCGGTTGCCGCAGACCGCCATGTCGCACCAGGTGCGGCTTTTGTTGCGGCTGCGGTCGAGAAACAGCCAGCAGCAATTGGGGCATATCTTCAGGCGGTCCGGCTCGGGATTGGCGATAAGGCTGAGTGCCGAATGCGCCGTCGCCACATCGAGCGATATGCCTCGGCTGTTGCCCGCTGGCCGACGCAAGACGGCGGCAATCGCCTCGAGCAGGCCTGCCAGCAGATCAGGCCGGTCTTCGGCCTCGACTTGCGCCCGAAAATGGCGGTCCGTCGCCTCGCGCAATCCGATGAGTGATTTCCGGTTCTCCGGCGGCGCGGGAGCAAGCGTGCCGAAACGCTCCCTTTCGGCGCTGTAGAGACTTGCGGCCTCGGCAAAGGAGTCCATCGCCGCGGGATCCGCGAAGCGGTCGATCCGACGCTCGGGATCGAAGCGCAGAACCACGGAATTGGCGATATCCAGCGCCAGCGCGCCGCCCGAGAATCTATGTGCGGTCCAAGTGAAGCTCATGCGGAAATCCTAACTGGTAAAACGGATATTACCAGTTATATTGCTTGTGTCACCACGCGGATGTGCCATGGCCTACTTTCTTCAGCAGATAGCCAACGCCGTACCCGTCGCCGCGCTCTATGCGGCGCTGGCCTTCGGCTACGCGATTGCCTTTGCCGTTACCCGGCGGGCAGACCTCACCTATGGCGCGCTCTTTGCGTTCGCCGGTCAGATGTTCGTGCTTTTCGCAGATTTCGGCTGGGATCGGCTCTGGCTGGTCCTGCCGGCCGCACTTGGTGTCGGGGCGGCGGCGGCACTCACATTCGGGCTTGGCGCCGGTCTGGTCGCCGGGCGCTATGTCATGCGGCCGCTGGCGTTTTCCTCGGCCAATGCCGTCGTCGTCGCTTCGCTCGGCAGTCTGCTGGTGCTCATGGAAACGGCACGGCTCGCCTCTGACACGCGCAACCTGTGGCTGCCGCCCTTCCTGAATCAGGTCATCGTGTTCTGGCCCAGCCCCGAGTTTCCGGTGGCACTGACCGCCGTCCAGCTCATCAACACCGCGCTGATGGTGGCGCTGGTCGCCGGCGGTCATTGGTTGCTCACCCATTCCTATGCGGGGCGCTACTGGCGCGCCGTTTCGGAAGATCGCGAGGCCGCAGCGCTTTGCGGCATCGACCCTGCAACGGTCTATATCTTTGCCTATGGCACGGCGTCGCTGATTGCTGCGTTCTGCGGAATCCTTGCCGCTTCCTACTATGGCAACATGGATTTCGGGACGGGTCTGACCTTCGGCGTCAAGGTCCTGTTCATTGCCGCAATCGGGGGGCAGACAGCACCACTGTTCGCCGCCCTCGGAGCAGCCGGGGTTGGCCTGCTCGAAACGCTGTGGAGCGCCTACGGCCCGATCCTGTGGCGGGATTTCGCTATCTTCGGCTTTCTGGTGATCGTGCTGGTCGTGACGCGCCGGGAAAAGGTCATTCCCTGATCACATCTTTTGCGACCAGCGGTCCCGGGCGGTGTCGTCGGCGTCCTTGGCGCTGACCCAGCCGCCGGCGCTGCCATCGGCATGGTGCTCCTTCTTCCAGAAGGGGGCCGATGTCTTCAGGAAATCCATGATAAAGTTGGCGCCGTCGAAGGCCGCCTGTCGGTGCGACGAGGCCGTCACCACAAGCACGATATTTTCGCCCGGCATGATCTTGCCGAAGCGATGAATGGCTGTCGCCGCCTGCAGGCCGAAACGCTTGATCGCCTCACGGCAAATGCGTTCGATTTCCGCCTCGGCCATGCCGGGATAATGCTCCAGCTCAAGCGCGCTAAGTGCGCCCGCCTCGTCGCGGCAAAGCCCCGAGAACGTCACAACCGCCCCAATATCCGCGCGGTCGCGAGAAAGCGCGGAAACTTCGGCGGCGAGGTCGAAGTCTTCGCGCTGGACGCGCACGGTGACGGGGGAAGTCATCGCCTCAACCGCCGGTCATCGGCGGGAAGAGGGCGATCTCACGTGCGCCGGCAATTGGCTCATCGTGGTCGACATGCTCCTGGTTGATCGCCGCGCGAATGACGTTCTGATGTTCGAGCGCCGCATCGTATTGCTCGCCGAGCGTTTTCAGATGCGCAAGCAGATCGGCGACGGTCACCACATTCGCCGGAAGCTCCAGCGTTTCCTCACCCTTGCCGATACGTTCCCGCACCCAGGAAAAATAGACGAGGTTGATCGTATTCATTCATTGACCACATGTTTCAAACCGGCTCGGAAATAATCATAGCCGGTATAGAGGGTGATTGCAGCCGCGATCCACAGAAGCACAATGCCGGCCTCGGTGATATAGGGAACGACCTTGTCACCGGCCGGCCCGGCCAGCAGGAAGGCAATCGCCACCATCTGGATCGTCGTCTTCCACTTTGCGATGCGTGTTACCGGCACGCTGACCTTCAGCGCAGCCAGATATTCGCGCAGGCCGGATACGAGAATCTCGCGGCAGAGAATGATGATCGCGGCCCAGATCGACCAGCCTGCGATCGTGCCGTCGGCGGCAACGAGAAGCAGGATCGACGCGACCAGGAGCTTGTCGGCGATCGGATCCAGCATCCGGCCGATATTCGACGTCTGCTTCCAGATGCGCGCAAGATAGCCATCGAAGAAATCCGTAATCGATGCGGTGATGAACAGGACGAGCGCGGTCCAGCGTGCGAAATCCGAGCTGTGGAGGCGACCCTCGACGAAGAAGCAGAAAACGATCAGCGGCACGATCAGGATACGGAAATAGGTCAGCAGATTCGGGACGCTATAGGCGATGGGCGTTGGCATGGACTCGGTTTCTCTGGACACGACAATCCCTCATTTCCCGCGATCTGGGGTTATCGGCGCGATCGATTCTAACGGTCGGAGCGGGATGCGGGCGGAAGGCGCCGGACGCCTTTCCTCATCCCCACCGGGTTTCAGGTGTACAGAATGACTTTGCGACCATAAGGTCAACAGGTCATTGTGTACCGGTTGTCATATTTGGCGGATTTCATCTGAACGCAGGCTGAATTGTCCTGCACTGCATGATGCCTGGATCGGGCGCGCGGCGCTGCCGGACAATTATTTGACGCCGTCCTCGTGAAAGTGTTCGTAGACGAGGCGTGCGACCGCTTCCGAGATACCGCTGACCGCCATCAGGTCGTTGATGCCGGCCCGGGAAACCGCCTTGGCCGTACCGAAGTGAGTGAGCAGCGCGCGCTTGCGCGTCGGCCCGATGCCGGTGATTTCGTCGAGCGGATTTTTGACCATTTCCTTCTTCCTGCGGGCGCGGTGCGAGCCGATGGCGAATCGATGCGCCTCGTCGCGCAGTCTTTGAATGAAATAGAGGACCGGATCGCGCGGCGGCAGCGTGAAGCTCTCGCGCCCCGCGGCGAAAAAGCGCTCGCGGCCGGCGTCGCGATCGACGCCCTTGGCAACGCCGATTGCAGTTACGCAGTCCTCGACGTCGAGTTCCTTGAGTATCGCGCGGACGGCAGTCATCTGGCCCTGGCCGCCGTCGATCAGGATGACATCCGGCCAGGCCGGGAATGCGCTGTCGTCGCCGGGTTCAGCGCTGCGATCGGGTTTGCCTTCCTCCTTCAGGAGGCGCGAGAAGCGCCGCGTCATGACCTCGCGCATCATCCCGAAGTCGTCGCCCGGAGTGATATCGGTCGATTTGATGTTGAACTTGCGGTACTGGCCTTTGACGAAACCATCGGGACCGGCGACCACCATGCCTCCGACGGCATTCGTACCCATGATATGCGAGTTGTCGTAGATCTCGATGCGGCGCGGCACCTGTTCCAGTTGGAAGGTCCTGGCAAAGCCTTCGAGCAGCCGCGCTTGCGATGCGGTCTCGGCAAGCTTGCGGCCATGGGCCTCGCGCGCGTTTGCGAGCGCGTGATCGACGAGATCCTTCTTCTCGCCGCGCTGCGGCACCAGGATCGATACCTTGTAGCCGGATTTCTCGCTGAGCGCCCGACCGAGCAGCTCCTGTTCCTCGACCGCCTCGCAAAGCAGGATCTGCCGCGGACAAGGTTTGTCATCGTAGAACTGGGCGAGAAAGGCGCTGAGGACCTCCGACGAAGGAAGCGACGGATCGGCCTTCGGGAAATAGGCGCGGTTTCCCCAGTTCTGTCCGGTCCGGAAGAAGAAGACCTGTATGCAGGAAATCCCGCCTTCGTGATGGATCGCGAAGACGTCCGCCTCTTCAACGCCTGCCGGATTGATGCCCTGATAGCTCTGTACGTGGCTCAGCGCCGCGAGGCGATCACGGTAGAGCGCGGCACGCTCGAAATCGAGATTCTCCGAGGCTTCGCTCATGGCGGCGGCGATCGTCGCCTTCACAGCCTGGCTCTTGCCGGAGAGAAAATCCTTTGCCTCGCGAACGAGCTCCGCATAGTCGGCATCGCTGATTTCGCCAGTGCAGGGCGCCGAACACCGTTTGATTTGGTAAAGCAGGCAGGGGCGGGTGCGCGTCTCGAATACGCTGTCCGTGCAGGTTCTCAAGAGAAAGGCGCGCTGCAGCGAGTTGATCGTCCGTCCGACGGCGCCGGCCGAGGCGAAGGGACCGAAGTAATCGCCCTTGCGGCTGCGGGCCCCGCGATGCTTGAAGAGCGCCGGCGCCCTGCTGTCGCCAGTGACGACGATATAGGGGAAGGATTTGTCGTCGCGCAAAAGCACGTTGAAGCGTGGACGCAGCCGCTTGATGAGATTGGCTTCGAGCAGCAGCGCCTCGATCTCCGTCCGCGTCGTGACGAACTCCATGTTCGCCGTCTCGCGAATCATCCGCGAGATGCGGTTGGAATGGCCGCGGCCCTGTGCGTAGTTGTTCACCCGCTTCTTGAGGCTGCGGGCCTTGCCGACATAGAGCACGTCGCCGGCGTCGTTGAACATGCGGTAGACGCCCGGGCCGTTCGGCAAAAGCTTGACGAAGGCCTGAATGAGTTCCGCACCCTTGAGGCCTTGCGTTTCGACGCGGTTCTCCGCCCAATCGATCGTCGGCGCCAGCCGCTCGCCTTCCGTCACATCGAGCAAATCGTCGTCGTCATCGGTTTCGCTGCCGTCGTAAAGGATGCCGCCATCGGTGGGCGTCTGCCCGTTCATTCCACTATCTCCCGAATATCCGGCGTCTCCCAGGCAAGGTGCTGGCCGCCGTCAAGCGCGATCATCTGTCCGGTAACCGACGGCGTGTCGAAAAGGAAGCGGATCGCGCGTCCAAACTCGTCGAGCGCCGGACCGCGCTTGAGGATCAGGGCGTCGACCTGCGCCTGGAATTCGCTCTGTTTCTGCCGTTCGTTCGGCAGTGTCGGCCCCGGTCCGATGCCGTTGACGCGAATATGCGGGGCAAGCGCCTGCGCCATCGTCTGGGTTGCCGTCCACAGTGCAGACTTGGAAAGCATATAGGAATAAAAGCGCGGATTTGGAGACCAGACGCGCTGGTCTATGATGTTGACGATAAGGCCGGAAACGTCGTCCGGTCGCTGCCGGGCAAAGTCGCGCGCAAGCAGGGAAGGGGCCTTGACGTGCAGCGCGAAATGACGCTCCCAAACATCCTCGTCGAACTCCTCCAGACTGTCCTTCTTGAAGATCGAGGCATTGTTGACGAGCAGGTCGAGCGGACCAAGCAAAGCCGTCGCCTCCGCGATGATCCGTGACGCGGCAGCCGAATCGGTGAGGTCGGCTTTCAGCGCGACCGCCTTGGCGCCTTTCGCAGTGAGGCTCTTCGCCAGCGCATCTGCTTCGGCGATCGATCCGTTTGCATGGATGGCGACGGCGAAGCCGTGCGCGACGAGATCTTCAACTATTGCCTTGCCGATGCGCTTGGCGCCGCCGGTTACAAGCGCCGCCTTGAGTGTTCTCGTCAACTTTTTCCCGTCCCTCGAATCCTGTTCTGGCTGGACGAAGATATAGGCAAGAACCGCCAACCTGAAACTATCCGAAGGGATTCATTTCGGAAAAATTAATGCAAAGCCGGTAAGTTGTATTAATTTGAAGTGTTATAGTATATATTTCGTTAAACTAGTATTATGGTTAATAAATACCCTGTGTCGCGTAGGCAACACCTAATTTCAGCCACGTCCGTGCCGCCAAAATTCCACATTTTAGCTCTTGAGAATCCGTATTTTCTGATCAATTTCCACTCGACCGGGCGGGTTAATCAGAGAATGTCCGGTGCTCCGCAAAGATACAATTGCATCGGAGCATCGGTTGAAAAGGAGAATAGTATGCGTACGCTGACCACCACCCTCATGGCTTCGGCCATGGCTCTCGTTGCCTTGCAGGCCGCCCACGCCGCAGACGTCGTCGAAGAGGTTCCGGCTGCCCCGGCTGCCGAATATACCGAACCGGTGACAAAGGATTGGTCGGGCGCCTATGTTGGCGGCACTGCGAGCTGGCATCACGGCGAAGCCGATGCGACCGGCGGGAACACCTCCGCCGGTTTCGGCGGCGGTCTCTATGGCGGCTACAACGTTCAGAGCGGCCAGATGGTCTACGGCGGTGAAGCCGACGTGAACTATGCCGGAAACGACTCCCACTCCAGCGGTCGCAGCGTCACACAAGGCGTCAATGGTTCGGTCCGCGGACGCGTCGGTGTCGATCTGAATCCGGTCCTGCTTTACGGCACCGCCGGTGTTGCTCTGGGCAATGCCAAGCTTAGAACAGCGGCCGGTGCCGACGACAAGACCCTTGTTGGCTGGACAGCCGGTGCCGGCGCCGAAACCTTCGTGACGGACAACGTCACGGCGCGCGTCGAATACCGCTACACGGATTACGCTTCCAAGGACTTCCGCGCCGGCGGTACCAGCGTCTCCTCCGGCTACGACGAGCACAGCGTGCGCCTCGGTATGGGTGTCAAGTTCTGATCGGCTGACGCCGCATCAGCGAAAAGGCCGGGGTGACCCGGCCTTTTTTCATGCCTTGAATTTGGAATAGTCGGGAAAGTACTTCTCGAACTTCGCCGGCCAATTCTTGAGCTTCGGTCGCCCTTTCTGCCATTCGCCGGCGAAACGCAGTTCGATGTAGCGCAACAGGGCTGCTAGCGCGAAATGTCCAGCGTTGAGCTTGCCGCCGGTCTTGGGCAGGTTGGCGTTCAGGTAATCCAACCCACGCTCGACTTTTTCCCATTGGCGGTCGATCCAGGGTTGATGCACCTTCTCCGGCGGGTGAAAGCGCTTTTCGTAGACGATTGCAAGCAGGCTGTCGCAGATGCCGTCGCAAAGCGCCTCGAAGATTTCTACTTCGGTGCGCTTGGCTGCGTTCTTCGGATAAAGCTTGCCCTTCGTTTCGCGGTCGAGGAAATGCATGATCGCCCGGCTGTCGTAGATCGCCTTGCCGTCCGCGGTAATCAAGGTCGGAATCTTGCCCAGCGGATTGTTGCCGATCAGTTCAGGCGGATTGGCGTTGGTGTCCGTCAGCACGCTTTCCGCGGCGATGCCGATATGGTGCGCGGCCATGCGGACCTTGTTCGAATAGGGGGAGGCAGGCGAATAGAGTATCTTCATTCGAAGTCTTTCCGTTGTCATGGGGCAGGGGGCAGAGAAACCGCATCCCTTCTGCAGGCTTGGCGATCCACTCCCGGGCACGCCGTGAATTTCAGTGTCTTGTCGAAGCAGATTCTGATCTCTTCAAGAAGCCTGGCTTCGCAGGTAACAGCGATCGTCTCCGGCGTCATGCCGGGATTTTTCGCGATCAGCGCGGCTTCGATCGTCGACACGGGGACATCGCGCGATCCTTCCGTCGATGCAAGTTCCGGCGGGATCGTCACCCGTTCGCGCGCGGCGCGCGCCACGGCAAAATAGTCCGCCTGGCTGAGGCCCGAGCAGGTGCCGTGCTTGCGCCACTGATGGCCGATCAGTCCCATCGAGGGAATGAGGTCGAGATATTGCCGGCCGAGCGCCTCCGGGACGCGATCGGATTGCCGCGTCGGGCAATATTCCGGATAGCCCTTTTCATTTTGTGGCCAGAGCCCGTGCACGATAAAGCCACGGCGACTGCCGGTCTCGCATTGATCGGACTTCCCGGAGGGATCGTTGTTGCCGCACCAGGTGGGCGACCAGGACAGGGAAAGGACGTAGAAGTCGAAGCCCTTGCCGACGGGAACCGGAGCTGCCGCGGCAGTCTTCGTGGCGCCGGTTCCGGAATGCGGGGCGGTTCTCTCTGCACTGTCATCGCTGCAGGCGGCGATCGTCAGAACGGCGACGAGCGCCGGCAGCAGCCTTTTCACAGCAGTCAGCGAAGCGAAGCGCAATGGGCGCCGTAGACGTACCAGGGATCGAGGCCGCCGACGCAGAACTCGATACTCCTGCCGACACCGGCAAAGCCCCATGGGCGTTCGATCAGATACCAGAGCGGCCGTCGTTCGCCGTCCGTCATCACTGCAGTCGCGTAGCAATATTCGCGCTCGACGAGATGCGTATAATCACGTGGCTCGAACCGATTTTGGCCCATGTCGCGAATCTCCGCTATGGCGAGGTTCGCATGAAGGTAGTTTGCTGCCTTGTAGTCGAAGCGCCGGGTGATGAAACCCAGAACGGAGGCGTTGCCGCAGGCGCCGATATCATAGACTGCATGGGGAGCGGGTTCCCCGATATAGTCGGCGGCGGCAGCACCGGTGGTGAGGGAAAGCGAGAGCAGAAGCGATGCGGCAAGCGTACGAGTCATGGCCATCTCCCTGAATCCTTTCAGGAGATTGACGCCTTCGCCCTCGATCCGTCAAGGCCCCGGATTGAGAGGCGCTTCACCTCGCAGCCAGAAGCAGCGGGCCGAAGCGAAGCGATCCTGCGTCAGCTGTGTTTTCAGGAAGGGCAGCAGGATATCGAGCTCACCTTTCAACGTGAAGGGTGGGTTGACGATGATGAGCCCCGATCCGGCAAGCCCGGTCGTGTCGCGATCACTGCGCACCGAAAGTTCCACACAGAGCATTTTCGGAATCTCCAGCACCTTCAGCGCCGCGTGAAAGTCCTTTATCGGCGCACCTTTCTTCAGCGGATACCAGAGGCAGAAGATGCCGCCGGCGAAGCGGCGGTATCCCTTTGCAAGGCCGTCGACCAGCCGCTCGTATTCACCCTCGATCTCGAACGGAGGATCGACGAGAATGAGGCCGCGCTTTTCCTTCGGCGGCAGGTGGGCTCCGAGCGCCAGCCAGCCGTCGAGATGGGTGATGCGGCTCTGGAAGTCGCCGTCAAACTGGCGGTGCAGCGTCTCGTAATCGTCCGGATGCAGTTCCATCGCCGAAAGCCGGTCCTGCGGCCGGAACAGCATGCGCACGAGTTTCGGTGAGCCGGGATAATGGGTGAGGCCGCCGTCGGGATTGAGGTTGCGGACGGCGGAGAGATAAGGTTCGAGGATCGCGGCAATCGGGGCAGGAAGCTCAGCGTCGAGCAATCGGCCGATGCCATCGCGCCATTCGCCGGTCTTCTGCGCTTCCTCGCTCGAAAGGTCATAGAGCCCGATGCCGGCATGCGTGTCGAGCACCCGAAAGGCCTTGTCCTTTTGCTTGAGGTACGTGATAAGCCGCGCCAGCACCGCATGTTTCAGGACATCGGCGAAATTGCCTGCGTGATAGATGTGCCGGTAGTTCATGAGCGTTGCCGATGGCTCTGATCAATTGTTTCGATGGATTGGCGAATGGGGCTTTTTGCCCTCAAGCGGATGCCATATAGAAAAGCCATGAACGTTGCGACCCCTATCAAAGCAGAAAAATCGATCGGCTACTCCGTCTGTCCGCACGACTGTCCGTCCGCCTGTGCGCTTGAGGTCGATCTCACGGCCGAAGGCCAGATCGGCCGCCTGCGCGGCGCGGCCGGAAACAGCTACACGGCCGGTGTCATCTGCGCGAAGGTCGCGCGCTATGCCGAGCGCATCTATCATCCCGACCGGCTGATGGTGCCGCAGCGCCGCACCGGCGCCAAGGGCGAGGGCAACTGGCAGGAAATTTCCTGGGAAGCAGCGCTCGACGAGATTGCCGATCAATTCGTCAAAGCCGAGCAGAAGCACGGCTCGGAAGCGGTCTGGCCCTATTTCTACGCCGGCACCATGGGACAGGTCCAGCGTGACTCCATCGAGCGGCTGCGCCACGCCAAGCGCTATTCCGGCTTCTTCGGCTCGATCTGTACCAACATGGCCTGGACCGGCTTCACCATGGCGACGGGTGCCTTGCGCGGTCCCGACCCGCGCGAGATGGCCAAGGCCGATTGCGTCGTGATCTGGGGCACCAATGCGGTCGCGACGCAGGTCAACGTGATGACCCATGCGGTCAAGGCGCGCAAGGACCGCGGCGCCAAGATCGTCGTCATCGACGTTTACGAGAACCCGACCGTCAAGCAAGCCGATATGGGGCTCGTGCTGAAACCGGGCACAGATGCCGCGCTTGCCTGCGCCGTCATGCATATCGCCTTCCGCGACGGCTATGCCGACCGCGCCTACATGGCGAAATTCGCCGATGATCCCGCGGGCCTCGAAGCGCATCTTAAGACACGGGGCCCCGAGTGGGCCTCCGCCGTCACCGGCCTGTCGGTGGAGGAGATCGAGGCCTTCGCCAAGCTCGTCGGGACGACGCCCAGGACCTATTTCCGCCTGGGCTACGGCTTCACCCGCCAGCGCAACGGCTCCGTCGCCATCCATGCGGCGGCTTCGGTCGCAACGGTGCTCGGCTCCTGGCAGCACGAGGGCGGCGGCGCGTTCCATTCGAACAACGACATCTTCAAGCTGGACAAGCGCGAACTCCTCGGTTCCGCATTCCACGATCCCGACATCCGCATGCTCGATCAATCGCAGATCGGCCGTGTGCTGACCGGCGATGCCGAGGCGCTGCGCCATCGCGGCCCCGTGACGGCGCTCCTCATCCAGAACACCAACCCCGCCAATGTCGCGCCCGAGCAGCGACTGGTGAAACAGGGTTTCCTGCGCGGCGACCTCTTCGTTGCCGTGCACGAGCAGTTCATGACGGACACCGCCCGCCTCGCCGACATCGTCCTGCCTGCAACCATGTTCCTCGAGCACGACGATCTTTATCGCGGCGGAGGCCACCAGCACATTCTCATCGGTCCGAAGATCGTTGAGCCCCCGCCGACCGTGCGCACCAATCTCTTCGTCATCGAGGAGTTGGCAAAGCGCCTCGGCGTTGCCGACCGCACCGGCTTTGGGCTCACCGAACAGCAGCACATCGATCAACTGCTGGCCAACTACGGCATCGGTTACGAGCGCATGAAAGAGGAGAAGTGGCTCGATTGCCAGCCGGCTTTCGAGGAGGCGCATTTTCTCAACGGCTTCGGGCATCCGGACGGCAAGTTCCGCTTCAAGGCCGATTGGACCGGCACGCCCGCACCCAACCGGCCGCCGAAATCGATGGGCCCGCAGGGCCCGTACGGCAGGCTGCCTGAATTTCCGGACCATGTCGATCTGATCGAAGTGGCCGACGAACGCCATCCATACCGGCTGGCGACCTCCCCGGCGCGCTCGTTCCTGAACTCGACCTTCTCCGAAACGCCGTCGTCCATTCAGAAGGAGGGACGACCGGAGGCCATGATCCACGCCGAAGATGCGGCTGCGCTCGGCATTGCCGAGGGCGATGTCGTCATGCTCGGCAACGAACGCGGCGAGGTCCGGCTCCATGCGAAAATCGGCGGCGGGGCACGCCGCGGCGTCGTCATCGCCGAAGGGATTTGGCCGAACGGCGCCCATCTCGACGGCGAAGGGATCAATGTCCTCACCGGTGCCGACGCCGTCGCGCCCTACGGCGGCGCGGCTTTCCACGATAACCGGGTCTGGGTGCGTCGGGCCTGACGATTGTTCGCGCCCGCGGCTTCTGCAGCCGGATTCCCTTTTTCGACAAGGATCTCACATGACGGAACATGCCGACCCGCGCGTCCGGATCATCGACCGCAAAACCCTCTGGAACGGCTTCGTCAGCCTCGAGGAGGTCACGCTCGAACAGGAAATGTCCGATGGTCAAACCGCCCGGCTGGTCCGGGAAGTTCACGACCACGGTCGCGCCGCAACAATCCTGCTTTTCGATCCGGAGCGGCAGTTGGTGGTCCTCGTCCGCCAGCTTCGCATTCCCGTATTTCTGCAGGGCGAGCCGGGATATCTTATCGAAGCGCCGGCCGGCCTTCTCGACGGCGAAGAGCCGGCAGTGGCGATTTGCCGCGAAGCGATGGAAGAAACCGGCTACAACATCGAAAGCGCCACCCACCTCTTCGATGCCTACATGAGTCCGGGTTCGTTGACGGAACGAACGAGCTTCTTCTTTGGCTGCATTGATGCCTCGAAGAAAGTGGCTGCAGGCGGCGGGCTCGCCCACGAGGGCGAAGACCTCGAGGTTCTCGAAATTCCCTTCGAAGAGGCGGTGGCAATGGTTGGCACTGGCGAGATCTGCGACGCCAAGACCATCATGCTGCTTCAATGGGCTATGCTCAACCGCGCCTCTATTTCATAGCAGGCCTCTGATAAATCGGCACATTATACATTACCGATATTTCACTTTCTGATTGCGTTCCTGTGGGCTAAAGCGCTTGTTGTCGTCAATAATGACATGGGCGAGCCATGACGTTCCCCTCTGCCTCAGAGCCTGAAGTCGATGAAGAGCAAAGGAACGAAGCGGGGTGGAGACCGTTTCTGAGGCGCAATCAGCGCTATCTTTCCGCTATCGGCACGCTTCTCGTGATCGCGCTGTTCGGAGCGGCCATCTTTCATCTGACCGCCGAGGTGCATTATGACGAGGTCGTCGCGGCATTGGCGGACACGAGTTGGCAGTCGATCGCTGCCGCGGTCCTGTTCACCGGCCTGAGTTTCCTCGCGCTCACCTTCTACGATGTCGCCGCCCTCGACTACATCAAGCGCAAGCTGCCTTACGCCGACGTAGCGCTTACGGCCGCCTGCGCCTATGCCGTCGGCAATACGGCCGGTTTCGGGGCCTTGAGCGGCGGGGCGATCCGCTACCGGTCCTACTCCCGCCTCGGCTTGCAGCCAGAAGAGATAGCCCGCGTCATTGCCTTCGTGACGCTCGCCTTTGGCCTCGGCCTTGCCACGGTCACTTGCCTCAGCTTGCTGACGGTCGGCGAATATGTCGCTCCGCTGACGGGACTTGAGCCGTTCTGGCTGCGGACGATCGCCGTCATTGTGCTCGGCGGTTTGTTGACTACCTTCATCCTGGCCGGAGAGGGCCGCGAAGTCCGCATTGGACGCTTGACCCTGCGTCTGCCCGACTCGAGGACCGCCTCCCGCCAGTTCCTGGTAACAGCGCTCGATCTTGCGGCATCCGCAAGCGTTCTCTACGTCCTGTTGCCATCGGGAACGATCGGCTGGCCCGCCTTCCTGGCAGTCTATTCGTTCGCGGTGGGCGTCGGCGTGCTCAGCCATGTGCCTGCGGGGCTCGGCGTCTTCGAAGCGGTGATGATCGCAACGCTCGGCCGCGCGGTCGACGTCGATACGATCCTTGGAGCGTTGGTTCTCTACCGCGTCATCTATCACGTGTTGCCGCTGCTGATCGCGATTGTGATGATTATCGGCGTGGAGATTCGTCAGTTCGCCGGCCACCCTGCGGCATCAAGCGTCCGCCGCATAGGCGGCCGCATGGCCCCATTGCTCCTCGCCACGCTGGCGCTTGTACTCGCCATAATGCTGGTGCTGTCGAGCGTGACGCCGACGCCCGACGAGAACCTGGCATTTCTTGAAAGCTATGTTCCGCTGCCGCTGGTCGAAGGCGCGCACTTCCTCGCGAGCCTGCTCGGCCTGGCGCTGGTCATCGTCGCGCGGGGGCTGGCGCTGCGCCTCGATGGTGCTTGGTGGGCGTCGATCGTGATCGCGGCGGCTGCGCTGCTGCTATCGTTGCTGAAAGCGGTGGCGTTGGCGGAAGCTGGTATGCTCGCATTCTTCGTCGTCGGACTGCTCGCCAGCCGCCGGCTTTTCGTTCGCCCTGCGTCGCTGTTCGGTCAGGCCCTGACGCCGCCGTGGCTCACGGCGATCGGCGTCATTTGCCTGGGGGCGTTGGTCGTCCTGCTCTTTGTCTATCGCGATATCGAATATAGCCGTGAGCTCTGGTGGCAGTTCGAGTTTGCGGCCGAGGCGCCGCGTGGACTTCGCGCCTTCCTCGGGGTCACGATCGGGGCGAGTGCCATCGCCATCTGGAGCCTGATGCGTCCCGCCACAACAACGGTGGAGCCGGCATCGGACGAGGCGTTGGAGCGGGCGATCGCCATTGTCGATGCCCAGGACATGTCGGATGCCAACCTCGTGCGGATGGGCGACAAGAGCGTCATGTTCTCTGCCGACGGCAGTGCCTTCATCATGTATGGTCGCCGTGCGCGTTCCTGGATCGCCCTCTTTGATCCGGTCGGTCCGTTGCAAGCTTGGCCGGATCTTATCTGGCAATTCATAGAGACCGCCCGCGCTAACGGCTGCCGGGCGGTCTTCTACCAGGTTTCGCCGGTGGGGCTCGCCTATTACGCCGACGCCGGCTTGCGGGCGTTCCGGCTGGGCGAGCTTGCCGAGGTCGATCTGACGCGGTTCGAACTGAAGGGTGGAAAATGGGCAAACCTGCGCCAGCAGGTCAGTCGTGGCCAGCGCGATGGGCTCGAATTCGCCATAGTTGAGCCCGAGGCCGTGCCGGCAATCCTGCCGGAGCTTGCGGCAGTTTCGGATGCCTGGCTCGCACATCACAGCGCACGGGAGAAGGGTTTCTCCCTCGGAGCCTTCGATCCCCAGTACATTACGGCTCAGCCGGTTGCTGTTCTTAAATGCGGCGGACGCATCGTTGCCTTTGCCAACATCCTCAAGACTGCGACTAAGGAGGAGGGCTCCGTCGACCTGATGCGCTTCTCGCCCGACGCGCCGAAAGGTTCGATGGACTTCCTGTTCGTACAGCTGATGGAATATCTCAAGGCGCAGGGTTATAGGCGCTTCAATCTTGGCATGGCGCCGCTTTCCGGGATGTCCTCCCGGCAGATAGCGCCTGTGTGGGACCGAGCGGGCCGGGCATTCTTCGAGCACGGCGAACGCTTCTACAATTTCAAGGGCCTGCGCGCCTTCAAGTCCAAGTTCCACCCGCGTTGGCAACCGCGCTACCTTGTTGCGAGCGGCGGCCTCAACCCGATCCTGGCTTTGATGGACGCAACGTTCCTCATCGGCGGCGGTCTCAAGGGAGTGATAAGGAAATGACCGGCACGCGAAAGATCTGGAAGCTCGCCCTTTCCGCCGCGCTGATTGCGGTAGCTTTGCTGCATGCCCGGGCCGACGACACGCCGCAATTCGACACCGGCACGATCCCGTCACCGCATGTCCTTTTCCCCAAGGAAGAGGCGTCCGCAATTGTCGTTCTCCTTTCGGATGCTGCCGGATGGACAGCGAAGGAAGACGGGGTCGCGCGTGCGCTTGCAAACGACAAGGCGCTCGTCATCGGCATCGACCTCAAGGCCTATCTCGCTTCGCTTGCCAAGGATGACGGCGACTGCATCTACACGGTCTCGGATATCGAATCGCTGAGCCAGCAGGTCCAGCGCGCTGCAAAGAGCAGCGCCTATCGACCGCCGATCGTCGCGGGCGTCGGCGCCGGCGGGGCGATGGCGCTGGCGATCGCCGCGCAGTCCCCCGCCGCGACCATCGGTCAGACGCTTGCGGTCGATCCCGAAGAGGGCATCGCATTGACGAAGCAGCTTTGTACGCCGGCCGAGAAGATTCGGAAGGGCGACCGCATGGTCTATGGTTTGACCGACGGACCGTTGCCCGATCCCGTGACCGTTGCGTTTTCGCCCGCTGCCTCCGCCGAGGGGAAGGACCACGTGGCCGCGCTTGTTGCCAAGCATTCGGACATTGAAACGCACGATACCGGGGACGACGCCTACACCGCGCTTTCGGATGCGCTTTCCGGGGCGCTCGCCGAGGGCGACGAAGCCGAAAACCCTTTCGGCCTTCCGCTGACGGTTCTCGATGCGAAGCCCACGCGTGACACGATGGCTGTGATCTATTCGGGTGACGGCGGCTGGCGGGATATCGACAAAGAGGTCGGCAATGTCCTGCAGCAGCAGGGTGTTCCGGTCGTGGGGGTGGATTCACTGCGCTATTTCTGGTCAGAACGCCAGCCGCAAGCGACTGCCGACGATCTTGCGCGGATCATCACCTACTATCGAAAACGATGGAATGTCCGAAACGTCCTCCTGATCGGTTATTCCTTCGGCGCGGACATCCTGCCGCGCACCTACAACCTGCTCCCGCCAGCGGATCGTGCGCGCGTGCGCCAGCTCACGCTCTTGGCGCTCTCGCATCATGCCGACTACAAGATCTCGGTTCTTGGCTGGCTGGGTGCGGAGGGCGAGGGGGGTGACCCGGTCGACGATCTCAAGGCGATTGATCCCGCGCTCGTCCAGTGTGTCTACGGCACCGACGAAGACGGCGACGCGTGCCCGGATCTGAAATCTTCAGGCGTGGATGTGGTCGCCATCGAGGGCGGCCACCATTTCGATGAGGACTATCCCGCCTTGACGCGCCGTGTGCTTGACGCGCTGGACCGGAGGCTCGCGGCGGCAAAGTGAGCTGCGATTCCGTCCGCCCTCCGGTTGGAAGGGACGGTTGCGATCACATTGCGGGGGAGATGAGCGTGCCCGATGCCTCGCCGACCGCATGGCTTGCGGCCCGGCCATCCTGCATTTCGACCTTGCCCTCGGCGACGAGCCTCAGCGCCATCGGATAGGTCTTGTGTTCAACCGTCAGAACGCGCGCGGCAAGTGTTTCCGCCGTGTCGCCGGCCAGAACCGGAACCGCGGCCTGGGCGATGATCGGGCCGTCGTCCATGCCTTCGGTGACAAAATGAACCGTGCAGCCGGCGAGCCTCATGCCGGCATCGATCGCCCGCTGATGGGTGTGGAGCCCCGGAAACAACGGCAGAAGTGACGGATGAATATTGAGGATGCGGCCCTCATGGCGCTGGATGAAGGCTGCCGACAGCAACCGCATGTAGCCGGCAAGGCAGATGATGTCCGGCTGGAGCCGGTCCAGTTCCGTCAGGATCGCCGCTTCGTGCGCTTCCTTGCTGTCGAAATCCTTTCGGACGAACGAAAAGGTCGGGATGCCGAGGGCGGCTGCTTTGGCCAGGCCACCGGCTTCCGCCTTGTCAGCGATCACGGCAACGACTTCGGCAGGGAAGTCCGGTTCCGCTGCTGCCTTCGCCAACGAAAGCATGTTCGAGCCGCCGCCGGAAATGAAGACGACGACCCGTTTTTTAGCAGTAGTCGCGCTCATAGGGAGAGGCTGCCCCTGTAGATCGTGCCCGCGGCGCCTTCGGCACGCGCGACCATGCGGCCGAGAGTGAAGACCATCTCACCTTCGCCGTTGAGTATCGCCGCTACCTTTTCAGCCTCTGCCGCGGGAACGACGACGATCATGCCGACGCCGCAGTTGAAGGTGCGCAGCATTTCATTGGCGGCGACGCCGCCGGTCTTGGCAAGCCAGGAGAAGACCGCCGGCGGTTTGATCGCATCGAGGTCGATCTCGGCGGCAAGGTGTTTTGGCAGGACGCGCGGAATGTTCTCGGGAAAACCGCCGCCGGTGATATGTGCAAGCGCCTTGATCGCTCCCGTCTCGCGGATAGCCTTCAGAAGCGGCTTCACGTAGATGCGCGTCGGTGTCAGCAGGAGATCGGCGAGCGTGCCTTCGCCGAAGGGCGCGGGCGCGTCCCAGGCCAGTCCCGACAGCCCAACGATCTTGCGCACCAGCGAGTAGCCGTTCGAGTGCACACCGGAGGAGGCGAGGCCGAGGATGACGTCACCTTCGGCAATGTCGCCTGCCGGCAGCAACTGGCCGCGCTCGGCGGCACCGACGGCAAAGCCGGCGAGATCGTAGTCGCCGCCGGAATACATGCCAGGCATCTCGGCCGTTTCCCCGCCGATCAGCGCACAGCCCGCATCGCGGCAGCCGGCGGCAATACCGGCGACGATCGCAGCACCCTGGTCCGGGTCGAGCTTGCCGGTCGCGAAATAGTCGAGGAAGAACAGCGGCTCCGCACCCTGCACGACAAGATCGTTGACGCACATGGCGACGAGATCGATGCCGACTGTGTCGTGCTTGTTCGCGTCGATGGCGATCTTGAGCTTGGTACCGACACCGTCGTTCGCGGCAACCAGCACCGGATCGGTGAAGCCGGCAGCCTTGAGATCGAAGAGGCCGCCGAAGCCACCGATCTCGCCATCGGCACCCGGACGTCGTGTGGAGCGCACATGGGGTTTGATCTTCTCCACCATCAGATTGCCGGCATCGATGTCGACGCCTGCGTCGCTATAGGTGAGACCATTCTTGCCCGACTGGCTCATGCTCGTTCTCCAAGGCTCGTCGAATTTTGCGGAAGCGATTGGCACGGCAGGACAAGGAGTGCAAGCCAACTGCCGGCGCTTGCCGGCTTTTTTTGCCATTTTACCCGCATCCCACCGCGTTTCGCCCGGTAAGGGCCTGATTTGCCTCCGCATGAAGGCGCCGGGCTTGACCAGCATGCGGACCGCGCCCTATCTCGTCCGAATGGATGGAACGCGAGGCGCTTGCGCCGGACGCGGGACGGGGAGCGCAATGGGCAGTCAGGTCAGCGGTGTCAGTCTTAAGCGCCAGGTCGTCTTCTGGCTGCTGGTGCTCGCCGGCTTCATCGTCTTCCTGACGCTCTTCAGCTCGATCCTGCTGCCGTTTCTCGCCGGCATGGCGCTCGCCTATTTCCTCGATCCGGTCGCCGACCGCCTGCAGCGTTTGGGCCTCAGCCGGTTGATGGCGACCATCGTCATTCTTGTCGCCTTCGTCGTCGTGCTGGCGTTGTCGCTGATGATCATCATCCCGTTGATCTTCACGCAAGCGGCTGACTTCGTCCAGAGGATGCCCGGCTATATCGCCAGCCTCCAGGCCTTCATCACCGATAGCCAGACAACGCTGCTTCCGGACTGGCTTGCGGACCAGATGACGGCGATCAAGCAGAATTCGGCCAAGCTGCTCGAACAGGGCGCAAGTTTCCTGGGCACGCTGTTCCAGCAACTGTGGAACTCCGGCATGGCGCTGCTGGACATTCTTTCGCTCTTTATCATCACGCCGGTCGTGGCCTTCTATCTGCTGCTCGACTGGGACCGCATGGTCGACAAACTCGATAGCTGGGTGCCGCGCGACTATGTCGACATCGTCCGCCAGATCGCCCGCGACATGAACACGACCATCGCCGGCTTCGTTCGCGGCCAGGGTTCGCTATGCATCATCCTCGGCCTCTACTATGCGATCGGCCTGTCGCTCGTCGGCCTCAATTTCGGGCTGCTGATCGGTCTTTTCGCGGGCATGATCAGCTTCATCCCCTATGTCGGCTCGATGGTGGGGCTCGTGCTGGCTGTTGGTGTGGCGCTGGTCCAGTTCTGGCCGAATTATCTTACGATCGCGCTGGTGTTGGCCGTGTTCTTCAGCGGCCAGTTCCTCGAGGGCAACATTCTGCAGCCGAAGCTGGTGGGCAAGAGCGTCGGCCTCCACCCCGTCTGGCTGATGTTCGCCCTGCTCGCCTTCGGTGCTCTCTTCGGCTTCGTCGGTCTTCTCGTCGCTGTGCCGGCCGCCGCCGCGATCGGCGTCCTTGTCCGTTTCGGCATACAGCGGTACCTTGATAGTGATCTCTATCACGGGCATAGGACAGAAGCGGAGAAGCGGCCGGAAGGTCAGGAGCCCGGCTGAGCCGCGCCATTGTCCAGAGTACAGCATGACAAGACGTCCGTTCGAACAACTGCCGCTCGCATTCGGCCATGATCCGGCAACCGGTCGCGAGGATCTGCTCGTTTCCGACCGGCTGAGCGCTGCCATCGCCATCGTCGACCATTGGCCCGATTGGCCGTCGCCCGTCGTTATCATCGCCGGACCGGTCGGGTCCGGGAAATCGCACCTTGCCAGCATCTGGCGGGAGAGGGCACGGGCCGAGCCGATCCATCCGGTCGCCGGCTCGGATGCCGCGGACATTGCCGCGAGAAAGCCGGTTCTCTTCGAGGATGCCGATCGCCAGGGCTTCGACGACACGGCGCTCTTCCATGTCATCAACAGCGTGCGCCAGCACGGCACCGCGTTGCTGATGACAACGCGCCTGTGGCCGATGTCATGGCCGGTGACGCTTCCGGATCTCCGCTCGCGCCTGAAGGCTGCGACGGTCGTCGAAATCGGCGAGCCGGATGACGAGCTTTTGACGCAGGTGCTCGTCAAGCTCTTCGCCGACCGCCAGCTTTTCGTCGACGAACGTCTTGTCGGCTATATCGTGGCGCGCATGGAGCGCTCGCTGGAAGCGGCCCAGACGATCGTCGAGCGACTGGACCATCTGGCGCTCGCCCGGGGCACGCGCCTGACGCGCACCCTCGCTGCGGAAGTGCTGGCAGAGCTTGGAAATCCCCACCTGTCCGATTGACTGTCACAGTTCCGTCGTCAAAGTGGGGTAGGTCGCAAGGTTGGAGTAATGGGGTCTGATGGGCATGGATAAGGCGACGTCTGCAATCATCGAACAAGAGACGTCTGCGGAGCAGATAGACCTGCTGACGAGCCCCGAGCGCTTCATCAATCGCGAATTCTCCTGGCTTCAGTTCAACCGCCGCGTTCTCGAGGAGACGCTGAACACGGCGCATCCCTTGCTGGAGCGCGTCCGCTTCCTGTCGATTTCGGCCGCCAACCTTGACGAGTTCTTCATGGTCCGCGTTGCCGGTATCGAAGGCCAGGTGCGTCAGGGGATCGCGCTTCGCAGTCCCGACGGCAAGACGCCGGCCGAACAGCTCGACGATATCCTCAAGGAAATCGACAATCTGCAGATGGAGCAGCAGGCATCGCTCGCCGTGCTGCAGCAATATCTCGCGAAGGAAGACATCCTCATTGTCCGGCCCGCCTCGCTGTCCGCTCAGGACCGAAGCTGGCTCGCCAACGAATTCGATCAGTCGATCTTCCCGGTGCTGACGCCGCTGTCGATTGATCCGGCGCATCCTTTCCCGTTCATCCCCAACCTCGGCTTTTCGATCGGGCTGCAGCTCGTCAGCAAGACCGGCCGCGAGCCGATGACCGCACTGTTGCGCCTACCGGTGGCGCTCGACCGATTTATCCGCCTGCCGGATGTGAAGAACGTCATCCGTTACATCACGCTCGAGGATGTGGTCAGCCAGTTCATCGACCGCCTGTTCCCGGGCTACGAGGTGCAGGGTTCTGGAACTTTCCGCATCATTCGTGACAGCGATATCGAAGTCGAGGAAGAAGCGGAAGATCTCGTCCGCTTCTTCGAGACGGCCCTCAAGCGCCGCCGTCGCGGTTCGGTCATCCGCATCGAAACGGATTCGGAAATGCCCGCATCACTGCGCCAGTTCGTGGTGCAGGAACTCGGGGTTCCCGATAACCGCATCGCCGTGCTGCCAGGCCTTCTTGCGCTCAACACGCTTTCGGAAATCACCAAGGCCCCGCGCGAAGATCTGCGCTTCGAGCCTTACAATCCGCGCTTCCCCGAGCGCGTGCGCGAGCATGCCGGCGATTGCCTGGCGGCGATCCGCGAAAAGGACATGGTCGTCCATCATCCTTACGAATCCTTCGACGTCGTCGTGCAGTTCCTCCTCCAGGCGGCGCGCGATCCGGACGTGCTTGCGATCAAGCAGACGCTCTACCGCACCTCGAACGACAGCCCGATCGTGCGCGCATTGATCGATGCCGCCGACGCGGGCAAGTCGGTGACGGCGCTTGTCGAGCTCAAGGCGCGGTTCGACGAAGAGGCAAACATCCGCTGGGCACGCGATCTGGAGCGCGCTGGCGTTCAGGTCGTCTTCGGCTTTATCGAACTCAAGACGCACGCCAAGATGTCGATGGTCGTGCGCCGTGAGGAAGGCAAGCTCAGGACCTATTGCCATCTCGGCACCGGTAACTATCACCCGGTGACCGCGAAGATCTACACCGACCTGTCGTTCTTCACCTGCAATCCGGTGATCGCCCACGACATGGCGAACATTTTCAATTTCATCACCGGCTATGGCGAGCCGGAAGCGGGCATGAAGCTGGCGGTCTCACCGCACACGCTGCGGCCGCGGATCCTCAAGCATATCGAGGAAGAGATCGGGCATGCAAAGGCGGGCCGCCCTGCCGCGATCTGGATGAAGATGAATTCGCTTGTCGACCCGGAAATCATCGACTCGCTTTACGAGGCAAGCCGTGCCGGTGTCGAAATCGACCTCGTCGTGCGAGGCATCTGCTGCCTGCGTCCGCAGGTGCCTGGCCTTTCCGACAATATCCGCGTCAAATCGATTGTCGGACGTTTCCTTGAGCATTCGCGCATATTCTGCTTCGGCAATGGTCATGGCCTTCCGTCCGAAAATGCACTTGTCTATATCGGCTCGGCGGATATGATGCCGCGCAATCTGGATCGGCGGGTCGAGACGCTAGTGCCTCTCATCAACCGGACTGTGCACGAACAGGTTCTTTCGCAGATCATGCTGGGCAATCTCATCGACAACCAGCAAAGCTACGAGATTCTTCCGGACGGCACGTCGCGCCGCATGGAAGTCGGCAAGGACGCCGAGCCGTTCAATGCGCAGCATTATTTCATGACCAACCCCAGCCTCTCCGGCCGGGGTGAGGCCCTGAAGTCCAGTGCACCAAAGCTGATTGCCGGCTGGAAAAGCGGTTGGCACAAGTAAACTGGAATTGCATGGTAGAATCTGAAGCGCAGGGGCGTCTGCCCGGCATCCGCCCGGTTTCCGTTGTGGATATCGGTTCCAACTCTATTCGCCTTGTCGTCTACGAAGGGCTCAGCCGCGCGCCGGCGATGCTTTTCAACGAGAAGGTTATGTGCGGCCTCGGCAAGGGCATCGATGCGACAGGCCGGATGGCGGATGAGAACGTCGAACGGGCGCTGAAGGCGCTGCAGCGCTTTCGGGCGCTGTCGGATCAGGCGCGTGCCACCACGATGTACGCGCTGGCGACGGCCGCCGCGCGCGAAGCCTCTAACGGTCCGTCTTTCATCGAAAAGGCGGAAGCCATCCTGGGCTGCAAGGTGCATATCCTCACCGGCGAGCAGGAAGCCCATTTCTCGGCCATGGGCATCGTCAGTGGTTATCACGATCCCGACGGGATCGTCGGTGACCTTGGCGGCGGTTCCCTCGAACTCGTCGATGTGAATGGCAAGCGCATTGGCAAGGGCATTACGCTGCCGCTCGGCGGCATCCGTCTCTCTGAACACAGCAACGGCTCGCTGTCGAAGGCGCGGACATGGGTTCGCAAGTTCATGAAAGGGGCGGCCGTGCTCAAGGGCGGAGCGGGGCGCACGTTCTATGCCGTCGGCGGTACATGGCGATCGATCGCCAAGCTTCATATGGAGACGCGCAACTACCCGCTGCATATGATGCAGGGCTACGAGATTTCCTATGACGAGGCGATGTCTCTCCTGCCCGAGGTGATCGAGCCGAAGAACATCAAACCCTCGGCTTACGCGACGATTTCCAAGAGCCGCCGCAGCCTGTTGCCCTTCGGGGCCGTGACGATGCAGGAAGCGCTTGCGATCATGAAGCCGGAGCGCATTTCTTTCTCCGCGCTCGGCGTCCGTGAGGGCTATCTGTTCTCGCTGCTTTCCGAAGCCGAACGCCTGCAGGACCCGTTGCTGACGGCCGCCGACGAGATCGCGATCCTGCGTGCCCGCTCGCCGGAACACGCCCGTGAACTCGCGGAATGGACAGGACGCATGGTGCCGCACTTCGGCGTGGAGGAGACGGAAGAGGAGAGCAGGTACCGTCAGGCCGCCTGCCTGCTCGCCGATATCAGTTGGCGGGCCCATCCGGATTATCGCGGTCTGCAGGCGCTCAACATCATCGCGCACTCGTCTTTCTCGGGCATCACGCATGCCGGCCGCGCCTATATCGCGCTTGCGAACTATTACCGTTTCGAGGGGCTCAACGACGACGGTACCACCGAGGCACTCGCGGGGATCACGACGCCGCGCCTGCTTGAACTCGCCAAGCTTTTGGGCGGCCTGCTGCGCGTTGCCTATCTTTTCTCGGCGTCGATGCCGGGCGTCACGCGCCATCTCGGCTTGCGGCAGTCGCCGCGGCCGGATGTCGATCTCGAATTCATCGTGCCGGCGGCCTATTCCAGCTTCGAGGGCGAGCGCCTGGATGGCCGCCTTCAGCAACTCGGCAAACTGACAGGCAAGAGAGTCGCCTTCCATTTCGAGAGCTGATCCGGTTACGCGATTCGCCGGTAAAGATGCGGCTGCGCGACTTTCGCGCAGCCGCTCTACAGCGCCGCGCGTCTTATTAGACGCGCAAAGGACGCTGTAGCACTTTAGGAACCATGCAGTAGGTTTACTCGGCCTTCAGGAACTCGCCGACTTCCAGCAGCACGAACTCGTTGTCGTCCGCCTTGTCGATGGCGCGGCCAGCGGAGAAGGGGAGGTTGTTGTCGTTGCCGACGACGATGTGGGTCTCGTCGACGCGGTCGACGTTCTCGATGGTGACGAACGGCATGTCGTAGTAGCCGTCACCGCCGCCCTGGCGCTTCCTGTTTTCCGGATCGGCGATCTTGAGGAGATCGATGTAACCGATCTTGCGCACGGCCTTGCCGGCATTATCGTCGGTCATCTCGATCTTGTAGATGCGCTTGAGCTTGGAGCCGACCGCGAAGCAATCTGGCTTCGGATCCTTCGGATCCGCGCATGCCTTGTCGACAGTGCCGGCCCCGTTGTCGCGCTCGATGACCAGCGCGGTCTTCTCGTCGAGCATGTTGAAGTCGCCGATTGCCTCGCCGCCTTCGGCAAGCGGATAGAGCCAGCTGCGGCCCGTCCAGGCTTTGCTCGCGACATCGAGTTCGATGATACGAAGCGCCGGGCGACCGTCGGCCTGCTCGACCGATTCATTATCGATCCAGATCGGCCCTTCGAGCAGGCCATAGAGCTTGCTGCCGTCCTTGGACATCGCCATGCCCTCATAGCCGCCGGAACGCTTCAGGTTGAAGGCCGGCATTTTCTTGGAGGAGTCCGCCTGCAGCGTCAGCGTGGGATTATCGGGCGACATGACCGGCTTGTCGTTGACGACGGTCGGAACGACATCAGTCAGTTTGCCGGCTGTGTCGAATTTCAGGATGTAGGGACCGAACTCTTCACCGACCCAGAAGCCATCGGCGACCGGCTGGATCGATTCCACGTCGAAATCGGCGCCGGTGAGATAGCGGTTGGCCGAGCCTTCCATGACGATCGGGAAGGGCGCTTTGCGGTCCGGATCGGACAGGAAGATGGTCTGCAGCGCCTCGACCTTGCCGGCTTCCCAGTCAATCTTGAGATGGTGGAGCATCAGCATCGCGTCGGTCGAGTTCAGCTTGCTGCCGAATCCATTGTCTGAAAGGCTCCAGAAGGTGCCGTCGGACATTGCCTTGATCCCGGAAAAGCCCTGCATTGGTTGGCCATTGAAAGGCAGCGACAGTCCGGTCGGGCGAACGCCGTCCTTGCCGGGCACGCTGGCGAGTTCCACGGCACGCTTCCGGTCGGCCGTCGTGAATTTCCCGGAGGTCTTGAGATAATCCGCCGCGTCGGCCGGCGCCGCGATGATCGTGTTGGCCGGCAGGATGGCATGTGCCTTCAGCGTCGCCGGAAAGACCTTGTCCTCGGCGAGCGCCGTTGTTGTCATTACAAGCGCCAGCGCCGCGGAGGCGAAAAGTGCTTTCGTCATGAAGTTCACCCTGGGTTGGAGGTCTGAGACCGGTCCCCGATAGGCGTCTTTGATGACGGTTGATTGATGCTTGTCTGACAGCCCCGTGAAGCTTTGGTGACAGGCGATAGCTTGCTCGAACGTTCAAGATCCGCCGCCACTTCGAGCGTTAGTATTGCCTGGAAGAATACGGAGAGAAATTGGTCACGATGTTCGAGACGAAATTTGCAATTGTCCTCAGGGACGACCTCGCGATGTGGCAGAAGCTGAATGTCACAGCTTTCCTTGCCACCGGCATAGTCGGGCAGAAGCCGGAGATTATCGGGGAGGCGTATCGTGATGCCGCCGGCAATCTTTACAACGCATTAAGCATGCAACCGATCATCGTCCTGTCGGCAGGCGGGACCGCGCTCGGCGATATCCAGCGGCGGGCTTTGGCGAAAGATGTTCGCACGTCCATCTATATAGACGAAATGTTCTCGACCGGCCATGACGCCGCCAACCGGGAAGTCTTTTCCAGATCGGCACCCGAGAACGCCCGGGTTGCAGGGATTGCGATCCATGCGGAGAAAAAGCTCGTGGACAAGATCACGAAGGGGGCAAAGCTGCACGGCTAGCGCGGGATGAGGAAAAGTGTGCGCGGTTTTCCGCCCGCATCCCGCGCTAACTCTCAGGATCGGCCGCACAATTCGAGCTGCCCTGAAAGAGGCTTGCGGCCCGAAGAGAGGAGACGCCAAGCTTCTGGCCGCGGCCCTTGACCTCGTGTTCGCCGAGATCCTCGCTTCTGACGGAGGCTGGCAGGCGCATGCGCCGCAGGAGATCGGCGGAAATCAGGATCTGCCGATCGAGCGTTCGGCACAGGCCTTCGAGGCGCGCCGTCGTGTTCACCGTGTCGCCGAAGTAGGTGATCTTGTGCCTGTCGACGCCGATTTCGGCGGCAACGATTGTTCCGCCGTGCAGCGCGGCACGAAGGCGAGGGACCTCTCCGTAATCCTTGCGCCAGCGTTGAGCATCCGTGTCGATCCGGTCGAGAATATCGAAGGCGCAGCGAATGCAGGCGGCGTCGGCGATGGCACGATCGAAGGGCCAGGTAATGACCGCCGCGTCGCCGACATAGTCATCGATGGAGCCGCCGTGGCGTAAGACCGGATCGGCCATGCTTGCGAACACTCTCCCGAGGTATTCCTGGGTACGCAGATCGCCGAAGCGCTCGGCGAAGGAGGTGGAGCCGGCGAGGTCGATAAAGAGGAACACACGCTCCTCTTGCACCGGCTTGCGGTAGCGCCCGGTCAGCAGGCTGAGGAAAACGTCGCGGCCAAGCAGTTCGCGCACTCTCAGGACAAAGATGATCGGCCCGGAGATTGCCAGTGCGATGAGGAGTACGTTCAGCGATGGCATCATCTCGCCGGGGTGGCCCACCAGACGCAGAAGGGACCCGGCGATTGCAAAGCCGGCATAGACGAGCGCGACATAGACCGCAACGGAAGATAGCAGAAAGCCTGGCGTCGAAAGGCCGTGGATCTTTCTGTAGAGGCGCCGGAATACGATGCGCCGTTCGAAGGCGAGGATCGGCATGCAGACGAACAGCGCATAGACCGCGCCGATCAGTCCGCCATCGCCGTAGACCACCCAGGCATAGGCGACGCCGCTGCCCGCGACGACGAGCAGCAACAGGATGAACTCAAGCGTGGAAAATCTCCAGCGCATGCGCCAAAGCCCCGGAACCGGAAAACAAATAGGACAATTGCGGAACGGACAACGGTCCGCAACGCATTCAGGTAGCTCTCCAATGCCGCTCGGCTTGGATCAGCCCTCTCGATTTGTCCTCGCTATTCATGGATTCAGGCGGAAAGTTGTCTGCCCGCCTGCGGCATTCAACCGCGGATTTCCATTGCCTCGATCCGCTTGCCGACGAAGCGCAGCGCGACTTCTCCGTTGATGAGCTTCAGGGCCGTTTCGCCAAAAAGCTCCCGCCGCCAGCCCTTGAGCGCGTCCACATTGGCCTTTTCGCCTTCGGCTGCGATCCGGTCGAGGTCCTCGCTGTTGGCAATGATCTTGGCGGCGACACCTTCCTTTTCGGCGATGAGCTTCAGGAGCACCTTCAGCATCTCGCCCGCCGCCGCCGCACCTTCGGGCGCATGATTCTGGCGTGGCAGGCGCGGCAGCTCTGCCTTCGGAATGGCAAGCGCCTCGTTCACGGCCTCGACGACGGCCGTGCCTGCGCTGGAACGTTCCCACCCTTTGGGGATGGTTCTGAGCCGCCCAAGCGCCTCGGCGTCCTTGGGCTGCTGCTGGGCGATTTCGTAGATCGCATCATCCTTGAGTATCCGTCCGCGCGGGACGTTGCGCGTGCGCGCCTCGCGCTCGCGCCAGGCCGCGACCTTCTGCAGCACGGCGAGCTCTATCGGCTTCTTGACGCGCATCTTCAGCCGCTGCCAAGCGTTGTCCGGGTGCAGGTCATAGGTTTCCGGGCTTTCCAGGATCGCCATCTCTTCGACCAGCCACGACGAGCGTCCCTCGCGGGCGAGTTCTGCGGTCAGATACTGGTAGATCTCTCGCAGATGCGTGACGTCGGCGAGTGCATAGTCGAGCTGCTTGTCCGTGAGCGGTCTGCGGCTCCAATCGGTAAAGCGCGACGACTTGTCGATTTGCTCGTTCTTGATGCGGTTGACCAGTTGGTCATAGGAAACGCTGTCGCCGAAGCCGCAGACCATCGCCGCGACCTGCGTGTCGAAGAGCGGATGCGGGATAAGGTTGCCGAGGTGATGGATGATCTCGATGTCCTGGCGCGCGGCGTGAAAGACCTTGACGACGTCCGGATTGCCCATCAGCGCAAAGAACGGTGCGAGGTCGATTCCGGGCGCCATCGGGTCGACGATAACGGCCAGATCGGGGCTCGCCATCTGGATCAGGCAGAGCTCCGGCCAGAACGTCGTTTCGCGCAGGAATTCGGTATCGATCGTAATATAGTTTGATTGGGCCAACCGTTTGCAGGCGGCCTCTAGATCTACTGTCGTTTGGATCATCGGGTTTTTAATCACTGTGGCAAAAATGCGGCTTGCCCTTCCGTGTATCGTTTCGCGGCGGCGGTCACAATCGAAATTGTCAGACCACCTTCAAATAACCCGTCATCCCGGTCTTTTGATGTTCGATGATGTGGCAGTGGATCACCCAGTCGCCGGGGTTGTCCGCAACCAGCGCCACTTCCGCCTGTTCGTCCGGCAGAAGCAGGATGGTGTCCGTCGGCGGCGGCAGGAAGGTCCGCTTGTTGGAATTCAGAATGCGGAAGCTCAGGCCATGCAGGTGGATGGGGTGCGCGTGCGGCGTGCGATTGGAGATCTGCAGCACATAGCTTCTTCCGAGCTTCAATTCCTCGATCGGCGCGATCGGGTCGGGCGTATCGCCAGGCCAAGGGACCTTATTGATCGCCCAGAACGTGTAGCCGAGCGAGCCGCAGATCGAAGGTGTCGGCTTGTGCTCGGCCGTTGCTGTCAGTTCGATCGGAATCCGCTTGGCGATGGAGACGTCTGCTTCGGCGATCGGATTGCCGGGCAGGGGGCCAACGTCCCGCAGGTCGCGCTTCAGCGAGGTTCCAACCGCCCGAAAAGTGGCGATGGTCCAGGGCCGCGAGCCGCGGTCGTTGCTAAGCTTTGCTGTCTGGCCTTCACTCTCCGGCATCCGCATGACGATATCCAGGCGCTGCCCCGGCCCCACATCAAGGCGATCGAGCAGGAAGGGGGTGTCGACCGGATTTCCGTCCATGGCGACGACTTTCGCAGCCGCGCCGTCGAGCGCCATCGTGTAGATACGCGTTACGTCCATGGCGGCAATCCTCACCCGAACGAGACCGCCGGCGGGCGCCTCGAACACTGGCTCGCGCTGCCAGTTCGTCGTCCTGACAGTGCCATAGGTGCCGCCCCGGGCGGCATCGCGGGGCCTGAATGGGTCGATGAACTTGCCGCCTGCCCCGAGCCGCCAATCGCGGAGGGTAAGGACGATTTCGGCGTCGAAGACCGGGTCCTCGGGATTCTCGACGACGATCACACCCGCAAGCCCGCGGCCGATCTGCGTCAGCGTGTTGCAGTGCGGGTGGTACCAGAAGGTACCGGCATCGGGCGGAGTGAAGACATAATCGAAGCTGTCGCCGGGATAGACGTAGGGCTGGGTGATTTCCGGCACGCCATCCATCGCGTTGGCGATCCGCAGGCCGTGCCAATGGACCGTCGTCGGTTCGTCCAGCCGGTTTACCAGTCTTGCCGCATAGGCCTCGCCTTTGCGCATTCTCAAGACAGGAGGCATGCTGGCATGAGCGGCCTCGCCGAGCCCGTAGGTCATGACTTTGGGCGTCACGCCGTCGGCTGCGATCTTCGCATCCGCGAACTGGGCCGTCAGGACTTGCGGATCGGGAGAGGCGCCGGCGCGCGCGGCAAAGCCGGCGCCCAGCGCGAAAGCGCCTCCAAGCGCAGCCGAGCCCTGGAGAAACGTTCGGCGGTTCAACATCGGCATCATGACGTCCCGTGGTGCGGATAAGCGACCGGGCCGTTTCTAAACCTGATTTTCATGATCAGCAATTCGCCCCGCCGGTCATCTTGCCGCAGATTGCCCGGTCATGCGTCCTCTCGCGGGTGGCCGCCGGCAAGCTTGTTGAAGAAGGACGATGTGCGAAGGAGATTGCGAAACGGCATCGCACGCTCTTCCGTCGGAACCGGTGCACGCGCCGTCATGCGCCGGAGCGTGTAGAGCATGAACAGGGCGAGGATCACTGCGGTATAGATGAAGAGTGCCTGCGGTCCGTAGAGCTCGAGCATGAAGGAGGCGAAGAGCGGGCCGATGATCGCGCCGAGCGACCAGAAGAACAGCATGCCGGCCGAGACCAGCGCATGCTGCCCCTCGGCCGCATGGTCATTGGCATGGGCCGAACAGAGCGAGTAGAGCGGCATCGCGAAGGCGCCGAAGGCGAAGATGCCGGCAAAATTCAGCCACTCGTCACTGCCCGCGCCGAAAGCGAGGAAGAGCCCCGCCAGAAGCGAGCCGAGCGTCGCGATCAGGATGATCAGCCGCCGGTCGATCTGGTCGGAATAGTGCCCGAGCGGATATTGCAGCACCACGCCGCCGATGATGCCCGCGCTCATGAAGGTCGCGATTGCTGTGACAGACAGACCGATGCCCTGGCCATAGATCGGTCCCAGCGAACGGAAGGCGGCGTTGGTGAGGCCGACGACAATGCAGCCGACCGTCGCAAGCGGCGAGATGTTCCACAGCGCCTTGACGTCGAAGCGGATCGCTTCCGGCGCGACGGGACTTGACCGGTCGGCGAAGGAGATCGGCACCAGCGAGAGCGTCAGCGCCATCGAGATGATCGCGAAAAGCTCGAACCCGCCTATGCCGACACCCGGAATCACATACTGCGCGGCGGTGACGGAACCGAGATCGACGAGGCGGTAGATGGAAAGCGTGCGCGCCCGGTTGGCGTTGGTGACGCTGGCGTTCAGCCAGCTCTCGACAGTCGCAAAGAGGCTCGCGAAACAGATGCCGGCAACAAGCCGCATCAGGAACCAGAACCAAGGGTCGATGAGCAGCACCATCGCAAGGGCCGCTGCTGACGCGATCGCGGCCATCGCCGAGAAGGTGCGGATGTGGCCGATCGCCCTAAGGATGCGGGTGACGTAGACGCAGCCGATGGCAAAGCCGATATTGTAGCCGGCGCCAACGAGCCCGATCAGCGAGGTCGAAAACCCCTCATCGAGCGCTCGCAAGGAAATGAACGTTCCCTGCAAGCCGTTGCCGCCGATGAGGATGCCTGCGGTGACGAGAAGCGGGATGAGCGGGCGGATCTGGGACATGGGGGCAGAAGCATCCGGATAATGGCCGCGACTCGAAAGGGAAAACGGGCCTGCTTCTTGTTTAGCGGTGGGCCACCGTCGGCGACAGTCGTGATTTGTGGCCTTTCCCTTTCTTTTTGCGCCACTTGCCCGCAATGACAGTGGGCGAGAGCGGCGCGCCGGTCGATCACTCTTCCGGCCGGAACAAGCCGCGGCCTTGACAAAACCGGCGCATCATGCGCTTTTCCGCCCGATTTTGATCATGCCGCGCGCCGTCATGCGAGCCTGCGCGGTTTTCTGCAATTCCAGGATTAGACGATGCACCGTTACCGCAGCCACACCTGTGCCGCCCTCCGCAAGTCGGATGTTGGCTCCACCGTTCGCCTCTCCGGCTGGGTTCACCGCGTCCGCGACCATGGCGGCGTGCTCTTCATCGACCTGCGCGATCATTATGGCATGACGCAGGTCGTCGCCGACCCGGATTCCCCGGCGTTCAAGACAGCGGAGACGGTGCGCGGCGAATGGGTCCTCCGCATCGACGGAACGGTGAAGGCGCGCACGGACGAAACCGTCAACAAGAACATGCCGACGGGCGAGATCGAGCTCTATGCTCGCGAGATCGAGGTTCTGTCTGCGGCCAAGGAATTGCCGCTGCCGGTCTTCGGCGAGCCGGACTATCCGGAAGATGTCCGCCTCAAATACCGTTTCCTGGATCTCCGCCGCGAGACGCTGCACCGCAATATCGTCAAGCGCACCGAGATCATTTCGGCCATGCGCCGGGGCATGAGCGAGATCGGCTTTACTGAATATACGACGCCGATCCTGACGGCCTCCTCGCCGGAAGGCGCGCGCGACTTCCTCGTGCCGAGCCGCATTCATCCCGGCACCTTCTACGCGCTGCCGCAGGCACCGCAGCAGTACAAGCAGCTTCTGATGGTCGCGGGCTTCGACCGCTATTTCCAGATCGCTCCCTGCTTCCGCGACGAGGATCCGCGCGCGGACCGTCTGCCGGGCGAATTCTACCAGCTCGACCTCGAAATGAGCTTCGTCGAACAGGAAGACGTCTGGGACACGATGGAGCCGATGATCCGCTCGATCTTCGCGGATTTCGCCGGCGGCAAGCCGGTGACCGAAAAGTTCCCGCGCATTCCCTATGACACGGCGATCCGCAAGTATGGTTCCGACAAGCCGGACCTTCGCAACCCGATCGAGATGCAGGGCGTGACTGAGCACTTCGCCGGTTCAGGCTTCAAGGTCTTCGCCAACATGATCGCGTCCAACCCGCGGGTCGAGGTCTGGGCGATTCCGGCCAAGACCGGCGGCTCCAGAGCGTTCTGCGACCGCATGAACGCCTGGGCCCAGAGCCAGGGCCAGCCGGGTCTCGGCTATATCTTCTGGCGCAAGGAGGGCGAGAAGCTTGAGGGCGCCGGCCCGCTTGCCAAGAACATCGGCGAAGAACGCACCGACGCAATTCGCACGCAGCTCGGTCTCGAGGATGGAGACGCCTGCTTCTTTGTCGCCGGCGAACCGGCGAAGTTCTACAAATTTGCCGGCGAAGCCCGCACGAAGGCAGGTGAGGAACTGAACCTCGTCGACCGCGAACGCTTCGAACTGTGCTGGATTGTCGACTTCCCATTCTACGAATGGCTGGAAGAAGAAAAGAGGATCGATTTCGCCCACAACCCGTTCTCGATGCCGCAGGGTGGCCTTGAGGCGTTGAACGGCGACGACCCGCTCTCCATCAAGGCCTACCAGTACGACATGGTCTGCAACGGCTTCGAGATCGCGTCCGGCTCCATCCGTAACCAGCTGCCGGAGCTGATGGTCAAGGCTTTCGAGTTGACGGGCAAGTCGCGGCAGGAAGTCGAGGAGCAGTTCGGCGGGCTCTACCGCGCCTTCCAGTACGGCGCGCCGCCGCATGGCGGCATGGCTTTCGGCATCGACCGCATCGTCATGCTGCTCGTCGGCGCCAAGAACCTGCGTGAGATTTCGCTGTTCCCGATGAACCAGCAGGCCCAGGATCTCCTGATGGGCGCGCCGTCGCCGGCGACGCCGACGCAGCTGCGCGAACTGGCGATCCGCCCGATTCCGCAGAAGAAGGACTAAGATTCTTAAACGCGCAAGAACGGCCCGGCGGCTCTACCGCCGGGTTTTTTGTGGTCGAGCGTGCTTGCTGCTGCCGCCACCCGAAAGTTGCCATCCCGTTGCTCGCCTTGACAGGATTTCCGCCGAAGCGTTTCCTTTCTTCGCTGCGCCATGGCAGCGTTTTGGGTGGAGTGAACGATGGCGAAGAACGTCAAGGACCTACTGGCGGAAGCAAATAGTGCTGTTCCGAAATTGTCGCCCACCGAGGCGGCCGAGAAGATGCGCTCCGGCGATGTGCTCATCGTGGATGTCCGCGATCCGACAGAGGTTCAGCAGACCGGCAAGATCAAGGGCGCCGTGAACGTCTCGCGGGGAATGCTGGAATTTCGCGCAGATCCGGAAAGTCAATACCACAATCCAGCCTTCCAAAAGGACAAGACGGTCCTTTTGCATTGTGCGTCCGGCGGCCGTTCGGCCCTTGCCGGCAAGACGCTGCAGGACATGGGCTACACTGCAGTATTCAACATCGGCGGCTTCAAGGAACTGGTCGACGCGGGCATCGATACAGAGCCCGCGTGAACCGCTTGGTTCAGTCGCCGCCCCCCCCGTCCGACCGCCGGCACCTTATCCCCGTTTTGACGGGAGAAGGGCACATGATGGCCCGAAACCCCGCGCCCCGCTTGCGGGAAGTGGGCCGGGTCAGGGGTAGACCGCGATCTCGAATCGATCATCGAACCCGGCGATGGCCTCGCCGGGTTTTTGTGTGCGCCATCGAGAAGCGATAGCCGGCCTGCCTCAGAAATCCATTCCGGGCGCGCTAGGCATCGGAGGCGGCGCTTCCTTCTTCGGCTTTTCGGCGATCATCGCTTCCGTCGTCACCAGCAGGCCGGCCACCGAGGCGGCGTCCTGCAGTGCCGCGCGCACGACCTTGGCCGGATCGATCACGCCCATGTCGAATAGGTCTCCGAATTCTCCGGTCTGCGCGTTCCAGCCGTAGGCGAAATCCGGTTTCTCGCGCAGTTTGCCCACGACGATCGAACCTTCGGCACCCGCGTTCTCGGCGATCTGGCGCACCGGTGCCTCGATGGCACGACGGACAATCTCGACGCCCACGCGCTGGTCGTCATTGGCGGTAGGCACGTTGTCGAGCGTCTTGACGACGCGCAGCAGGGCAACGCCGCCGCCGGGGAGGATGCCTTCCTCGACCGCGGCCCGCGTCGCATGCAGGGCGTCGTCGACGCGGTCTTTCTTTTCCTTGACCTCCACTTCGGTCGAGCCACCGACGCGTATGACCGCGACGCCGCCGGCAAGCTTGGCGAGCCGCTCCTGCAGCTTTTCTCGGTCGTAGTCCGACGTCGTTTCCTCGATCTGTGCCTTGATCTGGCTGATCCGTCCGGCGATATCCGCTTTCTCGCCCGCGCCATCGACGATGGTCGTCGTCTCCTTTTCGACGATCACCCGCTTGGCTCGCCCGAGCGTATCGATCGTCACATTCTCGAGCTTGATGCCGAGATCCTCGGAAACCACCGTGCCACCGGTGAGGATTGCGATATCCTCGAGCATGGCCTTACGACGGTCGCCGAAGCCGGGCGCCTTGACGGCAACGATCTTCAGGCCGCCGCGCAGCTTGTTGACGACCAGCGTTGCCAAGGCTTCACCCTCGACATCCTCGGCGATGATCAAAAGCGGCTTCCCGGACTGGATCACCGATTCGAGGATCGGGATCATGGCCTGGAGGTTGGAGAGTTTCTTTTCATGGATCAGGATGTAGGGATCTTCGAACTCGACCCGCATCTTGTCCTGATTGGTAATGAAATAGGGGGAAAGATAACCTCTGTCGAACTGCATGCCTTCGACGACTTCGAGTTCGATCTCGGCGGTTTTTGCCTCTTCGACAGTGATCACGCCCTCGTTGCCGACCTTCTCCATCGCCTCTGCCAGGTAACGCCCGATTTCCGCATCACCATTGGCCGATATCGTGGCCACCTGGGCGATTTCAGCATTCTTTGAAACCTTGCGGGCGTGGGTCTTGAGTTCCTTGACGATGGCCTCGACGGCAAGGTCGATGCCGCGCTTCAGATCCATCGGGTTCATCCCCGAGGCGACGGCCTTGGCGCCTTCCCTGACGATCGCCTGGGCAAGCACGGTCGCGGTGGTCGTGCCGTCGCCGGCGACGTCGCTCGTGCGCGAAGCCACTTCGCGCAGCATCTGAGCGCCCATGTTTTCGAACTTGTCCTCGAGTTCGATTTCCTTGGCGACCGAGACCCCGTCCTTGGTGATCCGCGGCGCTCCAAAGGATCTGTCGATGACCACATTCCTGCCCTTGGGGCCCAAGGTGACCCGAACGGCATTGGCCATGATGTCGACGCCGCGCAGCATGCGGTCTCGGGCATCGGTATTGAATTTGACTTCCTTGGCAGCCATGTGCTCCTCCCTCAACACGGAAACTGTAAGGTGATCGCTGATTGCCCCCGCAACAGGCTAGCGGATCACCGCGGTCATCACGTCATCCACGTCCTTCAGTCCTCCGGCTCACAGGCACCCTGAAAAGCCGGGCTGCTACTATAATTCCTCGTCGCCTTCCTCCGGGGTCAGGATGTCGATCAATGCTGCGACACGGCCGGCCGGAAGATGGCGACCTTCGCCGATCAGGGCCTCGTCATTGTTGACCCAAGCAATCGCCTCCGCGAGTTCGCTCGCTGTCGCGCCCGTCGCAAGCAGCTCGGCCATCAGCGTTTCGTCGACCGGGCCCAGGATGGCGGTGATATCCGAATGCTTCAGTCCCATGGCGTCCTCCTTCCGTTTCATCGGTCGGGAATGCGCAATTGTCGGCAATCATACGCAAAAATAGATAGGCGATCGCTTCGGAGCATCAAGCAGTGGATGATATCATTAATCAATCGGGATAGAAAAAGCCCGGCGGTGCGTTGCCGGGCTCGATCAGAACCGAACGCTCGCTTGGCGAGCGCCTAGAGCGCCGCGTCTTATGAGACGCGCAAAGGACGCTGTAGCACTTCGAATTGCTGCATGTTTTTATCCTTAAATCGACTACGATTTAAGGATACATGCAGGAGCGGTTAGTCGTTCGCCGTCACTTTCACGCCGAGAACCGAGGGAATCGTGTTCGGCGCGCCCATGGCGGCACCCACGATCATCGGGAAGGGAACCGGCTTTTCGGGCTTGGCGCTGATCGTCAGGCTCTTCGGCCCGTCGAGATAGGCGTTGACGGCAGCCGTCACCTGGTTCTGCAACTCCGGTATGTTGAGCTGCGCCATCATGATCGGCACCAGCCCCTTCAGCGATTGCGCCAGTTGATCGCCCGAGACGCCCTGTTGGCTGCCGGCGTAGTCGAGCGCCTTCTTGGTGATCGAAGCGTCGTCGAAACGGATCGAGGCGCTGTTGAACGTGAGCTGCTGCATGAGGCCCATAATCGCGAGCCCCATTGCCTGGTTGGCCTCCTCCTTGTTCGGATTGGCCTCAGCGGCCTTTGTCGCCTCCTGCAGCGCCTTCATGAACTGCAGTGTGTATCCGGAAAAGTCCATGGCAATGTTCAGCCGGCCGACATTCTTGAAGTCGAGGGCGTATTCATTAAGCGCGACGTTGCCGCTCTTCAGTTCCCAACTGCCCTTCATGGTGACTTCGCCGTCGAGTGTGGTCAGCCCCAGCTTTTCGATCGCTTCCTTGGCTTTGGGGTCCTCGACGTCCGAGAGATCCGCCTTGAGGCCGGCAAGCGTCGCGTCGAAGTCGAAGCCGGCATCATTTTCCTGCCGCGTCAGATTGGCGTCCGTGCTCTCGGTGGTGAAGACATCCTTGCCCTTGACATTGACTACGATCGGTCCGGTTCCTGCCGTTTCGTAGAGCAGGATGTCGTTGATCGTGTCCCCGGACGCATTGCCCGGGATCGAAAGCCCGCCGATCGACAGGTTCCTTGCGGAGAAGCTGGAGCCGTCTTGGCTGACATTTATATCCGGGAAGGTAACCGTCTCGGAGTAGTAGCCGCCATTCTCATTCTCTTCGACACCTTCGAAAGTGACGACGCCGATATTGAGCGCCTCTCCGGGGTTCGCCGCCGTCTGCAGCTTGACGCCGGTCACCGTGACGACGTCGCCATTCACGTCGGCCTTGTCGAAGCGGATCGAGGAGCCGTTGGCGGACAGCGCCGCATCAAGCTTCTTCATCATGTCCGCGCCGTCCAGGGCGAAGGCGGGGCCGGTAAGGATGAGAAGGGCGGCGCTCGCCATCATCAGGCGGATCTTGCGCGTATGCGTCATTATCGAGTTCCTTATCAAAAATGTTTGATGCGAAGCTGTTGGTGGGATCGGTTATCGCTAATCTGAGTGATCTCTGCGGGATCCGTCAACTCGCCCCCGACGGAGCCTGAACAATCCCTGCGACGGTCGGCTGCCCCTTGCAGCCTGATGCCTCGAACGCGGATACCCTCACTCGAATCCTCAATTTCAAATCGGCCAAATCAGCACCCCCGAAGCTAGTACGAAACAGGGCAAAATTATATTCGTCTGATTGGATGGCGCTTGTTCCCCGCGGATCATACTTTCCGGAACCTTACTGCCGTCGGCTGTCGTACACGTTCCGGAGGCGGCGTTCTCCACAACGCAGTGCCCCTGAAATTCTTGCTGTTGGCGGCCGCTTGCGGTAGCAAGAGGGCATGGGACAAAGCCTTTTGCCGCCTTCGGGCGGGGACGACAACATTCAGCCGGTTGACCTCAAGGCGGCGCTGGAAGAGCGCTATCTCGCCTATGCGCTGTCAACCATCATGCATCGCGCGCTGCCGGACGTCCGTGACGGTCTGAAACCCGTCCACCGCCGCATCATCCATGCCATGAGCGAGATGGGGCTGAGGCCCAATTCCTCGTTCAAGAAATGCGCGCGCATCGTCGGCGATGTCATCGGTAAGTTCCATCCGCATGGCGACCAGTCCGTCTATGATGCGCTTGTGCGTCTCGCGCAGGACTTTTCCCAGCGTTACCCGGTCGTCGACGGGCAGGGCAATTTCGGCAATATCGACGGCGACAATGCCGCCGCCTACCGTTACACCGAAGCGAAGATGACGGAGGTCGCGGCCCTTCTCCTTGAAGGCATCGATCAGGACGCTGTCGATTTCCGCCCGACCTACAACGAGGAAGACCAGGAGCCGGTCGTGCTCCCCGGCGCTTTCCCCAATCTACTCGCGAACGGCGCCTCGGGCATTGCCGTCGGCATGGCGACGTCCATTCCGCCGCACAACGCCCATGAACTTTGCGACGCGGCCCTCCATCTCATCCGCCACCCGAATGCGACGGTCGAGGACCTGCTGTTCGATCCCGCCAACCCCCAGAAGGGGGGCATCGAGGGTCCGGACTTGCCGACAGGCGGCGTGATCGTCGAAAGCCGGGCAAGCATGATCGAATCCTACCGGACGGGTCGTGGCGGCTTCCGGGTCCGCGCGCGCTGGGTCTCGGAGGATTTGGGCCGCGGCGGCTATCAGATCGTCGTCACAGAGATTCCCTATCAGGTCCAAAAGTCGCGGCTGATCGAGAAGATCGCCGAGCTGCTCGTCGCCCGCAAATTGCCGCTGCTCGAGGACATTCGCGACGAATCGGCCGAAGACGTGCGCATCGTGCTCGTGCCGAAGAGCCGTTCGGTCGATGCCGGCATCCTGATGGAATCGCTGTTCAAGCTGACCGAGCTCGAAAGCCGCATCCCGCTCAACATGAACGTGCTCTCGATGGGCCGCGTGCCGCGCGTCATGGCGCTGAACGAGGTGCTGACGGAGTGGCTGGCTCACCGCCGCGAAGTCTTGCAGCGGCGCTCGCGCCATCGGCTGGCCGCAATCGACCGCCGGCTGGAGATTCTTGGCGGTTATCTTGTCGCCTATCTCAATATCGACGAGGTGATCCGCATCATCCGCGAGGAGGACGAGCCGAAGGCGGTGATGATGGAGCGCTTCACGCTCACCGACCTCCAGGCCGAATCGATCCTCAACATGCGCCTGCGCTCCTTGCGCAAGCTCGAAGAATTCGAGATCCGCACGGAATTCGACGCGCTGTCGAAGGAAAAGGCGGAGATCGAGGCGCTGCTCGCCTCGGATGAGAAGCAGTGGCAGGCGGTTGCCTGGGAAATCGGCGAGGTCAAGAAGAAGTTCGCCAAGGCGACCGAGATTGGCAAGCGCCGCAGCACTTTTGCCGACGCGCCGGAGGCTGACGTCGAGGCCATTCAGCAGGCGATGATCGAAAAGGAACCGATCACCGTCGTCATTTCGGAGAAAGGCTGGATCCGCGCCCTGAAGGGGCACATCTCCGACACGTCGTCGCTCCAGTTCAAGGAAGGCGATGCGCTGAAAGTGGCGTTTCCGGCGCAGACGACGGACAAGATTCTCGTCTTCACGACGGGCGGCAAGGTCTACACGCTCGGCGGCGACAAGCTGCCCGGCGGGCGCGGCCATGGCGAACCCTTGCGCATCATGGTCGACATGGAAAACGATCAGGACGTCCTGACTGCCCTTGTCCATGATCCGGCACGCAAGCTCATCATTTCGTCCGCTGCAGGAAACGGTTTTGTCGTGACCGAAAGCGATATCGTCGCCAATACCCGCAAGGGCAAGCAGGTGATGAATGTCGGCATGCCGGACGAGGCGAAACTCGTTGTTCCCGTCAAGGGCGATCACGTCGCCGTCGTCGGCGAAAACCGCAAGATGCTTGTCTTCCCATTGGTGCAGATCCCCGAAATGGCGCGCGGCAAGGGCGTCCGGCTGCAGCGCTACAAGGATGGCGGCATTTCCGACATTCGGTGCTTTACGATCGCGGAGGGTCTCACCTGGGAAGACAGTGCCGGCCGGGTTTTCACCAAGATGAAGGACGAACTGATCGAGTGGCTCGGCGACCGTGCTGCAGCCGGCAGGGTCGTGCCGAAGGGCTTCCCGCGGAGCGGCAAGTTCAACGGCTGATTTTCGTCGCCGTGCCTCCTTCAGGCGCACAAAGGTCGCTGCCGCACTTTGAATTGCCACATATTTTGTCGTTAAATCGGCTAAGAAAACACGCCGTCAAGGCGCCGCCGGCGTGACCGCGTGCCAAGTTCAAGTTCCTCTCCAGGGAGGTCAATGTCATGGCCACCGCTCTTGACGCAACCTTGCTGGCTCTTGCCGATCCGACGCGCCGCCGCATATTCGAGGTCTTGCTTGCAGGCGCGACGCGCGTGGCCGAGATCGCTGATGCCGTGGGCGTGAAGGGGGACGACCTTTGCGAGCATCTTGCCACCATGGAAGCTGCCGGACTGGTCGTCCGGCAAGGTCAGGATGGCGGGACAATCACGGCCGATCCGGCGCCGCTCGATATCGCGGCCGAGTGGATCAATACCAATCGCGAACTCTGGACAATGCGCTCGCAGATGCAGAGTGTTTCCGTCGAGCCCGCACCCGGCGAGGCGCAGTGATTGCGCGGCGCGCCGGAGGTGTGCCTATCCTAGCTCCGCACATTGAATCTGCGCTTTGTGCGCCTTCATCGCCTTGTTGCGCATTTGCCAGAACGAATGGCCGATGAGGGCAAGGACCAGGATGGCTCCTCCAAGGAGCGTCTGCGTTGTAGGCGTTTCCGAAAAGACGATCCACACCCAGATCGGAGCGAGGATCGTCTCCAGCAGATAGAACATGCCGACCTCCGGCGCGGAAAGATACCGCGGGCCTGTCGCCAGACAGAAGAAGGCGAGGGGGATCATCACCAGGCCGTTGAAGAGAATGTAGCCGGGTTCTGCAATCGAAATGCCGCTCGGCGGAAGGAGCAGGACGGCGGCGATGGCCGGGAAGATCGCGGTCGTCAGCGGCACCAGCGCCATGTCCCGGCCGCTCTTGCGGGCGATGGTGATTGCGCCCGCCAGCAGGCAAGCCGAGCAGGCGGCCATCGCATCACCGAAGAGGTGTCCGCTCTCCAGCCCGTCCTGTACGATGATCCCGACGCCGAAAACCATAACCGCCATTGTCAGCAGCGTGGCGTTGGAGGGCCGTTCCTTGAGGAAAATCCAGGAAAGGATCGCCGCGAACATGGATGTGAAGGCCAGCACGAAGACGACGTTCGCCGTCGAGGTGTTGAACACGGCGAGCAGGAAGGTGAAGGAGTTGATGGCGTAGAAGAGACCGGCGACCAGGCCCGCTTTGCCGGGGATCAAGGAAACGCGACGGCCGAGGACGCGATTGAGCACAAACCAGGCAACCAGTGCGACGATGAAGGTCGAAAGGCTGCGGAGCGCGAGAATCGACCAGACTTCGCCGTTCGCCGAACGGATGAGCGGAATGTCGAAGGAAAGGGCGAGGCCGCCGAGGCCGGTGATGGCAAGACCGCGCCGGTGCCGGGCGGCATCAAAGGAAGGGGTCAATTCTCAGTCCGTTTCGGTGGATGCGTCATCGTCACCACAATAGCGCTCCCAACCGCGGGCCATAAGGTGCTCCTGCGGCAAAAACTTTGTTTTATACCCCATTTTGCGCGAGCCCTTGACCCAATAGCCCAGATAGACGTGGGGCAGACCGCGCTCCTTCGCACGGCGAATATGATCGAGGATCATGTAGGTGCCGAGCGAGCGCTCCGAGAGTGCGGGATCGAAGAAGGAATAGACCATCGACAGGCCGTCGCTCATTCGGTCGGTCAGCGCCGTTGCGATCAACGGGCCCTTGGCCTTTTCGTTGATGCCGTCGCCTTCGATCCGCAACCGATATTCGATGATCTTCGTGTGCACATGCGTGTCCTCGACCATCATGGCGTAGTCGAGTACCGACATGTCGGACATCCCGCCCTTCTGATGCCGGCGATCGAGATAGCGGCGGAAGAGGTTGTATTGTTCGCTCGAAGGTTCCGCGGGGTATTCGGCCGAGATCACGTCGCGATTGGTGGCGAGCACCCGCCGCATCGAACGCGTCGGCGCAAATTCGTTCGTAAGGATGCGGACGGAGATGCAGGCACGACAAGTTTCGCAGGCCGGCCGGTAGGCGATATTCTGGGAGCGGCGGAAGCCGCCCTGCGTGAGGAGATCGTTCAGTTCAGGGGCGCGCTCACCCACCATGTGGGTGAAGACCTTTCGCTCCATCTCGTTCGGCAGGTACGGGCAGGGTGCCGGCGCAGTCAGGTAGAATTGTGGAGACGGTGCGGTCTGCGTGTTCATCGAATGTGGAGGCCACTCTTCGTGCGGTTACTCATCGCAATAGCATGGCCTAAGAATGAAAAACGTCAACTCACTCGTTTAGGCATTCCTCACGGATTGGCGTTGCAAAGCACGGAGCTAGCCCGCAGGCATTAATAGGCGTCACTGCGGACCGTGACCGTGCCGATCAGAAGGTCGTGCAAGAGCCGGCCGCGGTCGGTGAAGAGGCCGATCAGCAGGATGAGCGGCGTCAGCAGCGCGTTGCCGATCCAGAAGATCACCAGATGGACGATGGCCGTCAGAAAATCCATCGGCCGCCCGTCCGTGCGGGCGATCGCCACGCCCATGATTCTCATGCCTGGCGAGGCTTGATCGCGGCCGCCGACCGTCAGCCCGAAATAGAGCATAGCCACAAGCGCGAAGAGCACGGGATAGAGGAGGAACCCGAGGCCGAGCGTCAGAATGCCCAGGAAAAACACGACGACCGCGGCCGGAATCCAGAGCAGGGCGATGATCACATAGTCGATGATGAAGGCAAATACTCGCCGCGACAGCACGCCCCGGTAGGCGCGCCAGTCATCGCTCGGGAATCTCACTTGTTCGTTGTGCATGCTCATCCGCGTGCCTCATATTGTTGCCGATCAGATATGGGGAATGAGCCTCGACAAAACAATGCATGGCTGAAATGCAGCCTGTCAGTCAGCGTTTTGCCAGGATGCGCGCCACTTCGACCGAAAAATAGCTCAAGATCCCGTCGCAGCCTGCCCGCTTGAAGGCAAGCAGCGTCTCCAGCATGACCCGTTCGCCATCGATCCAGCCATTGGCCGCGGCTGCCTTCACCTGCGCATACTCGCCGGACACCTGATAGGCGAAAACCGGCAGGCCAAAGGCCTCTTTCATCCGCCAGCAGATGTCGAGATAGGGGAGGCCGGGCTTCACCATGAGCATGTCGGCACCTTCCTCGACATCGAGCGCGGCATCGCGGATTGCCTCGGTACCGTTGGCCGGATCGATGTAGTAGGTCTTCTTGTCGCCCTTGAGCAGACCGCCGGTGCCGATTGCCTCACGATAGGGGCCGTAGAAGGCGGAGGCGAATTTCGTCGCGTAGGACATGATGCCGACATTCTGGTGGCCGGCGGCGTCGAGCGCCTCCCGGATCGCGCCGACGCGCCCGTCCATCATCTCGGACGGGGCGATGATGTCCGATCCGGCATCGGCCTGCGTCACCGCGGCCCTGGCGACGACCTCCACGGTCTCGTCGTTCACGATCTCGCCGTCACGGAGGATCCCGTCATGACCGTGGCTGGTGAAGGGGTCGAGCGCGACGTCGGTGATGACGCCGATGTTCGGCACCGCCTTCTTGATCGCCCGCGTCGCCTCATTGATGAGGTTGTCAGCGGCGAGGCTGTTGGAGCCGGTCTCGTCGCGCAGCGCCATGTCGATATTCGGAAATGTGGCAACCGCCGGGATACCGAGGTCGGCCGCTTCTTTCACCGCTTCGACCGCCTTGTCGACGCTCATGCGGTTCACGCCCGGCATGGCGTCGATCGGCTGGACGATGCCGCTGCCCGGCACGATGAAGATCGGCCAGATCAGGTCGTCGACGGTCAAGCGGTTCTCCTGCACCAGCCGCCGCGTCCAGTCCGCCTTGCGGTTGCGGCGCATGCGGCGGTGTCCGGTTATCCTGTCCACAAGATTCGTCTTGTCGTTCATCACGCCGCTTCCTTCTTTCGTCTGCACTGTGAACGCGCTTTACCATGTACCGCCGTCGGTTGAAAACCAAACAGCGTCGCCCCCGCATGCGGCATTTGCTCCCGGCTCTCCCTAAGACCGGGGGCAGCCGCCAGTTCTTGCCGGTGGATCTGACGAGGCACTCGGCCTATGTTGCCGCGCATGCTTCACGATTCTGCTCATGTGCCGAAGCCGTCGCTGACCGAAGTGCTCTTCGGCTGGTTCCTGCGCCTGGTGTCGGCGTCCTGCTTCTGGTTCGCCCTGAACTATTGGGCGCTGCTCATCGGCTTCTCCCATAATGGTGCCGGGCGGTTCGATCTGCTGCCGCCGGAATGGCGCGCCGCGGCGACCGCCCTTGCCGTTGTCTACCCGGTCGCCGCTATCGGCCTGTGGCTTCTGGTTTCCTGGGGGCCGGTCGTCTGGGTCCTCGCCGCGGCGATCGAGATCGCCGTCCACGAATTCTACCCCGGCATGTTCGGCGCGCGGCCTTTGCTCTTCGTGCTCCACGGGGCTGTCGCCGTGACCTTCGTTCTTTTCCGTGTTGCGCTTTTCGTGCAGCGATTGCGGCAAGTGCGCAAGGTAAGGGTTGATTCACCCTGAGACAGGCTCGCCCGACGGTAAGTTCATGTTAAGGCTGCGGTTTAAGTAGAATTTTATACGTATTCGATAGGGTCTCACTCAAGGCGGGAAGACAAACAGACACCGCCAAACAAAACAGTGAGGCAGTCAAATGAACACGAAAATGAAGCCGCAGGCAGTTGCGCCCCGAGACCCGCAGGAAGAAACGATCCGTGGTCTCTACATGGAATCCCTTCACCTCGTCGAGCGTCTGCATCGCCGCCTGCTCGACGTCATCAAGGACGAGTTCGACCGTCAGGGCCGCAGCGATGTCAATGCCGTCCAGGCGCTGTTGCTGTTCAACATCGGCAACTCCGAACTGACCGCCGGCGAACTCCGCTCGCGTGGTTATTATCTCGGCTCGAACGTTTCCTACAACGTCAAGAAGCTGGTCGATCTGGGTCTCATCAACCATCAGCGCTCCCGCGTTGACCGCCGCTCGGTCCGCATCAGCCTGACCGAAGAGGGCCAGGAAATCGCCGAAACCGTCGCAAAGCTCTACGAGCGCCACATCGGCTCGATCCAGAAGGTTGGCGGCATCGGTTCCGACGAATTCACCCAGATGAACAAGCTCCTGCAGCGTCTCGACCGCTTCTGGAACGATCAGATCCTCTATCGCCTCTGAGCAAATCGCACACCTCCAGTTCAAGGGTCGGGCGCAATCCCTGCGTGTCCGACCCTTGCCGTTTTTTGCCAGATACGGTTGTTGTCAGACTCTTCTCGTGCTATCCGCCCGGCCGGCCCGAGACACGAATTGGCCATATTGCTATGACAGCGACGCTTGCATGCGGCAGGTGCGCTTGCGCCGAAGACGATGATTCGTTTCGCCATCGGCCTGCCGGGAGAGGGCTCTCGCTCGCATTATCGTGAAGGCAATGGGAGAGCCGGGTGGCACGCGGGTTTACCTTTGTTAACCATGTCGTGTTAGGGCTCGGGCAGCGCGCGTCTTGCGCGCATTGAGATGGTGGGACTATGTCGAAAAAGAACGGAATTGATGCTTTCTCGCGCCGTGCATTTCTGCGCTCGGCCGCAACGCTCAGTGCTGCCGCATGGGCAGGCGCCGCCAGCGCGCAGGACGCTCTGAACGAGCTCATCAATTCACCGCGCCGCGGCTCCTGGGACGACCAGTTCGACGCCAAGGCATCGCGCACGGCGACGGCGGTCCTTTCCAACACGCCGGTCTTCGGGCCCGAAACGATCGGCCATCTCCAGCAGGCGATCTATGACTATCAGCAGATCGTTGCCGCCGGTGGTTGGCCGACGGTCACGACCTCGGTGAGGCTCGAGCTGGGCGTTACCGATCCCTCCGTTCAGCAGCTGCGCCAGCGCCTAATGGTTTCCGGCGACCTGCCGCGTTCGGCCGGTATCTCCTCTTCCTTCGACTCCTACGTCGACGGTGCGGTGAAGCGCTTCCAGGCGCGTCACGGCCTGCCGGCTGACGGCGTCATCGGCGAATACACGCTGAAGGCATTGAACGTCGATGCCACGACCCGCCTCGGCCAGCTTGAAACCAACCTTGTCCGCCTCCAGTCGATGTCCGGGGATCTCGGTCGCCGCTATGTGATGGTCAACATTCCGGCCGCCTATATCGAGGCTGTCGAGAATGGTCGGGTGGCGCTGCGCCACACCGCGATCGTCGGCAAGATCGACCGCCAGTCACCGATCCTCAACTCGAAGATCTACGAGGTCATCCTCAATCCTTATTGGACCGCGCCGCGCTCGATCGTCCAGAAGGACATCATGCCCCTGATGCGCAAAGATCCCACCTACCTCGAGCGCAATGCTATCCGTCTCTTCGACGGCAGCGGCAATGAAGTCTCCCCCGAGACCGTGGACTGGAACGCGGAAAAGGCGCCGAACCTGATGTTCCGTCAGGACCCGGGCAAGATCAACGCTATGTCCTCGACGAAGATCAACTTCCACAACGAACACCAGGTCTATATGCATGACACGCCGCAGCAGGGCCTGTTCAACAAGCTGATGCGTTTCGAATCCTCCGGTTGCGTGCGCGTGCAGAACGTTCGCGACCTCTCGACCTGGCTGCTGAAGGAAACGCCCGGCTGGTCGCGTCAGCAGATCGAGGCGACGATCAAGTCCGGCGTCAACACGCCGATCACGCTCGCAGAGGAAGTGCCGGTTTACTTCACCTATGTCACCGCCTGGTCGGCAAAGGACCGGGTCGTGCAGTTCCGCGACGATATCTATCAGCGCGACGGCGCTGCCGAGCTCGCGCTCCAGACGACAACGGGAATCGAACAGTCGGCAGGCGCCATCGACCAGGACGCTTTGCCGCAATAAGCAAACTCCCGTCTTCACAGATAAGGGCCGCGCATCTCAACGAGCGCGGCCTTTTTCTTGGCATGCTCGCTCTGTCGTTCGGCGCGGCGGATGGTGGAAATGGCGCAAACCGCACAGCGGATATTGCTCTCCGCGTGCGAGGAAGCTAAAGAACGACCACCTTTGAGAGGAGCCTCGAGCCGATGCTTGCACAGACCAATGACGCATTCTTCACCCGCTCTCTCGCGGAAAGTGATCCGGAGATCTTCGGTGCGATCGAGAAGGAGCTGGGGCGCCAGCGCCACGAGATCGAGCTGATCGCCTCCGAGAACATCGTTTCGCGGGCCGTGCTCGAAGCCCAAGGCTCGATCATGACGAACAAATATGCCGAGGGCTACCCGGGCAAGCGCTACTACGGCGGCTGCCAGTTCGTCGATATTGCCGAGGAACTGGCGATCGAACGCGCCAAGAAGCTCTTCGGCGTCAACTTTGCCAACGTCCAGCCGAATTCCGGTTCGCAGATGAACCAGGCGGTGTTCCTGGCGCTCCTGCAGCCCGGTGACACCTTCATGGGCCTCGATCTCAACTCCGGTGGTCACCTGACCCACGGCTCGCCGGTGAACATGTCCGGTAAGTGGTTCAACGTCGTTTCCTACGGGGTCCGCGCGGACGATCACCTGCTCGACATGGACGACGTCGCCGAAAAGGCCCGCAAGCACAAGCCGAAGCTCATTATCGCCGGCGGCACCGCCTATTCGCGCATCTGGGACTGGAAGCGCTTCCGCGAAATCGCCGATGAAGTCGGTGCGTGGCTGATGGTCGACATGGCCCATATCGCCGGTCTCGTTGCTGGCGGCCAGCATCCTTCTCCGTTCCCGCATTGCCATGTCGCGACGACGACGACGCACAAGTCGCTGCGCGGTCCGCGCGGCGGCATGGTGCTCACGAATGACGAAGAGGTAGCCAAGAAGATCAACTCGGCCGTCTTCCCCGGCCTCCAGGGCGGCCCGCTGATGCACGTGATCGCGGCCAAGGCCGTGGCCCTCGGCGAGGCCCTGCAGCCCTCCTTCAAGGAATATGCGGCCCAGATCGTCAAGAATGCCCGCACCCTCGCCGAAACGCTGAAGGCGAACGGCCTCGACATCGTTTCGGGCGGTACGGACAACCACCTGATGCTCGTCGACCTGCGCAAGAAGAACGCGACCGGCAAGCGTGCGGAAGCCGCTCTCGGCCGCGCCTACATCACCTGCAACAAGAACGGCATTCCCTTCGACCCGGAAAAGCCCTTCGTCACCTCGGGCGTCCGCCTCGGTGCGCCGGCTGGCACGACGCGCGGCTTCAAGGAAGCGGAATTCAAGGAAATCGGCGAGTTGATCGTCGAGGTGCTTGACGGCCTGAAGGTCGCCAATTCCGACGAGGGCAACGCCGCCGTGGAAGCTGGCGTGCGCGAGAAGGTGGTCAAGCTCACCGACCGGTTCCCGATGTACAGCTACATGTGATCGGACGGCTGCATGCGCTGCCCCTATTGTGGTTCCGAAGACAGCCAGGTGAAGGATTCCCGTCCGGCAGAGGACGGGAATGCCATTCGCCGCCGCCGCATCTGCCCGGATTGCGGCGGTCGCTTCACGACCTTCGAGCGGGTGCAACTGCGTGAGCTGATGATTATCAAGAAAACCGGCCGGAAGGTGCCTTTCGACCGGGACAAGCTGCTCCGTTCATTCGAGATTGCTCTCAGGAAACGCCCAGTCGATCGGGATCGCATCGAGCGCGCGGTGTCGGGTATCGTCCGCCGGCTCGAAAGCTCGGGGGAGACGGAAATCCCCTCCGAAGAAATCGGTCTGCAGGTGCTCGAGGCCCTGAAGAGCCTCGACGATGTCGCTTTCGTCCGCTACGCGTCGGTCTATCGAGATTTCTCGCATGCGGAAGATTTCGAGAAAGTCATCGCGGAAATCAGCGCCAAGATCGCGCGCGATCCCGGCGAATAGGCCCAAGCGGAGCGAAGCATGACAGCGCCGGCGCGCGAGGACGAAAGGTTCATGGCGGCGGCGCTGCGCCTCGCCCGCCGCAATCTCGGCCTGACGTCGACGAACCCTTCGGTCGCCTGCATCATCGTCAAGGACGGAACGATCGTGGGCCGGGCGGTAACGGCGCCGGGGGGACGCCCGCATGCCGAGACGCAGGCGCTCGCGGAAGCCGGAGAGAAGGCGAGGGGAGCAACCGCCTATGTCACCCTCGAGCCCTGCTCGCATCACGGCAAGACGCCACCCTGTGCCGACGCTCTGATCGCCTCCGGCGTCGCCCGCGTCGTCATTTCTATCCTCGACCCGGACGAGCGTGTTGCTGGACGCGGCGTGGTGATGCTGCGCGGCGCCGGCATCGCCGTCGACATCGGCGCGCTCCATGCCGGTGGAGAGCAGGCGCTTGAAGCCTACCTCATGCGTCAGCGCATGAAACGCCCGCATGTGGCTCTGAAGCTTGCGGTTTCCCAGGACGGGATGATCGGCCGCACGGGGGAAGGCCAGGTTCGGATTACGGGAGCGATTTCGCGTGCGCAGGTGCAGGTGCTGCGCGCGGAGACCGATGCGATATTGGTCGGAATAGGTACTGCGGCTGCCGATGACCCGGACCTAACCGTGCGCTTGCACGGCCTCGAAGACCGGTCTCCAATCCGCATCGTTCTCGACCGACGCCTCGATCTGCCAGTCCGCTCGAAACTCGTCCGTTCGGCGCAAGAGGTTCCGGTGATTGTTGTGGCAGACGCAAGCCTCGATGAGGATGCTGCCACCCGCCGCGCCGCGCTCGAAGCTGCAGGCGCCGAGGTCCTGAATGTCGACGCCATCCCCGACCTTTTGACGGCGCTTGCCTCGCGCGGCATTTCCTCGCTGCTGGTCGAAGGCGGCGCGCGGGCGGCTCGCGCGTTCCTCGATGCCGGCCTCGTCGATCGCATCCTGCTTTTCACCGGTCCGATCACCATTGGCGAAGATGGGATCCGATCCCCATTTGATCGGCAGTCCATTCCGGCCGGTTTCGTGCTTCGTCGGACGGCGCGTTACGGCGACGATATTTTCGAGGATTACGAGAGAAACATCTGATGTTCACAGGCATTGTCACCGATATCGGCACCGTTGAGGCTGTCACACCGTTGAGGGAAGGCATCAAGCTTCGCATTGCCACGAATTACGATCCGAAGACGATCGATATGGGCGCCTCGATCGCCCATGCCGGCGTGTGCCTGACCGTCACGGCACTGCCGGAGGCAGGCAGCAACGAGCGCTGGTTCGAGGTCGAGGCATGGGAGGAGGCGCTTCGGCTGACGACGATCGCCGGATGGCGAAAGGGCACACGCATCAATCTCGAGCGTTCCTTAAAGATCGGTGACGAGCTTGGTGGTCACCTCGTGTCCGGTCATGTGGACGACAAGGCCGAAATCCTCTCCGTGGAGCCCGAAGGCGACGCGGTGCGCTTCCGGTTGCGCGCGCCGGAGCATCTTGCCAGGTTCGTCGCACCCAAGGGCTCGGTCGCCCTCGACGGAACCTCGCTCACCGTCAACAAGGTGGATGGTGTCGAGTTCGACGTGCTCCTGATCCGTCACTCGCTCGAAGTCACCACGTGGGGCGAGCGGCGCGCCGGCGATCTCGTCAACTTCGAGGTTGACACGATGGCGCGTTATGCGGCGCGGCTGGCAGAATTTCCCGCACCCAAGGCGGAATAGCGGTGGCAGAAATGGATCCGCCCCCACAAGCGGGGGCGGACACCGTTGTTCGGGCAGGGTTTCAGCGCACATAGAGCGTGAGGCCGCCGTCGGCCGCCTGCGATGCGCCCGCGATGTTGTTCATCTCGACATTGCGTGCCTTGAGCTTGGCGGCGAGCGCCCTGTTACCGTCGACAGCGGTATGGAGTGCCGCTAGCTGTTGCGGCGTTTCTGCGTCGATCCTGGCGCGGGTCTCGTTCATGCGGCTCAGCGTGTCGACATCGACGATCCTGAAGTTATCGCCCTTGAAGTTGCGAACGGTCCGGTCAATCTGGTCCGGCCAGTTCATTTCGACACCGGCCGCGTAGGAGATGCCGCCGAAACTCAAGGCGGACAGGGTGGCGATGACGGAGATTTTCGCAAAGCGGTTCATTGTCATGCTCCTTTGGTTGCCCGCGGGGCTGTGGCTTATTCAACAAGCCGATGCGTCCCGCAGGGGCCAGCACCAATCCTTTGCGGGTGAAGTCACCCACAGCGAAAAGGCGCTCGACTGTTTCGACTGGTTGAGGCGGCGCCCCCGTCGCGCGACCGGGAGTTACGTCGTTTCAACGATGGCAAAATGAGCCGGAATGTGGCTCTTTCGAGGGCATAACGACCTGAAAAATAATTAAAAAATGTTCATATTCGAGGTCCGGCGGGGCCGTCTAGGCTGCGGACTTCCGGTGCCGTTCGAACAGGATGACGTGGTTGCCGTGATAGGTCGTGCGCCAGAACTCCGCAAAGCCATGCTTGGCGGCCACCCGGATCGATGCCTGATTGCCGATGTCGATGACACAGGTCTTCTTCAGGGTCGAAAAGTGCCGATCGGCCCAGGCGAGCGCCGCGGTTACCGCCTCTGTGGCCAGCCCCTGGCCATGTGTTCTGGGGGAAAGCGCCCAGCCCATTTCCATCGTACCTTCGAGGGAGGGCGTGATAAGACGATGTGCGTCGTGGAAACCGGCCTCGCCGATAAAGGTGCCGGTTGCCTTCTCCTGGATCGCAAAGAAGCCGAAGCCGAAATAATGCCACATGCCGACCTGGCGCAGGAAGCGTGTCCAGGACTGCTCGCGCGAATAGGGTATGCCGCCGATGTAGCGCGTGACCTCCTCGTCCGCGAACAAGGCGGTATAGGCGGGAAAGTCGTCGCGCCGGTAGGGGCGCAGCAGAAGTCGTTCGGTTTCGATTGTGGGAACGCTGTGCATGTTTTAGGTCCAGATTCTTGCGAGTTATATCAGGCGCCCGGTTCGCCGTCCCAGTAGTCGGTTGTGGACGCGGCGCGGCCGATAAAACGGAAGGAAGCGTTTGGCGAACCGGGGCGCCGTGTCTTTGCCAGGAATTTGCCAGAGTCGGGATATTCGCAGATCTCCGTAGCCGCCATCGTTGAGATGGAAAGGTATTTGAGCGCCGTGGTGCCCGTATTGATCAGATGATGCGCAGTTTCGGGGCCGCCGGCTGGCGCGCCCAACACGTCGCCGGGACCGACTTCGTGACGTTCGCTGCCGAAGCGATAGGTTCCTTCTCCCTCAAGGATGATGAACAGCTCTTCCTCGACATGGTGGTTGTGAAAGGGGCAGCCGGATTTGCCCGGCGGCACCTCGCCGTAGCCGATGCCCAGATCCTTGAGGCCGAGGAGAGCGCCGAAAGAAGCGTCGCTCGACTCGAAAAACGAGCCGCGCTGCCAGTGCTCGAGTTTGAGGTTCTTCAGGTTGACGATAGGCTTTCGCGAATTCGTCATCGTCTTCCTCCTAATCTTCGCGACGCCAATGTCGCCACGTTCATCGTTGAAGTGAGGGACAGCCCCGCCTTGCAGAATCGACGCTACTGCACCTAAGGTTTAGGTGCAATCAAAGCTGTTGCAAGCGAATACGTCCGGCAGCCCACCCTTGTAGCAAGTCCGCAGGGCCAAGTGCTGCAGCGCCCGCTTCGGCCGCTGTTGTTTTTTTCGTCGCCCGGAGACGGAAGAGCTGTCGGCCCCCCGCGCCACAGGGGCGTCGGCGCGGCAAATGGCCTCCGGCTGGCGGAATTTGCTTGCCATTCTGCGCCGGGCGTGTTTTTACCGCCGCCTGCGCCGGTCAGGTCCGGCCCCAAAATTTTCAAAGACAGGTGATCCATGGCGAAGACCACGTCCGCCCACATCCTGATTGTGGAAGCGCGCTTCTATGATGATATGGCCGACGCCTTGCTCGACGGTGCAAAGCACGCGCTCGATGCAGCCGGCGCGACTTATGATATTGTGACAGTTCCGGGGGCGTTGGAAATTCCCGCGGCGATTGCCATGGCGCTCGACGGCGCCGACGAGGGCGGCACGGAATATGACGGTTTCGTCGCGCTCGGCATGGTTATCCGCGGCGAGACCTACCATTTCGACATCGTCGCGAACGAATCCGCGCGTGCCCTTATGGATCTCGCCGTCAGCGAAAGCCTTGCGCTCGGCAACGGCATTCTGACGGTCGAGAATGATGACCAGGCATGGGCACGCGCCCGCCGGTCGGAGGGCGACAAGGGTGGTTTCGCCGCGCGCGCGGCGCTGACCATGATCGAACTGAAGAAGAAGTTGGGCGCAGAAAAGTGACGAAGACTCCCTCGGATCAGCCGCTGAAACAGGTCAACCAGCGTGGTGCCGCGCGCCTCGCTGCCGTCCAGGCGCTTTATCAGATGGATATCGGCGGCACCGGCGTGCTGGAGATCGTCGCCGAATACGAAGAGCACCGGCTGGGCCGGGAATTGGACGGAGAGACCTACCTCAAGGCGGACGCCTCGTGGTTCCGGTCGATCGTGTCGGGCGTCGTGCGCGACCAGCGCACGCTTGACCCGCTGATCGGCGCCGCCCTCCAGGACGATTGGGCACTGTCCAGGCTCGATTCCACCGTCCGTGCGATCCTGCGCGCCGGCACCTTCGAGATGCTCGAGCGCAAGGATGTCCCGGTTCCGGTAATCGTCACCGAATATGTCGAGATCGCCAAGGCGTTCTTCGAGGACGAGGAGCCCAAGCTCGTCAACGCAGTCCTCGACCGGATCGCCAAACAGGTCCGCGGCCAGCGGAAATAGCAAAATGGTGGCAGCGACTGCGGACGACATGGGGGCGGTTCTCCGCGAGGCACGCCGTAACGTCTTTCTGTTGACGTTTGCACAAGCGCTGCTCGGCGTGGTCGGGCCGATCAGCTTCGCGGTCGGCGGTGTCGCCGGTCACCAGCTTCTCGGCGAAGACAAGTCGCTGGCGACGGCACCGCTTACCGGCTTTAACGTCGGCTTGGCGCTCGGCGTCGTTCTCGCCGCGACGCTGTCTCGGTTGGTCGGCAGGCGCTTCGCCTTCATTGGCGGCGCCGTTATCGCCGCATTGGGCGGGCTGATCGCCGCCGCGGCGCTTTTCGGTGACAATTTCTGGCTGTTCACCTTCGGCCTGGCCGTTCTCGGCTCCTCCAGCGGCTTCACGCAAAAACTTCGCTTCGCGGCAGCCGACGCATCGCCCTCCTTCTACAAGCCGAAGGCAATTTCCTGGATCTTGGGCGGCGGCATCATCTCGGCGATACTCGGGCCGCAGATCGTCATTTTCGCCGGCGACTACTTCGCGCCGGTATGGTTTGCCGGTGCGTTCGTGGCCCTCCTGCCGGTCTGCCTTGCCGCGATCTTCTTTTTTGTGCCCCTTCGCCTGCCGGATCTCAAAAGCGCTACGGGCCTGCACGCCACTGCACCAGTTCGGCCGCTTCGCGAGATCGTCGGCAACCAGCGGTTCCTGACAGGCATGATCTGCGGCATCTCCGCCTATGCGCTTATGACCTTCATGATGACAGGCGCACCGGTCGCCATGGTTGTCGGATGCGGTTTCTCGACTGATCTTGCGACGCTGGGAATACAATGGCACGTGCTCGCGATGTTCGGTCCGAGCTTTGCAACGGGCTGGCTCATCGCCCGCTTCGGCGCGGAGCGTATCGTGGCCTGCGGCTTTGTGCTGTTTCTGGTTTGCGCGGCGATCGCTCATATGGGCGTGGCGCTTTGGAATTTCTGGGGTGCGCTCGTTCTCCTCGGGCTCGGCTGGAATTTCGCGTTTATCGGCTCGACCGCAATTGTGGCGCAAAGCTATCGGCCGCATGAAGCGGACAAGGTTCAGGGCTTCCACGATATCATGCTGTTTTCGACGGTCGCCAGCGCGTCCTTCGCCTCCGGCGAGGTGCTCTCCGCCTATGGATGGGACGTGCTCAACGCCGTTGTCTGGCCGGTCGCTGGCATCTGCCTCGTCCTCCTTTTCGCGCTGATGCGGCGGAACAAGCGCGGTCCCGCCTGACCGCCGGTACTTCGGCCTCAGCAAAATCTTCCAACTCCCCCAAACGCGATCACGCCGGTAGTTTCAGGGGCTTGACGATCCCCATTCGCGCCCGCACTCTGGCCGCGCCGCGAGGGGTGCCGCTTGAGGATGCGGCGCGCGATTCGCGGAATGAGGGGCCTGCGGGAGGGAGTGAACCTGCAGGTTGAAACGGAGGATAATGCGAAATGACCTTACTTTTAGGCGTTATCGCATGCGGGTTGCTCGCGGTGGCCTATGCCATCTGGGCAACGCAGTCGGTGCTTGCCGCCGACCAGGGGAATGCCCGCATGCAGGAGATCGCAGGCTTTATCAGAGAGGGGGCGCAGGCCTACCTCACACGTCAATATAGGACCATTGCCATCGTCGGTGTCGTTGTCTTCATCGCCGCGTGGTTTCTTCTCTCCGGTGCAGCCGCGATCGGCTTCCTGATCGGTGCGGTGTTGTCGGGCGCGGCCGGGTTCATCGGCATGCATGTTTCTGTCAGGGCCAACGTCCGCACGGCCCAGGCCGCATCGGTCAGCCTTGCCTCCGGTCTCGATATCGCCTTCAAGTCGGGCGCGATCACCGGCCTGCTGGTAGCTGGCCTGGCCCTGCTCGGCGTCTCCGTATACTACCTCATCCTGACCGCGGGCTTCGGGCACGACCCTGCCTCGCGCGAGGTTATCGATGCGCTCGTGGCGCTCGGCTTCGGGGCATCGCTGATTTCGATCTTCGCCCGTCTCGGCGGTGGCATCTTCACAAAAGGCGCCGACGTCGGCGGCGACCTCGTCGGCAAGGTGGAGGCTGGCATTCCGGAGGACGATCCGCGCAACCCCGCGACCATTGCGGACAACGTCGGCGATAATGTCGGCGACTGCGCGGGGATGGCAGCGGACCTGTTCGAGACATACGCGGTTTCGGTCGTCGCGACCATGGTGCTTGCATCGATCTTCTTCGCGGGTACGCCGCTGCTCGCGACCGTGATGGTCTATCCGCTGGCGATCTGCGCCGCCTGCATCATCACCTCGATCATCGGCACCTTCTTCGTCAAGCTCGGCACCAACGGCTCGATCATGGGCGCGCTTTATCGCGGCCTGATCGTCACCGGTGCCCTGTCGATCATCGGCCTTGGCGCCGCCACGTCGCTGACGATCGGCTGGGGTTCGATCGGGACAGTCGCCGGCAAGGACGTCACCGGCTGGGGTCTGTTCATCTGCGGCATCCTGGGTCTTGTCGTCACCGCATTGATCGTCGTGATCACCGAGTACTACACCGGGACCAACAAACGGCCGGTGAATTCGATTGCTCAGGCCTCGGTTACCGGTCACGGCACCAACGTGATCCAGGGCCTCGCCGTCTCGCTGGAGTCGACCGCACTGCCGGCGATCGTCATCGTCGGCGGCATCATCGCCACCTATCAGCTCGCCGGCCTCTTCGGCACCGCCATTGCGGTCACCGCCATGCTCGGCCTCGCCGGCATGATCGTGGCGCTCGATGCCTTCGGTCCGGTCACGGACAATGCCGGCGGCATTGCCGAGATGTCGCACCTGCCGCCCGAGGTTCGCAAGTCGACCGACGCGCTCGATGCCGTCGGCAACACGACCAAGGCGGTGACCAAGGGCTATGCGATCGGTTCCGCAGGGCTTGGCGCTCTCGTGCTTTTCGCCGCCTATTCGAACGACCTTACCTACTTCGCCGCCAATGGCGACAAGCATCCTTACTTCGCCGACGTGGGTGCGATCTCGTTTGATCTGTCCAACCCCTATGTCGTCGCCGGCCTGATCTTCGGCGGTCTGATCCCCTATCTTTTCGGCGGCATCGCCATGACGGCGGTCGGCCGCGCAGGCGGCGCCGTCGTCGAGGAAGTGCGCCGGCAGTTCAAGGAAAAACCGGGCATCATGGAAGGCAAGGACCGGCCCGACTACGGCCGCGCCGTCGACATGCTGACCAAGGCAGCGATCCGCGAGATGATCATTCCCTCGCTGCTGCCGGTGCTGGCACCGATCGTCGTCTATTTCGGGGTATTGCTGCTTTCCGGCTCGAAGGCCTCGGCCTTCGCCGCGCTCGGGGCGTCCCTCCTCGGTGTCATCGTCAATGGTCTTTTCGTCGCCATATCGATGACCTCCGGCGGCGGGGCATGGGACAATGCGAAGAAGAGCTTCGAGGACGGGTTCGTCGACAAGAACGGCACGCGTCACATGAAGGGTTCCGATGCCCACAAGGCTTCGGTCACCGGAGATACGGTCGGCGATCCCTACAAGGACACGGCCGGCCCGGCGGTCAATCCGGCGATCAAGATCACCAATATCGTGGCACTGCTGTTGCTGGCTGTTCTCGCCTGACCGCGGTTGCGTAAAAACCAAGAAGCCCGCGAACCTTGTTCGCGGGCTTCTTTGTGGATTGTACCTTACTATGTCGCGGCTTACGGACCTTTGCCAAAGTCCTTGAAGAGGTTTCGCGCCGCTGCCTGTCCGGCGCCCGGACCGCTCAGGAGCTGCCCCAGGAAGCTGGTTTCCTTGCCGCCGGTCGGCGTCGTGCGCGACAGCATGTCGAAGACCTTGCCGTCCTTCATGGTATAATGCGCCAGCTGGCTGACGACGCCTTCCTTGTCGAAATAGACGGCAAGGATCGATTGGTCGACGAGCTTCGGCTTCATGAATGCGACAGGCCGCCTGCGTGTCTGCGAGATGTAATAGAAGACTTCGTTGTCGAAGGTGGCGGTGGTCGAAGGTGTGCCCAGAGAGAGCAGCACCTGCTCGCGGCTCGATCCGACCGGAACGAGGTTCAGCGTTTCCTGATCGACGACATAGCCCTGATGCAGGACCTCGCCCATATTCGCTGTCGTGCAGGCGGCAAGCGTAGTGGTGCAAAGGGAAGCCACGAGCACGGCACGGCTCAGAACATTCAGGTTTGATATCAGATACCGCTTCGACAAGGACTGTTCCCCTGGAGTAACGATGGCAGGTCCGCCATTGCAATTCGTGCCTGCTTCGGTAAACCAGCTTCGGCTATCATGCAATAACGTCGTGGGCGCCGCCCACATTTCGAGAAAGCCAGAACTGGGCTTTGTGATGATTTTTGGACTGTTCAAGAGAAAAAGCGGCAATATTGCGATTGTGGAGCGTCAGTATGCGTTGCTGACAGCCGCCGCACGCCAGCCGTTTCTGTACACCGACCTTGCTGTGCCCGATACCGTCATGGGCCGTTTCGAGATGTTGTCGGCAATCCTGATTCTCTATTTTCGGCGGACACGCGCCTCCGCGCGCACCGGACAGGAGATCGCGCAGGAAATCGTAGATGCCTTTTTCGAAGACGTAGACCACTCCATCCGCGAACTCGGTGTCGGCGACGCGGGCGTTCCGAAGAAGATGAAAAAGTTTGCCGGCATGTTCTACGGCCGCCTCGAGTCCTACGCGGCCGCGCTCGAGCAAAGGGACGGCCAGGCCCTGGCCGCTGCGCTCCTTCGCAACTTTCATCCCGATTCCCGCGAAGGGCCGTCGATGGATGGACTGGCCGCCTATCTTCTGGCGGTCGAGGCCGCCCTGTCAGAAACGCCGGAAGAGGTGGTCGAAGCGGGCCAGTTGCGCATACCGCCGGCTGGTGCGTAATAGATCGATATCAATGCCGCGCGACGATAGCGCTCGGCGGTTGTATGCGCGGCACCGTGCTCCGATGCCGCGAGGAAGGAGCTTGCCATGAAAGACGATAGCAAACCGGCGTTCTCCTACCCGGTGAAGGTGGGGCACATCTCGGCAAACGCCGTCAGCGTCCATCTTTCGGCAAACGAAGCCGAGCGCCGGGCGCTTGCCAAGCTCTGGAATGTCGAAGAAGTGCTCTCGCTCGCCGCCGACCTCCAGATCGCGCGCTGGAAGAAGGACGGCGTGAAGATCAAGGGCGATGTCGCTGCTCGTATTGTCCAGTCCTGCGTGGTGACGCTCGAACCGGTCGAGGCGGAGATAAACGAGCCTGTCGAGGCGATTTTCGTGCCGGAAGGATCGCGGCTTGCACGAGAGGCGCACAATGATGGCGGCGAGATGGTGCTCGATCCGGATGGTCCGGACATTCCCGACACCTTTGCCGGCGATACCATCGATGCGGGCGTCGTGGTCAGCGAACATGTCGCGCTTGCCATCGATCCCTATCCGCGCAAGGAAGGCGCGGTCTTCGGTGAGCGCATCGAAAGCACTGCCGCGGATGACAAGCGGCCGAACCCGTTTGCGGCGCTGAAGGACTGGAAAAAGGATTGAAACGGCGAAAGCCGCGCTTACAATTCGGTTGTCACGCAGACGAAAAGCAGTATTTTGGCCCGACTCCAGCCGATGGGGGCCGATGCGCCGAGACGTCGCATGTTGGCTCAAGCGTCAGAAGGAACAAGGATCGCCCCGCGTGAAAAGAGATGCGCAGGGTGAGACGCGTTGCCTGGGCAGGAAAAAAGGATAAGACACGCGTGGTCAGAATTTCACTTGACGTGATGGGGGGCGACTATGGTCCTGAAGTCGTCATCCCGGGCGCAGCAAGAGCGCTCGAACGTCACCCGGACATAAGATTCGTCTTGTTCGGTCAGGAAGCGCGATGCGCTGAGCTTCTGGCCAAATATCCGAAGCTGAATGCGGCGAGCACCTTCAACGATTGTGAAATCGCCGTAGGCATGGACGAAAAACCCAGCCAGGCGCTCCGGCGCGGACGCGGCAAATCGAGCATGTGGAAGGCAATCGACGCGATCAATGCTGGCGAGGCCGACGTGGTCGTCTCCGCAGGTAATACCGGCGCGCTGATGGCGATGTCCGTCTTCTGTCTCAGGACGATGCAGGGGATCCAGCGTCCCGCGATTGCCGCCATTTGGCCGACGCTGAAAGGGGAGAGCATCGTGCTCGACGTAGGCGCGACGATCGGCGCTGACGCGCAGCAGCTCATGGATTTCGCTTTGATGGGCGGCGCGATGGCGCGGGCCTTGTTCGAGGTCGAACATCCCTCGGTCGGCTTGCTCAATGTCGGAGTGGAAGAAATCAAGGGCCAGGAAGAGGTCAAGGAGGCCGGGCGGCTCATCCGCGGAGCCAACATTGAGGGCATCGACTACTACGGTTTCGTCGAAGGCGACGATATCGGCCGCGGGACCGTCGACGTCGTCGTTACTGAAGGCTTCTCAGGCAACATCGCCCTGAAGGCGGCCGAGGGAACGGCTCGCCAGATAGCCGAATATCTGCGCGCGGCGATGTCGCGCACATTGCTCGCGAAGATCGGATACGTGTTCGCCAAGGGTGCCTTCGATCGGCTGCGCGAAAAGATGGACCCGCGGAAGGTCAACGGCGGCGTGTTCCTCGGCCTCAACGGCGTCGTCATCAAGAGCCATGGCGGCACCGATGCTGAGGGTTTCGCGGCCGCGATCGATGTCGGGTACGACATGGTCAAGAACGGCCTCAAGGCCAAGATAGAGAGCGATCTGGCGAAATATCACGGCGCCCAGCCGTCTGAGTCCCTCCCGCCGGCATGAATGATGAGGTTTGAGTAAATGATCCGTTCCGTCGTTCGCGGCTTCGGGGCAGCGCTGCCGAAGCGAGTGATGACCAACAAGGAGATGGAATCGAAGGTCGACACATCCGACGAATGGATTGTGCAGCGGACCGGGATTCGCCAGCGTTACATCGCGGGCGAGGGCGAGACGACGGCCTCGCTCGGCGAAAGCGCTGCGCGTGCCGCGCTTGCGAGGGCCGATCTGACCGCCGACGATCTGGACCTGATCATCGTTGCGACATCGACGCCCGATAACACCTTTCCGGCGACGGCCGTGAATATCCAGAACCGCCTCGGCATGCGGCATGGCGCCGCCTTCGACCTGCAGGCGGTCTGTTCCGGCTTCGTCTATGCGGTGACGACAGCGGACGCCTACATCCGCGGCGGCCTCGCCAAGCGTGCTCTGGTGATCGGGGCCGAGACCTTCTCCCGCATCCTCGACTGGTCCGATCGAACGACCTGTGTACTCTTCGGCGACGGCGCCGGCGCGATCATCCTCGAAGCCCAGGAAGGCGCAGGCACGAACGCCGACCGCGGCGTGCTGACGGCGCAGCTACGCTCCGACGGAATTCATGGTGACAAACTCTACGTCGACGGCGGCCCGTCGACAACGGGCACCGTGGGCCATCTCAGGATGGAAGGGCGCGAGGTGTTCAAACATGCCGTTGGCATGATCACGGATGTGATCGAGGCAGCCTTCGAGGCAACCGGGACGACGGCGGACGACGTCGACTGGCTGGTTCCGCACCAGGCCAACCGGCGCATCATCGATGGCTCTGCAAAGAAGCTGGGCATCCCGCTCGATAAGGTTGTGGTGACGGTCGACGTCCATGGCAATACCTCGGCCGCCTCCATTCCGCTCGCTCTTGATACCGCGGCCGCCGACGGGCGGATAAAAAAGGGCGACCTCGTCATGCTCGAGGCCATGGGCGGCGGCTTCACCTGGGGCTCTGTTCTCATCCGGTGGTAAAGAAAATAATGAAGCACCGCAGGCGCTTGACCGGAAAAGGCAAGGGCAATAGTCTTCCTTCGCTCGGCATGCCAGACATCGGTGGGGGAAGATGAGCGGAAAAACAGTAACACGGGCGGATTTGGCTGAATCGGTTTTTCGCAAGGTGGGCCTATCTCGCACAGAGTCGGCCGAACTCGTGGAAACGGTCATTGATGAAATATGCAACGCAATCGTGCGTGGCGAGAGCGTGAAGCTGTCTTCCTTTGCGACTTTCCAGGTGCGCGACAAGAATGAGCGCATCGGGCGCAATCCGAAAACCGGCGAGGAAGTGCCGATTTCTCCGCGCCGGGTGATGACCTTCAAGGCGTCGAACGTGCTGAAGCAACGCGTGCTGAAGGCGCATTTGAGCCGCAAGACCAAGCAGAGGCCGGCCTCTCCCGCCTCCTGACCCCTTGCTCAAAACCACAAATGTGGTTGAAAACCCGTCCATAACCCATTGAAATGGGCGCGACTCGTGCGATCATCGCGCGGTGATCCGTCCATTGCGGTGCGCCGCGTGATCTGTAAATGGGGATGATATGGACAAAAGCCCGGACGCCTTCCGCACAATCAGCGAGGTCGCAGACGAGCTCGATCTGCCGCAGCACGTCTTGCGTTTCTGGGAGACACGCTTCCAGCAGATCAAGCCGATGAAGCGGGGCGGCGGTCGGCGATACTACCGCCCGGAGGACGTCGATCTCCTTAAGGGCATTCGCCATCTCCTCTACGATCATGGCTACACGATCAAGGGCGTGCAAAAGCTCTTGAAGGCCAACGGCAACAAGTTCGTCGCGGCGATCGCAAGCGGCGATCTCGCAACTGTCGAAGCACTTGCGGCGTCCAGCAACGAGGAGCCGCAACCGCCAAAAGTCGGTGTCGCGGAAGAAGACCAGATCGTCGGCCGCGCGAAGGCACCGGCAGGCCGGCGGTTTTTCTCTTTCGGCGGCGGCGGTGGCGACGACGCAGAGATATCGATCGGCAAGGCTTCCGTAAGCAAGGAAGACAGGGCGCTTTTGCAGGAAGCGCTTTACGATCTTCTGGAATGCAAACGGCTGCTCGATCAGGTGCGGTGATCGCGGCCAGCGAGGGGGCCATTGATCGGCTAACCGCTTCTAGAAGTTCTATAGCGACCTAACTAGACGCGCGGCGCTGCGGGCTGTTTGGTTCGTGCGCCTTCGAAGTGCCGTTCGTATGTTGGTCGGGGGTGAAGACGAACGCGGGGAAAGGGAGATGTTCAAGGAATGCAAAACCTCTTGCCGGAGGCTTGGTGGTAGGTGCGCCTTGCATCCTCGCTGAGAGCTCGTCGAGATATTCCAGCGCCTCATGGGCGGCTAAGACCGTCAGCATTCTCCCGTCTGCCTGGCCCGCCTTCTGCAAGTCCTCTCTTGTCTTCTCCACCGTCTCCCGGACAAAGCCTTGCGGGTCATCGCTCTGTGAAGCGGCCCATTCGAGGAGGCGGCACATCATGATTTCATTCACTCGCAAGGCGGCGACGGTTTGACCAAGCAGGAGCGCCAGTTTCTGGAGCTTATCTGCGTCTATTTTTCGGGGCATCTGGAATTTTCACCTTTTTTGGCTTCCCTTCCGGAGTTTCGCCCAAGTTTGTTCGGTGACACTGCGTCGATGGAGGTCGAACGGCTCGGTTAAGCTTTTGTTCCCATCGGCGGGCTTCGGAATGGCAGAACAAGGGCGGGTGTTGGGCGAAGGCACGTTTCACGGAGGTCTGGCAAAGCGCATGCGGGCTTCCCAGGTTCGTTGCGACGGCTAGCAATTCTCCCGGACACCGTGATGCTCAAGCGCGAACGGTCGCTTCCTTCACGGATGAGCCTGGTTGGTGATCACCAGTGCCGGCCTGTCCGGCGCCACATCCACCACTCTTCGATCGACCGCGAGGATGCTCATAATGAGGGCGATGAGCACGAGAATAAGCGCCGAAAATGTGAGGCCTGCTTTATCCATCTCGCATTTTGGTGGGTTAAATGCGCGCAGAACGGGGCAAAATGCAGGGAGAATTGAGGCGCGGCCCACCGTGGTAAATATTGCTTTAACGCGGCCGGATTTTAGCGCAGGCGCCGATCTCGTCATTTCCACACGGATTGTTCTCTTTTCAACATACAGATCAATTTCGGGCTTGCGCTCCCAGCGTTGAGACTATAGGGGTTTTCTCGGTTCGGAGCGTAGCGCAGCCCGGTAGCGCACTTGACTGGGGGTCAAGGGGTCGCTGGTTCAAGTCCAGTCGCTCCGACCATTTAATCACGTGGCAACGTCCTTCGCGAACACCATACGGCCAAGGCGCCGTTGCGGCAAACTCCCCAAGTCCAGGCAAAACTTCCTAAGTTCGCGATAAACGTCCGCGTCGTGCAACGGGCACGCTCCGGTACGTGGGGGTGCGTACTCTCCTTCTCGCGGCGCTACTGCCGCCGATCACGATCGAACCGGAGAACGGTTTTGTGATTTGGTCGCGGCGTGAGCGCCGGATAGACTGCGCCTGCAACAACCAGGAGAAGCCTTATGAAGACCATCCTCGTATTTGCAGCCGCATTCGCTTTATCGACAACGGTAGCCTCCGCCGAGTGCGTGGGGCACTCCAAGACCACTGCATCTGTAGACAAGGAAATAACCACGGCCAGCGTCACCAAGGCCGAACAGTCGACGCCAGCGGAAGAGATCCTTCTGCAGCAGAAACAGCAGCAGGAAGAGCGACAAGCGGAAGAATAGACCAACACGGTCGGATGCCGGGCCTCCCGGGCCGGGCACGCCAGCATCCGACGCTTCTCGTGAAGAACACCCCTCAATCTCGTTTCGCCCCGACACCGCTGCCGTCGTGATGTGTCGTACCGACCGCTTGTCGCTCAAGCGCGCTGGCGTATGGCTAGACGTCGGTAGAGTTCTTCCGTCCGGTCAAGCATTACGTCGAGCGTGAAACGATCCTTGCGGACCTCGGCCGCCTGGAGGAGGGCAGGATAGCTTTCCGGATCTGCAGCCGCGATCATCGTTTTCGTGAGCTGCGATACATCATCGCTGCTGGGGATGATGAAGCCATTCTCGCCATTCTCGATTACCGTTCTGGCGCCCCCGACATCGGAGATGATGATCGGTCTGCCCGCGGCCGCGCTTTCCAGCATGACATAGGACATCGCTTCGTAGCGGCTCGGCATGACGAGAAGATCAAAGGCGGCCACAGCCTGAGGGCCGGTAAAGGCGGAGGTCAGGTGAATGCGGCTTTGCAGCCCGCTTGCCGCGATCGCGCGGCGAACCTCGTCCTCCAGTTCGCCGGTGCCGACCATCACGAGGTAGCTGTTCTTGACCGACGATGCCGCGCCCTTGAAGGCATCTATCAGCCGCTCCGGCGCCTTCTGGCTGGAAAGACGGCCGATGAAGCCGAAGACGAATGCGTCGGCGGGAATTCCGAAGCTCGCGCGAACCGTCTTCGCCATGTCGGGCGAGGGGGGCGAAACTCCGTTGACGATCACGGATATTCGCTGTTCGGGCATGCCGAGCGACAGTGCATGCCTGCGCTCGTCATCGGAAACGGCGATGAGGTGATCGGTGAAAAACCAGGCCAAGGCCCACTCGATGGCGCCGTAGATCAATCGGCCGGCATGATCGAGTGCCGGGTCCATTGTCCGGAAGGCATGCGGGGTGTAGACGCGCGGCGCGTGGCGCCCGGGCAGCCGCAGGCGTGTGAGGGCGCCGGCCTTGGAACTGTGGCCGTGCACGATGTCGAACGGTCCCGCGGTTCGGCTGATGCGCCGAATGGCGCGGAAGGCCGACAGGTCGGACGGTCCAGGCGCACGCTCCATGGCGACCGCGTGAAGGGCGGGCAAATCGATTGCCTTGAGCTCACGAACGAAGCCGTCTTCCGCTCGCACCGGCGAATAGATCGCCTCGACGTGATGGCCGCGGGCCTGCATGCCGCGGCAGATATCGAGGAAATGCCGGCCGGACCCGCCGCCGCTCGGCTCCAGCACTTCGAGAAGGCGCAGCGGCTGAGCCGACGATCCGTCGGTTGCGGACGTGTCCATGGTCATAGGTGCCTTCCGGCGCGGGCGCGCCATTGAAAGCGATATTCGAGGGCGGCACATCCCCAGATGACGCCAAGCAGCATGTAGAAATGGCGCCAATGGTCGGTGTCGATGACGTTGCCGATACCAACATGGCCGATCAGCGTGACCCATGCAATCATCAGGTACGGCTGCCATGGCCGGTCGTGCAGGAGGAAGCGGAAGCCCAGCGACAGCGTCCATGCGATCAGCGTCACATAGGCGATCAAGCCGATCCAGCCGTAGGACGTCAGGCACTTCAGCCAGATATTGTGTTCATCCTCCGGGAAAATGGTACTGAAGACCAGAGGGCCGATGCCGAGCGGTTTTTCCATCGACATCAGGAAGCCGATCCGGTGCCGGTCGAACCGCCCAAGATGCCCGCCGTCGTACTCCTGAACAAGCTGGGAACGGTTTGAGAAAAGGGTCGCGACCTGCTCGGACTGCAGGGCTGCGGCGAGCGCGGCGACGATGAAGAGGGCGCCACACAAAGCCAGCACCAGGATACGCAGACGGAAGAGGCCGCTCCGCTCCTTCAGCAGCATGACGAAGACAAAGGCGACGACGCAGAAGAGATTGAGTGCCCAGGCCGCTCGCGAGAACGAGAGGAAAACGCCGAGTGCCAGGACGAGAAGTCCGGCGATCTTAGGCGGAGCGCGGTGGATCGGCTGGGTAAGTAGGCCATGGATGAGATAAAGCGCCGGCGCGGCGAGAAAGGGGCCAAAAACGTTCGGATCCTGGAACGCTCCCTTCGCGCGGTCATAGAGCGTGAAGTTGGCCCCGCCCGGTATGGCACCGAAATAGCCGAGAATGCCAAGGAGCGCCGTGATGACAGCAGCAGCAACCCAGGCATTGAAGATCAGCCGCAGTCGTTGGTGCCGATCTTCGATGATAGCCGCAAAGAAGACAGCCGAGAGCGCGAGGAAGCCGGAGACGGCCATGTACATGGGCCCGGTGGCAAGGTCCGACATCGTGGTCAGCGACAGGATGCCGCCAACCATGAAGAGAACGAGGAGCGATAGCAACGGCGCTACATAGCGGGAAATCCTCAACCCGAAGAGCGCCCACAGGCCGATGAGACACGCCATGAAGAGCTCGTAAGGCGCCGGCTCGGCGATGACGAAGCCGGAAAGAAAAACCGCGATTGCCACGAAGCCGGAAGCGAGCAGCGAAATCGCGGCAAGCTGGGGGCGGAGGACAATTGGCGGGGATGCGCTCGCGGAGATCAATAGGCGTTATCCGTGTTGAGCAACCGGAACGGCGTCAGAACAAGGATCTTCAGATCGAAGAGCAGCGACCAGTTTTCGATGTAGTAGAGATCGAATGCGGTGCGGAAACGGATCTTTTCGTCATTGTCGATCTCGCCGCGCCAACCGTTGATTTGTGCCCAGCCGGTCACCCCGGGCTTGACGCGATGGCGGGCAAAATAGCCCTCGACGACATCGGAATAGGTGCGGTTTCGCGTTTGCGCCAGAACGGCGTGTGGGCGCGGGCCGACCAGTGAAAGCTCGCCCTTCAACACGTTGAAGATCTGCGGCAGTTCGTCGATCGAAGACTTGCGCAGAAAACGGCCGACAGGGGTCACCCGCGGGTCTCCCTTGGTGACGGCGCTGCGAGCGGTCGGGTCGCTCATATGCGCATACATCGAGCGGAACTTGTAAACCTCGATCGTCTCGTTGTTGAAGCCGTGTCGGGCCTGCTTGAAGATGACCGGCCCTGGAGACGTGACCTTGACGGCGACAGCAGCGGCAAGCATCACCGGCCAAAGGAAAAGAAGGGCGGCGACGCTGAAGAAAATGTCGAAACAGCGCTTCGCCACGGAGTCCCAATCGGCGATCGGCTTGTCGAAGATGTCGAGCATAGGCACCTGTCCGACATGGGAATAGCTGCGCGGCCGGAAGCGCAGGTTGTTGGCGTGCGCAGCCAACCGTATGTCGACCGGGAGAATCCAGAGCTTCCTCAACAGTTCGAGGATGCGTTTTTCAGCAGTCAGCGGCAGCGAGATGATCAACATGTCGATTCTTGCAAGCCGGGCGAATTCGACGAGTTCGTTGACCGTCCCCAATTTCGGGTATCCGGCGATCATGTTTGGTGATCGCCGCTCGTCGCGATCGTCGAAGATGCCGCAGATACGGATATCATTGTCCGGCTGATGTTCGATCGTGCGGATCAGATCCTTGGCCGGCTGGCCACCGCCGACGATCACCGCGCGACGTTCCATTGTGCCGTTGCGCGACCAATGGCGGATCGAATAGGCGATGAAGGCGCGCTGAGCGATAAGGAAGAGCGCGCCGCCGATGAACCACCCCGCGATCCAGACGCGGGAATATTGATGCCCGGATTTCAGAAAGAAAAGCGCAAGCGCAATAGCGCCGAAGGCGGTCGCCCAGGCACCCAGAACGCGCGGCGTCATTCGCAGCCATGCCCGCAGCGCCGGCACCTGGTAGCCATCGGCGATCTGGATGGCCGCGACGGCAAGTGCAGAGCCCCCGGCCAGAATTGCAAGATAGACGGGCAGTTGTTCGACGGCCGGCCGGACATAGTAGGCGTTGATGCCATAGCCGATGGCGAAGAGAACGCAGAAATCGAGCAGCCGGATCAGGCCCGTGATCATGGTGGGCGAATAGGTGTCGGCGCGGAACTGAAGCGCGATCTGTCGTGCCAGCGGATTTAGCTCCGTGGCGCCTTTTTCCCCGATCGTCTCTTCGGGGGCGGCCGTCCGGATCTCGGAGATCTTCTTGCGAAGCGCTTCCGGATTGAATGCCTCGGGCCTTTCGTAGTGGTTCATGGTCTCTTCCTGGCGGTGAAGTCCCTGCGCCCGGATAGCAGAAAGCCACTAAGAAACGCTTACGTTGTAACGAGCTGTCCTCGCGCCCGGGCCGCATCGCCTGCCAGATCATGATACAGCTGCATCACGTTCTTTGTCATGACCGACGCGGCGAAGCGGGATTTAAACGCCTTGGGATCCGGCATCGTTCTTTCGGGCCAGTCGTGCTCGACGATCGTGGCGGCCATGATCGCTGCCAGCGAAGCGACGTTGGGTTCGGCAAGCGCACCGCTGTCGGCGCCGAAAACCTCCGGAATCCCGCCGACCCGTGTCGCGATGCAGGGCTTGCCGGCGGCAAGTGCCTCAAGCACGATATAGGGCATCGATTCCGCACGCGAGGGGATGACGACCGTGCGCGCAAGCGCGAAGGCCTCTCTCGCCTTCATGGCCGGGAGCATCTTGATGCGCCGCCCGAGCCCCTTGCGCAGTTTCATTTCTGCGTATTGCTGCTGTTGCGGCCCGTCGCCGATCATCAGGGCGGAGAGAGGGCGGCCGGCGATCCGCTCGGCCGCAGCAAAGCTCTCCACAAACAGATCGGGACCCTTGAGGTCCCGCATCATGCCGATATACAAAAAATCCACTGCGTCCGGCGCAACCGTGACGGGATCGAATTCGCGGTCGTCGATGCCGTTATAAATCAGTTCGTTGCGACCGGGCGGCCGGCCGACCTTTGCGAAATAGGTTTGGCGTTCGTAATCGCAGACGAAGACGAGAGCGTCTGTGAGGCGCTCCTGCAGCCGCTCGAGACGGAAAATCGCTCGACCTTTCAACGATCTTGAATCGTAGTGGAGGCTGCCGCCGTGGGGTGAATAAAGGCGGGCTACGCGATACTTGTTGACCCGCAAGGCTGAACCGATAATGCGCGCAAGGACGCCGCCTTTGGCGCCGTGCCCGTGCAGCACATCCGGTTGCAAACTTCTGATTTCGCTATAGCTGCGCCAAAGTGCGACAATGTCGGACGGTCCGATGGCGCGGTGAATGGGCAGGCGAACGATGCCGAGCGCCAGATGGGGGCGGATCGCATCGAACAGGGCGTCTTCGTGAGCGCCGCCGGTCGTGCTGTCGCACAGAATTCCCACCTCGTGCCCGGAATTGGCGTGGGCTTCGGCTAGATCCCTTACGTGCCGGAATATGCCGCCGACCGGCGACCTGAAGCAATGAAGGATGCGCAGGGGACGTTCGTTCTGCATGGGTGTCAGAACAGCCGTTCGCGGACATAGATCGTGTCACCGGCCATGACCGGGTCGGAAATCGGCACACGGCCGGTAATAATGCGGCCGTTGATCTTGCGGGTGATATCGGCGTTTGACTGGTTCGCACGCGCCGAGAAGCCGCCGGCCACCGCGATCGCATTCTGAACCGTCATGCCGGGAACATAGCTGTATTGGCCGGCCTGGCCCACTTCGCCCATGATGAACACGGAACGATAGCGGTCCACCTCGATCGTGACGTCCGGATCCCGGAGAAAGCCCTCGCGCAGCTTTGCGGCGATCATGCCTTCCAGTTCCGGCAGCGTATGGCCGCGCGACGGTATGGCGCCGATCAGCGGGAAGGCGACATAACCGGCTTGATCGACGGTATAGGTGCCACTGAGACCGGCCTGTTCGAAGACGTTGATGCGAAGGCGGTCGCCGCTGTCCAGCCTGTAGGGCTGGATGGTGGCCTCGCTGAAGGCTTTGGGAGCCGGTTGGTAGCTCGTGCAGCCGCCGACCAGTGCAGACAATATCGCCAATGCGATAGCGCGTGCTGTCTTTTTGCCTGCGGTCGACATGTGGGTCTCGGACTCCGGAAACGATCACCTCTGGCGACGTTATCGATCCGTTAGGGTTAATAGCCGGTAAACTCGCCCAGGAATTTTGATTTGGCGGCGGCAGGGAGCGCCACCTCAGGGTTGTGCTCGATATTAACCGTTGCGTTACCATGTTCCTTTACTTTCCGGCCGAATGAAGAACCTTCGGAGTTGAGGCATGTCAGGCATCGGCGGCGGGCAGCAGGATGTGGATATAGATCTCGGCGGCCTCTTCCGCGCCGTTTGGGCGCGGCGAACCCGAGTTTTGCTCGCCACGGCTTGCGTCGCGGGAGCAGCTTTCACCACAGCGATGATGATCGCTCCTCAGTATCAGAGCGAAGCCCGGCTGCTGATCGAGTCGCGTGAACCGGAGTTCAGCGGATCGAACCAGCTTGCCCCGATGGGATCCGACCGGGTTTTCGATGAATCGGGTATTTCAAGCCAGGTCCAGGTGCTGCGTTCCGCCGATCTGATCAAACAGGTCGCGCGCAACATGAAGCTGCATGAACGCAAGGAGTTCGATCCTTCGGCCGAACCCTCGGCGCTTTCCGATCTCCTGGTGATGCTCGGCGTCAAGAAGAACCCGCTCGATTTGCCGCCCGAAGAGCGCGTGCTGAAGGAGTTCGAGTCCAAGCTACAGGTCTATCAGGTCGAAAAGTCGCGCGTCATCGCCATCGCCTTCACCTCGAAAGACGCCAGGCTTGCGGCCGCCATTCCGGATGAGATGGCAAAAGTCTACTTATCCCTGCAGAGCGGCGCGAAGCTTGATTCGAATTCGGAGGCGAGCCGCTGGCTGGAACCGGAAATCGCCAACCTACGCGAGAAGGTGCGTGAGGCGGAAGCGAAAGTTGCGGCCTACCGTGCTTCCTCCGGCCTGCTGCCGACCAGTGAGACGGAAAACTTCGCCACGCGCGAGCTCACCGATATTTCGACCGAGCTCGCCCGCGTGCGGGGAGAGCGGGCCAATGCCGAAGCACGCGCGAAAGGCGTGCGGACGGCGCTCGCCGACGGCCGTGCGCCGGACACGTTGACCGACGTCGTTGGCTCGCAGATGATCCAGCGGTTGAAGGAAAGCGAAGCTAACATCCGGGGCCAGATTGCGGACCTGTCGACGTCATTGCTCGACGGCCACCCGCGGCTCAAGGCGTTGAAATCCCAGCTTGAAGGCATCGCGCAGCAAATCCGCACCGAGACCCGCAAGGTTCTCGTCAGCCTGGAGAATGAAGCGAAGGTCGGGCAGTTGCGCGAGGAGCAGTTGCTGCAGCGCCTCAACACGCTCAAGGCACAATCCGCACAGGCGGGAGAGGAAGAGGTCGGCCTCCGCGCACTGGAGCGCGAGGCAACAGCGCAGCGTCAGCTTCTCGAAACCTATCTCGCCCGCTACAGGGAGGCGACATCACGCACGGTTGCGAACGCGACGCCGGCAGATGCGCGCGTGATTTCGAATGCGGTCGTTCCGAGCACGCCGAACTTCCCGAAGGTCGTGCCGATCACGGTGGTTGCGGCGCTCGCCACCTTCCTGATCGGTTGCGTCGCCATCATGCTTGGCGAGCTCTTCAGCGGACGGGCGCTCAAGCCCATTTCCGTCGTGGAGCCGGAAGCTTCCGAACAATTGCCCGCCGGCCCGGCGGAACCGAACTCTGGGGAACCGATGCTCGCGCTTGCGGAGAGCGACGGGCCGGTCAAGGACCTTGAACCGGTGGAAGATGCGAAGACGGCGGGAAGCGACTTCTCAATCGAGTTCGTTGCCGCTCACCTTCTTGACCAGAACATCCGTTCCGCCGTTTCCGTGTCGCCGGGCGGCGACGAAGGATCGACGGCGACTGTCATGCTGGCGCGGCTCCTCGCGGAAGACGGACGGAAGGTCGTTCTCATCGATCTTTCCGGCTCGGCCTGCCCGACGCGGCTGATGGCACAGTCCTCGGCGCTGCCGGGGATCACGAACCTGCTGTCCGGCGACATCGCCTTCGCCGAGTCGATACACGCGGACCGCTTATCGGAAGCGCACATTATTCCACGGGGAAATTCCGACCCGCGGACAGCAATGCGCGGGATCGAGCGGCTGCAGATGATCATCGATGCGCTCACCAATGCCTATGATCTGGTGCTGATCGAGTGTGGCCCGGCTGATGCCAGCGCCGTAACCAGAATCGCCCGGCGAGAGGGAACGGAGATCATAGTGTCGGCTTCGTCCGTCAGCGATGAGCGTATTGTGGAACTGCTGACAGACTTCGGCGAAGCTGGATACCGCAACATCGTACTGATGACCGGACAGCGCGAAAGCGACCCCGATTTCCCGGATCGCCACGCCGCCTGAAGCGCACGCGGGCCGTTCGGAGGCTCAATGCTCGTCCGTCGGCTTCAGCGTTGGCTCCGCTGGCGCAGCCGCTGGATGAATGCGTAGGATGCTTTGTTGCCCTTTACCATGCGTTTGACCAGCAACGCCCCGCGATGAATATGGGCGGCCAGATGCCCGCGAAGCGTCAGGGGCAAGACGATGTCCCGTAACGGGGTCTCGATGGTGCACCACGAGCGCTTGTAAGCTTGATCGCCGATCCCGAAATCGAAGAGCGCCACGCCTTCGGAACACAGCCGCTCGATTATCCGGTAAAACAATAGTTCTCCTGGACTGCTGTGGGCGGCGATCTCCTCGTCGATCGAGCCAAACTGGCAGATGACGTGGTCGCCCTTGCGCGAAAGGCCGGCGATTGCAAGGATCCGGCCTTCATGCTCGCCCCTGAGGCGAATGGTGTTGAGCTCCAGTAACTGGTCGTCCGCCGATCGACCGTGCTCTAGGAGCTGATGGAAGAAGGCGCGTGTTTCGGCCTCCTGAAACACGTCCGGCAGGCCGCGCGCGTCGAAGCGTGCCGCCTTCTGCTGGAAGAAGGTTTCCAGAAGTGCGTGCGCTTCCGACATCTCGCGTGCGACCACGTAGTCGTAGCCGCCAAGGGCGGCGAGACGCCGCTCCGATATCCGCACCTTCCTGCGCCGCCGCTTCGCGTTGAGCTGTGCCAGCGTGCGTTCGATATTCCCGAGCAGCGGCAATTGAAAAGAGGCATTGACGTTCTGCACGGCGGGCAGGGCGGCAAGCGGATGAACCTTCCCGCGCCACGTCGCAGGCGTCCTGTCGAGCGTGACGATATCTGCGAACGCTTGCAGCTGGCGTTTGATTCCGCAGGTCAGCACGCGCACGAATTCCGTAGGCGGAGTGGCGTCCTCCTCGGCAAACACGCCGGTATTGAGATTGCTGTGATCGGAGCCGATCAGCCGCGCCGTGCGGAAGAGGGGTCCGCGGTCGATTTCGAGCGGCAGAATAAAGAGCACTTGTCGGCCGCGCGCAGCGCGAATGAACAGCGTCTCACTTTCGTGTGTTTTCCGCCATGCGGCGCACCAGTCGAAGCTCTGGTGCAGCGAGTTCTGGCCGTTCTTGTCCAGGACCCGCCATTCCGCTTCGAGCGCGGCCATGTCCGTATGGATGGAGACCGTTATCTTTTCGACGCGTTGTGCTTCCGAACGGTGGGTTGAGGCGCGGTCGTTCGGCTGCGGCTCGTCCAACGACGTCAAAGTGAAGCAGGCATTCGTCATTTCATCTACCGTTCGGAAGGGAGATCGTGCCTCCATTGAAACGCAGATGTCGCTACATTCACCTTAATTTCGCGCGGGAGTGGCGGCTATTTCGCGGGCGACAGCAGAATGCGGTTAGCAAAGCATGAAGCGCACCGCCAGCGGCCGCATCGCCCACACGCTATGATGACTTTGTTCTCAAGGAGCATCTCATGCCGGTTACTCCCTCCGCACCAAATCCCGGCGACAAAATTCTCGTCGACAAGGTGACGCGAAACATTGCTGCAATCACCTGCGCGGATCTTCATGCGCTGGAACGCGCCCGATAGAGTCAGTCGAGGAAGCCGGTTGCGAGAGCCCTTGCCCATTCGGGGCGATTGCGGCGTGCAGCAAGGCGCGACATGGCCATATGATCATAACGCACGCAACGGAAGGTGGCATTCCACTCGTCGCCACTGCGCTCGACGATGGCATACCGCGCATCCGGCGACCCGTTTTCGACCTTGTGAGGAACAGGCTTGTCATCGTCGTAGCCCGGACAGCCGACGCTACCGGGGTTGACGACGAGCCGGCCGTCCGTGAGCCGCACGGCCCGCGGAATATGCGTGTGGCCGCAGAGGATCACGGGATAGTCGGTGTCCGCGGCGAAGCTCTCGATGATGTCGCGTCCCGCCATGTGGACGATGCCATCGGCCGCCAGCGTTTCCAGCCAGTAGGTTTCGTCGCTGCGCGGCGTGCCATGACAAAGGAAAAGCGCGCCTCGATAGACCCGGGTTTCAGGCAAGGAGGCAAGCCACGCCAGATGACGTGGCTCGAGTTCGTCGTGAGCGGCCCGATCGGACGGTCCCATGTGCGCCGGGTCGAGCGTCAGCAGGTAGCGATCGTGGTTGCCGCGGATCGCGGGGATGTTGTGCTCGGCCAGGATGTCGGCGGTTCGTGCGGCGTTGAGTGGGCCGCTCAGATGGTCGCCGAGATTGACGATCTCCGCGATCCCTTGCGTGGCGATGTCGGCAAGCACCGCCTCGAGTGCGAGATCGTTGCCGTGAATATCGGAAATAACCGCGACCCTCATCTGATACTCCCGGCAATCAGCGATTCTTGGCGGGCTTTTCCATCCACTTGATGATCAGCATCGCGGGGAGGATCCACAGCAGGCCCGTCAGGAAGAAGTAGAGCAGATGCACCCACCAGGGCGACGCGCCGAGCAGCAGCGAAGCGAAGGTGATGGCCGCCAGCGCGTAAACGACGACGAGGATGATGATGAGGATCGTGCCGATCAGTTTTCTGAGGCGTACGGGCATTTCGTTTCTTTCGGGTGGTTTGCGCTTCACTACAGCGCCGTGCGTCCTATCGGATGTTTCCTCAAGTCGGTACGATTTGAGGAAGCATGCAGTAGCCGCGACGGCATGCCGCAAAGGCTTCGGCCTTGTTTTGCACGGCACTCTGGTGCAAATCAACGGCTTTCGGGGCCGGCTGGGCTGGAACCTTGCTGCGCCCCGGCGAGAAAAGAGGAAATTCCATGGCCCAGGTCGAGTTGGCAGAACAGATGCTCCTGAAGGAGATCGACAGGACAGAGCGCAACCGCCGGCAAATCCGCGGCTGGCTCGCAGCCGTTCTCTTCGCTCTGTTCGCCTTGGTACTCGTCGGTGGTGCAACGCGATTGACTGAATCCGGTCTTTCGATCACGGAGTGGAAGCCAATTCATGGCGTGATACCGCCGCTTTCCGCCGAAGAATGGGAAGAGGAGTTCCGGCTCTATCAGCGCATTCCCCAATACGAACAGCTCAACAAGGGCATGACCGTCGAGGAGTTCAAGACGATCTTCTGGTGGGAATGGGCGCATCGGCTGCTGGCGCGTACTATCGGCGTTATCTTCGCCCTGCCGCTTTTCTTCTTCTGGGTAACGGGTCGGATCGAGCGACGCTTGAGGTGGCCGCTTGTCGGCATTCTGGCGCTCGGCGGTTTCCAGGGCTTCATCGGCTGGTGGATGGTTTCCTCCGGCCTCGCCGAACGCACGGAAGTCAGCCAGTACCGGCTTGCCACGCACCTCGTCATCGCCTGCCTGATCTTCGCTGCCTGCATGTGGATCCTGCGCGGTCTTTGCCCGCATTCGGGCGACGCCGCGCCGACGAAAAGGTCGCGATCGATGGCGGCGATCCTCGCTGCCATGAGCCTGTTCCAGATCTATCTGGGCGCGCTGGTGGCGGGTCTCGACGCAGGCTTCACCTACAATACCTGGCCGCTGATGGACGGAGCGATCATCCCGGGCGGACTGTTCGTGCAGCAACCGGCCTGGATCAACCTCTTCGAGAACCCGAAGACCGTACAATTCTTCCATCGTGCCGGCGCCTATCTGCTGTTCGCGCTGGCACTGGCGCATATGCTTGCTTCATTGCGGGCGGCGCCGGAAACGACGCACGCGCGACGCTCCGTGGTCCTCTTCGGCCTGGTGACGATCCAGGCGATGATCGGCATCACGACGCTCGTGCTTGAGGTGCCGATCGGTTGGGGCGTGCTGCACCAGGCAGGCGCGCTGGTCGTGCTCGGCTTCGCCATCGCGCATTGGCGCGGCTTCGTCGGCGAATATCCGAAATCGACGGCGATCGAGTTCCGCGACTGACCAATAGCCATAAGAAAAGCCCCCGACAGGCGACTGTCGGGGGCACTGTTTTTCACGGCTTCATTCAGGCCGAAAGCATCAGGTCCATATTCTGGACCGCTGCGCCCGACGCGCCCTTGCCGAGATTGTCGAGCAGGGCGACGAGGTTCACATGCGTCCCGCCAGACGTCCCGAAGACAAAAAGCTTCATTGTGTCCTTGCCTGCAAGTTCCGTCGCGTCGATGCGGGCGAGCTGCGCGCTTTCGGCAAGCGGGGCGACCTCGACGATCGACTGGCCGGCATAATGCTCGACGAGCGCGGCATGAATGCTTTCCAGAGTCGCGCCGGCGGCAAGGTCATCGAGATAGAGCGGCACCTGCACGATCATCCCCTGCGGGAATCTCCCCACGGACGGCGAGAAGATCGGGGCGCGTTCGAGCAGGCCGTGCATCTTCATTTCCGGGACATGCTTGTGCTTGAGCGTCAGCCCGTAGAGGAAATGTGGCGCGCTGATGTGGTCCGGATTCTGGTCGTCCTCCATCTGCGCGATCATCTGCTTGCCGCCGCCGGTGTAGCCGGAAACCGCATTGACGGTGACCGGGTAGCCATCCGGCAGGATGCCGGCCTGGCGTAATGGCCGGATCAGGGCGATGGCGCCCGTCGGGTAGCAGCCGGGGTTGGCGACGTGACGCGCTTCGCGGATCTTTTCCGGCTGCGCCTTGTCCATTTCCGCAAAGCCATAGGCCCAGTCGGGCGCGACACGATGCGCGGTCGACGTATCGATGATGCGCACGCGATTGTTGCCGGCTACCATGGACACGGCTTCGCGCGACGCGTCGTCCGGCAGGCAGAGAATGGCGATGTCGGCATCGTTGAGCAGGTCTTCGCGCATCGCGGCGTTGCGGCGTTCCGCTTCCGGGATCGACAGCAGTTCGACATCCGTACGACCGGCCATGCGGGTGCGGATCTGCAGCCCGGTGGTGCCGTGTTCGCCATCGATGAAGATCTTCGGTTTCATGATTTACCTGTTCCTGCAGACGGTTGCGGAAATTTCCGGAATCAGTCTGGCATAGAATTGAATCAATTTCTTAGCGTGCTCTACGAATTAGCCGCGCCTTTCCGCGAGCCATTCGGCACGCAGGCCCAGCATATACATGGCGATGGTCGAGCCAGCAATGGCGGTCATGTCGGCGTGGTCGTAGGCGGGCGCCACTTCGACCACGTCGCTCCCGGCGATGTGGAGAGCGCCGAGCTTGCGCAGCACCGAAAGGATTTTCGCGCTGGACGGGCCGCCGGCCACCGGCGTGCCGGTGCCGGGCGCATACGCAGGATCGAGGCAGTCGATATCGAAGGTCAGGTAGGCGGGCTGGCTGCCGACATGCCGGACGATCGTGTCGGCGATCTCCTCGGCGCGCATGTCCTCGACCTCGTAGCCATAAACGATCCTGATGCCGCAATCCTCGGGAGCGTGCGTCCTGATGCCGATCTGGATCGAACGCTCGACGTCGATAAACCCTTCGCGCGCCGCGCGGCCGACAAAGGAGCCATGGTCAATGCGGCCCCTCTCGTCCGGCCAGGTGTCCTGATGGGCGTCGAATTGAACGAGGGCGAGGGGACCATGCAAGGCGGCGTGCGCCTTGAGTACGGGATAGGTGACGAAATGGTCGCCACCGAGCGTCAGCAGATAGGCGCCGGATTTCAGGATCTTCGCCGCCTCGCGCTCGATCGTCGCGGGTGTCTTGGTGTGGTTGCCGTAGTCGAGCAGGCAGTCGCCATAGTCGATCGTCGCCATGTCGGCAAAGAGATCACGCTCGAACGGATATTGCGGATCGTTGTCGAAGATGGCGGAGGCGCGGCGGATCGCCTGCGGTCCGAAACGGGCACCGGGCCGGTTGGAGGTCGCTGCGTCGAACGGAATGCCCCAGACCACGGTGTCCACGCCCTTCAGCTGCTTGGTGTATTTCCGCCGCATGAAGGAAAGGATACCGGCGTGGGTGGGATCGGACGCCGCCGCAGTCAGTGATCTTGCCGTGATCGCGTGGTCGATCGTCTCGTTTGCCATGCCCGTCTCCCCTCAGTTTGACGGGACGTTGGACAATCGATGCCGGCAAGGCAAGAGCTTGCCGGCAAAATCATGTGCATTCCAGGGGAGGCACCCTTAGGACGCCTTGGCCTCGAAGGTCGGCGCAAAATCACCAAGCCTCTTGGCTTCATTGATCCGAGCCGTGATGTCCTCCTCGATAATCGTCTCGAGCTGCGCGAAACTGTCGATGACATAGTAGATCGGCTGGACGATATCGATGCGGTAGGGCGTCCGCAGAACGCTCATCAGATCGAAGGGGCGGAATTCGCAGTCCATCGTCTCCATGGCATGGCGCGTCTCGCTGGTTGATGAAACGACACCCGCGCCGTAGCAGCGCCTGCCCTTCGGCGTGTTGATCAGGCCGAACTCGACCGTGAACCAGAAGAAACGGAACAGGTGCCACGAATAATCCTTGCCGAGCTTGACCGCCTTTTGGCCGAAGCGCCGGACGAAGTTGGCGTAACTCTGGTTCGTCAGCAGAGGGCAATGGCCGAAGACCTCGTGGAAGAGGTCCGGTTCCTCGATATAGTCGATGTGTTCCCGCCGGCGCATGAAGGTCGCGAGCGGGAACTTGCCCTGCGACAGGAGCTCGTAAAAGCGCGAAGGCGGGATAAGCGCCGGCACACCCTCGACACCGAAGCCCGTGGTTTCCGCGAGCCTCCGGTTGACGTCCTTGAGCTGCGGAACATGATCCGGATTGAGGCCGAGGGTCCGCACGCCTTCGAGATATTCGTCGCATGCCTTGTCGGCAAGCAACTTCATTTGCCGCCGATAGAGTTCGCCCCAGACCGCATCCTCCTCCGGTGTGTAGAGATAGGTGCCGTCCGGTTCCGGCAGTTTCGCGGTGTAGGTGCTTTGCTTGGTCATGACGCCTCCTCATTCGCCAGAACAGATTGCTGTTGCAATTGTATCCCCAACGGGCTGAGTATTTGTTTCACAGTTGCCGGTCATCGGCTTCCTGGCGGGAGGAAATTTCGAGATGCCGTCAGATTTGAAGGAATCGTTTCAACCGTTGCGCCGATTGCTTCGCCTAATCCAGGCCGATGGCGGCCAGTCGCTCGCGGAGCTGGCGGAGAAGGCCGGCATGTCGCAAAGCTCGGCCTGGCGCCGGCTGCAGGAACTCGAAGCCGATGGCGTGATCCGCAAGCGCGTGGCGCTGCTCGATCCGGCAAAGCTGGATCTGAAGCTCTGCATCATCGCCCATGTGACGCTCGAGGATCACCATGACGAGGCGATCGCCTCGTTCTCTGCCGTGGTCAGGGAGAGGCCGGAAATCATGGAATGTTACGCGCTCTCCGGCACGTTCGACTACATGCTGAAGATCCGGGCGGCGGATGTGGAAAGCTATGACGCGTTCATGACGCGCTACCTGATGCGCAACCCGCATGTGCGGACGGTGGTTTCGAGCTTCGTGCTGAGGGAGCTCAAGTCGACCACGGAACTGCCGATCTGACTCTTTGAAATTGCGCAACAAAAAAGGCCGGGACATGCCCGGCCTTGGAAGTGCAGCAACTGCCAGCGATCAACGCTTGGAGAACTGGAACGAACGGCGTGCCTTTGCACGGCCGTACTTCTTGCGCTCGACCACGCGGCTGTCGCGGGTGAGGAAGCCACCGCGCTTCAGAACAGAGCGCAGGCCCGGTTCGAAGTAGGTGAGAGCCTTGGCAATGCCGTGGCGAACGGCACCGGCCTGGCCGGAGAGACCGCCACCGGCAACGGTCGCGTCGATGTCGAACTGGCCGTCACGGGCAGCAGCGACGATCGGCTGCTGCAGGATCATCTGCAGAACCGGGCGAGCGAAGTAAGCCGCATAGGGCTTGCCGTTGATGGTGATCTTGCCGGAGCCGGGCTTCACCCAAACGCGGGCGACGGCGTCCTTGCGCTTGCCGGTCGCGTAGGAACGGCCCTGCGCGTCGACCTTCTTGACGTGAACCGGAGCAGCCGGTTCCGCGGTCGTGGCGATATCCTTGAGAGCGGAAAGGTCAGCCATTATCAGGCGCTCCTTGTGTTCTTGCTGTTCAGCTTGGCGACATCGAGGACGGTCGGCTGCTGTGCTTCATGCGGGTGGTTGGAGCCGGCGTAGACACGCAGGTTCTTCATCTGGCGACGGCCGAGCGGGCCGCGCGGAACCATGCGCTCAACGGCCTTCTCGATGACGCGCTCCGGGAAGCGGCCTTCGATGATCTGGCGTGCGGTGCGCTCCTTGATGCCGCCCGGGTAACCGGTGTGCCAGTAGTACTTCTTGTCGGTGTACTTCTTGCCGGTGAGAACGGCCTTCTCGGCGTTGATCACGATGACGTTGTCGCCGTCGTCGACATGGGGGGTAAAGGTGGCCTTGTGCTTGCCGCGCAGGCGATTTGCGATGATGGAAGCGAGGCGACCGACAACGAGGCCTTCGGCGTCGATGAGGATCCACTTCTTCTCCACCTCTGCAGGCTTCTGAACGAAGGTTGCCATATCTATACTCTTTCGTTGGACCCGGAAGCGTACCGCCGGGCGTTTCTTGTTGCTTGG